>DAOUAZ010000081.1:0-6585 GCA_034432975.1 Anaerolineales bacterium | reverse complement strand
CGCCTCGGACTCCTCCCCGCTGAGTCCCTGCCCGCCGTTAAAGATACCGAAAAACAGCCCTCAGCCCCCGCTGCTGCTCCCTTTCAACCTTCTACCTTCAACGATTTGCATTTCAAAGGCGGCCTCGAGGCTCTCTACCGCGCCAATCTCCACCTTCGAACCGCCTCGCGCATCCTTGTCCGCCTGGGCATGCCCTTCATGGCGCGCAGTTTCCCCGAATTGGTCGAAAAAGCCTCGCGCCTGCCCTGGGAACGATTCCTGACCCCCGGCCAACCGGTGGCCCTGCGCGTCACCTGCCACAAATCGAAACTCTACCACTCCGAAGCCGTCGCCGAACGACTGTTGACCGCCCTCGAGGCCCGGCTGGGAAAACCCTCGGCTCGCGTCCGCAGTTCAACTGCGGACGAAACAGACGACGAGGAGAGCGGCAATCCGCCCCAGTTGATTCTGGCCCGCCTCGTCGATGACAAATGCACGGTCAGCGTCGACTCATCCGGCGCGCTGCTTCACCGGCGCGGATACCGTCTCGCCACCGCCAAAGCCCCCCTGCGCGAGACGCTGGCCGCCGCTATGCTCCTGGCCTCGGGCTGGGACGCCCAATCCCCGCTCTTGGACCCGTTCTGCGGCTCTGGCACGATTCCCATCGAAGCCGCGCTCCTGGCGCTTGGTATTCCTCCGGGAATGAAGCGGCGATTCGCTTTCATGGATTGGCCCAATTTCGATGAATCTCTTTGGAAATCACTCTGCTCTGAATTTCATCTTTCCTCTCTCATCTCTCCGCCTTTAATCCTCGCCTCTGACCGGGACGCCGGCGCAGTCCGACTCGCGCAGGAAAACGCCCGTCGCGCGGGCGTTCATCACCTTATCCAGTTCGAGACTCAGGCCGTTTCGGCTCTCTATCCACCTCGTTCTGCCCGCAGTTCAACAGCGGGCAAACCACCCGGTTGGATTGTCACCAACCCTCCCTATGGCGTGCGCGTCAGCGAGGGCAAGGATTTGCGCAACCTGTACGCTCAGTTTGGCAGCGTCCTGCGCTCGAAATGCCATGGTTGGCGTGTAGCCATTTTGTCGAGTGATGAATTCCTGCTTGGTCACGCCGGCCTGAAACTGGAACCCTCCCTGGCCTTCAACAACGGCGGCCTGCGTGTTAAACTTGGGCGCGGTCTGGTATAAGTCAACGTCCCGAAGGCTGCCTTTCGTGCCGCAGTTTCTTTTTCAAAAAGCCTTCGGGACGTTTGTTTCAAAAGCACACGGCGCAGTACGTCATCCCATCATCCTATCTCCCCTTTTTATGCTCAACAAACTTCGTCATTCCACCCGCCTGTTCATTACCGGCGGCGACTGGGCAAACGCCCTGCCCCAAGAATCGCGCCGTAACCTGTATCGCTACTGGTTCGACGGCCTGTTTGCCGCTGCCAGCGATACCGTCCCGATTAACTACTTGACCCTGTACCTGCTCGCCGTCGGCGCGAGCGGGGCGCAGGTTGGCTGGTTCAGCGCGCTCTCCAGCCTGGCGGCGGCGCTCGCCCTTTTGCCGGGCGCGTTCATTGTCGAAAAATATGGCCGCCGCAAGGAATTCACGGTCATTTTTGGCGGTTTGCTGGCGCGTATCATGCTGCTGGCGATGGCGCTTGCTCCGTTCCCGGTCAGTGGTCAGCCTCTCGTCTGGCTGGTCATCACGCTGGGCGTCATCCGCAGCGCGGCGGGCAACCTGGCTTTCCCGGCCTGGATGTCGCTGACCGGCGACATCGTGCCGATCCAGGGGCGCGGGCGTTATTTCGGCTCGCGCAACTTCGTGATGGTCATCGCCGGTATTGTGGCGACGTACCTGATGGGCGAGTTCATCACCCGGGTCGGGTCGCTGCAAGGCTATCAGTTGGCGTTAGGGCTGTCGTTCCTGACCGGGCTCTTGTCCACGTATTTTTTCTGGCGCATCAAGGATTCAGCGGGGGAGCAGCCCGTTCAAAGCGCGATGAAACTCTCTTTAACGGAAGTCTGGCAGGATTTTCGCTCCTCCCCCTTATTCCTGCAATTTTGTATTGCCATGGCGGTCTGGAATCTCTCGCTCAACATTGCCGGGCCGTTCTTCAACGTCTACATGGCCCAGGATTTGGGGTTTACGGCGGCGATGATTGGGCTGGCCGCGATTGCCGCCAATGTGACCAGGGTGCTGACCCAGCGCAAAATCGGCGAACTGGCTGACCGCTGGGGCGCGGGTCGGCTGCAAATGGTCAGCATGTTCCTGGTGCCAATCCTGCCCATCTTGTGGATATTTGCCAGCCAGTTGTGGCATGTCCTGGTCATTAATTCTTTTGCCGGGGTGTTTTGGGGGGCGTTCGAATTGGCTTCGTTCAATTTCCTGCTGGTTTTCATGCCCGAAAACCGGCGGGCGCGTTACTCGGCGATTTTCCAGGTGGTGGTGACGATTTCGCTGGCGGGTGGCGCAGCCCTGGGCAGCGCGCTGATTTCCTCAGCGTGGGGTTATGACTGGGTCTTTATCCTGTCTGCCATTGGGCGGCTCGCGGCAGCCTTTTTATTCCTGGCCTTGCTGCGAAACGTGCGCGCCGGGTAGGCGTCGATTTACCCATTCTGTACTCGATACGCTTGCGCCAGCAGCCAGTCCTGTAATTCGGGAATTCCCTCCGCCAGGCGCGCGGCGGCCACAATGGGCAGGAAGGCGCGGTAAAAGAACGTCCCGAAGGTTTTACGAGGAGAATTAAACCATTTTTCGCCAACCTTCGGGACGGTTTCGGACAATGATGGATGCTTTACATTCCTTCAATAACCACCATGCTGGACTTGGCGTAGCGGTGACGCAAGGCGCGCGCCGGGGCGTATTCGGGCGAGTTGAGCCAGGCTTTGGCCTGCTCAAAGGATGGAAATTCGAGAATCACCAGCCGCTTGGGCTGCCAGTCGCCTTCCAGCGTCTCGGTCTGTCCGCCCCGGGCGATGTATTTGCCGCCATAGAGCGCAACCGCCGCGGGGGCCAGGCTCTTGTATTCGGCGTAACCCTCAGGGTCGGTGACTTCGATATCGACGATGACATAAGCGGTCATGGGGTGTCCTTTCTATGAGTGTTCCGGCTCCTGCCAGTACGAGAACAGGCCGCCGATGGACTGGTGCGTTGCGTTGCGCCAGATAGCCTCGCCGAAAATCTTTGCGACCGGCAGGATGGTCAGGTGCGAGGGGCATTCAGCGGGCGGCGGGACGGTATCGGTGGTGACGATTTCTACGATTTGCGGAATCCGCGCCAGTTGTTCCAGCGCTTTGGCTGTGAAAACGCCGTGCGTGCAAATAGGAATGATTTCCTCCACGCCGTTTTCAGCCAGCGTTTTGCAGACCTCGAAGACCGAGCCGCCGGTGGCAATTTCATCGTCATAGACCAGCGCCCGTTTGTACTTGCGCAATAGCCTGGCCTGCAACCCGCCGATTTTGACCTCGGTATCCGAAATCCGCTCCTTGTGAGCGGCCACCGCCGGCAATCCGAGCATATTGGCAAAGCGCACCGCCGACTTGGCGCGGCCCACATCCGGCGAAATGACAATCGTTTTTTCCAGTTTGCGGTTCCTGAAATACCCCGCAAACTCCGGGCGGGCGGTGAGAACATCGGTCGGGACGCTGAAAAAGCCATGCACCTGCGGCGAATGCAGAGTCATGGTCATGACGTGCGTCGCGCCGGATGTCGTCAATAAATCGGCCACCAGCCGGGCGGTAATCGAAATACGCGGCGCGTCTTTTTTGTCGGAGCGGGCGTAGGAATAGTATGGGATGATGGCGTGGACGCTGGCCGCCCCGGCGCTGCGGGCGATGTCGAGCATGATGAGCAGTTCCATCAGGTGTTCGCTGACCGGCCTGACCAGCGACTGCGCAATATACACATTCCTTGAGCGCACGCTGGCGCCCAGTTGGACTTCCATGCAGTCGTTGCTGAAGCGCCGGAACTGGGATTGCTCCAACGGCACGCCCAGGTCGTTGGCAATCTCTTGCGCCAGCGCAGGGTGGGATTGGCCGCAGAAGAAACGCACATCGCCGGTATCGATTTGATGTTCGCTCATCGCAAGGCTCCTTCGCCCATGGTTGCTACTCCAGCGTTCCCAGGTATTCCAGGAACAGGCGCGCGCCAAAGCCCATGCCGCCTTTGGGGCAATAGGGCAGGTCTTTTTCGGCGCCCATCATCCCGGCCATATCGATATGCGCCCAGGGCGTTTCGTCGGTCACGAACTGCTTCAGGAATATGCCGCCGATAATGCTGCCGGCCTTGCGCCCGCCGCTGTTCTTGATGTCGCCGTCATCGCCCTTGATTTGCTCGAAATATTCCTCGTCGAGCGGCAGCCGCCAGACGCGCTCGTAGGTGCGTTCCCCGGCCTGGTAGAGCGCCTCGGCCAGTTCATCGCTGGTGCTTAGCATCCCGGCGCGCACCGAACCGAGCGCAATCACCACCGCGCCGGTCAGGGTTGCGATGTCAATCATGGCGCGCGGCTTGAAGGTGCGCTCAGTGTAGGTCAGCGCGTCGGCCAGCACCAGGCGGCCTTCGGCGTCGGTGCTGACGATTTCAATCGTTTTCCCATTCATCGCTTTCAGGATGTCATCGGGACGGTAGGCCGCGCTCGAAATCATGTTCTCGGCAGCGGCAATCACGCCCACTACCGGGGTTTTGAGTCCCAGCCTGGCAACCGCCATCATTGCGCCGATGACCGCCATCCCGCCCGATTTGTCGTATTTCATGCCGACGATGCCCTCGGTCGTCTTGATGGAATAGCCGCCGGTGTCCATCGTCAGCGCCTTGCCAATCAGCGCCACCGGCTGCCCGCCGCTCGTGCCGGCGTGTTGCAGAATGATAAGCCGCGCGGGGGTGTTCGAGCCTTTGCCGACCGCTACCATTGCGCCTGCGCCCAGTTCGGCCAGTTGTTCGTCATCCAGCACGGTACATTTCAGGCCGACTTCCTCCGCCAGTGTTTGGACGCGCTCGGCCAGCGTAACCGGGTTGATGACGTTGGGCGGCTCGTGCGACCATGCGCGCGCCAGGTTGACTGCTTGAGAGACAATTTCGGCTTTGTGGATGACTTGCTCCAAATCTTGCTGGCTGGGACCGGTTTTGCCGTCTATCAACAGACTCAAGGCTGATTCTTTGTCCTCGCGCTCCGACTTGTACGCCGAAAAGGTGAACGCGCCGAGCAGCAGTCCCTCGGCCAGGGCATGGACCGCCGCAGCGGGCGGCAGTCCATGCCCAAAGAGCGGATTCAGTTCCAGTCCAGCAGCGCTCACGTTATTCTTCGACAGCCACTTTGCCAGCATTCCGCCCGCTTTGCGAAGCGCTTCGAGCGACAGCTTTTTCTGCGGCCCGAGCGAGAGCAGGGTCTGCCTACCCACGCTGCGGATGTCTCCGGTTTCCTTGCCAGCCGTCTCATGGGTGATGATTTCCGGGGCAAGGGCAGGGGTGATGACCAGGCCCGTAAAGTCGGTCTGTGGGGATACGGTGAGGGTCAGTTTGAGGGTCATGGGATTTCCAATGCTGCCATCATCAACAGAACGGCCAGAAAGGTGATGCCGTTATATGAACCGATGAAGTGCTTCTGTCTCATAAAAAATTCTCCACTGCTTTGATTGTAGCAAAGAATCTGGCGTATGACTTGCCTTTATCATGCCTGCAGCGGGTATAATTCGGCCAGTTTCCCAATGGAGGTGAAATTTGGACCCTGTGATTTTTTCGTTTCAACTGGGCAGTCTTACGCTCACCCTGCGCTGGTACGGGGTGCTGGTGATGTTTGGCGTGGCGGTCGGCGCCTGGCTGGCCGAGCAGGAAGTCAAGCGGCGCGGCGAAAACGGCGAGCATGTCTGGAATGCCATGATTTTCCTGCTGCCGGCCGGCATCCTGGGCGGACGGCTGTGGTATGTGGTCAATACAACCCTGGGCGGCAGCCCCTATTATCTCGATTACCCCGGTAAAATCCTGGCGGTTTGGGATGGCGGCCTGCACTTCTTTGGCGGCCTGCTGTTTGGCGCAATTGCGCTCTATTTTTATGCCCGCTACTACAAACTCGATTTGTGGCTATTCCTCGATGCGGTTGCGCCGATGACGATGATTGGGCAGGCCCTGGCGCGCCCGGCCAATTTTATTAATCAGGAACTCTACGGCCCGCCGACGACCCTGCCCTGGGGCATCAAAATCGATGCTTTCCACCGCATTCCTGCCTTTCAGGATTTGAGCCAGTTTCCTGTCGAAACGACCCGCTTCCACCCGGTCTTTGCCTATGAGATGATTATGAACCTGCTCTTTGCCGGGACGCTGCTGTGGGCCGCCCGCCGCTGGCCGGAACGCTTCAAGCCGGGCGCGGTCTTTGCCTGGTGGCTGGTGCTGGCTGGTTCTGCCCGCGTTTTCATCGAGTTTTTCCGCCCCGACCAGCCCAAAATCGGCGATACGTTTATCAGTTATTCGATGCTCGTCTCCGCGCTGATGGGCCTGGCTGGTCTCCTGTTGCTGATGGCGCGCAACGGGACGATACAACTCCCCTGGCCAAAGTTCCCTGAAAAATACAAAATCTCCCCAACCGCAGGAAAGAAATTGTCGTAGAACCAATTGTCCCG
>DAOUAZ010000080.1:0-7030 GCA_034432975.1 Anaerolineales bacterium | reverse complement strand
GGCGCGCTGGATGACGTCCAACTGGCCGAACTGGCGGCGTTTGGCCCTGTGAAACAAATTTACAATTACCGCAAACTGCATACCGGCGAAAGCCGCCCAACGCTGTAACGCGGAATTCATTCCGGGCAACTGTAGCGCGAAATAGCATTTCGCGCCACGCATGGAGACCCATGGATTTACCCGCCAAAGCCCTCGCTGTTCACCAGGCCCTGCTTGCTTTTTACGACGAGCCAATCTGGCGCAACCCGCTGCCCGCCATCGACGAACTGGTCTCGACCATCCTCTCGCAGAACACCAACGATGTCAACCGAGACAAGGCCTTCGACGCCCTGCGCGGACGCTTCCCAACCTGGGAAGCCGCGCGGGATGCGGAACCGGCTGAAGTGGTGAAATCGGTGCGCGTGGCGGGGCTGGCAAACCAAAAAGGGCCGCGCATCCAGCAGGTTTTAAGGGAAATCACCCGGGAACGGGGCAATCTCGATTTATCCTTCCTGAACGACTTGCCGCTCGAAGAAGCCCGCGCCTGGCTGATGAAATTCAACGGCGTCGGGCCGAAAACCGCTGCCATCGTGCTGTGTTTCTCGCTCAACCGGCCGGCCTTCCCGGTCGATACGCACGTTTACCGCGTCACCGGCCGGTTGGGGCTGCGCCCGGAAAAAATGTCGGTCGAAGACGCCCACCCGCACATGGAATCGCTCCTGCCGCCCGAAACCTATTACGCCGCCCACCTGAACATCATCCGCCTGGGGCGCGAGGTTTGCCAGGCCCGCAAGCCAAATTGCCCGGGCTGTCCGTTGCGCTCACTCTGCGATTTCGCAATGGAATCGGCAGGGAAATGACCAGAGAACCATGCGGCCTGTTCTTCCCGAAAATCAATAATATGCTAGAATTGTTAACGCATTAAGTTTCGATTTACGTATTACGCCGATACGTAAGAGGTATTTATGGACATCCTGCACCTTGTCGATCGTCTCGAAGAACTATTCAACGAAGCCCGCGCCGTGCCATTCACCCGCAACGTGGTTGTGGATGAAGATAAAATGCTGGATATCATCGACCAGTTGCGCGTCACCATCCCGGAAGAAGTCAAAAAAGCCCAGCAGTTGGTGGCGCAGCGAGACCGCATCGCCGCCCAGGCGCAGGAAGAGGCCAGCCGCATCGTGACGCTCGCCAAAGAGAAGGCCGAGCAGATTGTGGAGCGCGAAGCCATCGTCAAAAGCGCCCAAACCCGCGCCAGCCAGATTGTCAACCAGGCGCGCGAAGACGCCGCCGCCACCCGCCGCGACGCCGATGCCTACGTCGTCAATTCCCTCCAGTCGCTGGAGGAAGAAGTCAGCCGCCTGCTGACCCAGGTGCGCAACGGCATTCGCAAGGTGGAAGAAGACCGCCTGCGCGGGCCATCCATCCTGGCCGGCGAGCCAAAGACCGAACCGCCCCTCGCGCCGCAAAAGGAAACAGCCGAGTAAAAACCATCCCCGCCGCCTGGCGGGGAGTTCGCTTATATAATACCCAGCTGGGTATAGAATGGGAGACGTATGCCCCCACCTAACGGAATTCGAGCCATTTTTTATGACCTGGATGGCACCCTGCGCACCAGCGTCCCCCTGGGACGCGATGCCTTCGCGCAGCAGGCCGCCGCGCTTGGGCTGGAGACCAGCGCCGAGACGGTTCGCCGCGCCGCCATCTGGGAACACCGCTATTTCGCCGAATCGCCCGAACTCATCAGCGACCGCGAGACATTTCACGACGACAGCCGGGCTTTCTGGCTGAATTACTGCTCCCGCCAGTTGCAGGCCCTGGGCGCATCGCCCGAACAGGCGCGCGAACTGGCCCCGCAGCTGAACGCCTACATGGGCGAACGCTTCAAACCGCAAGACATCATCTTCGAGGATGTCCACGCGACCCTGCGGACGCTGCGCAAAGACGGATTCTTTCTCGGCGTGATGTCCAACCGCTTCGAGCCATATAACGACTACCTGGACGAACGCGGCCTGGGCGAACTGTTCGACCTGGTGGTCTATGCCGGGCAGGCTGGAATCCGCAAACCCAACCCGGAAGTCTTCCTCTTCATGCTCGAAAAAGCCGGTTTTTCCCCGCCGGAATCGATGTATGTCGGCGATAACTATTTCGCCGATGTAGTTGGCGCGCGCCGGGCCGGGATGCTGCCAGTGCTGTTCGACCGGCATCAGTTGTTCGAGACTCCCGACTGCCCGGTCATTACCGAACATGCGCAGTTGCTGGATATACTTGCAGGGAGGAAGTAATGCCGCTGCACCCAAAAATCAGCCGCACAGCGCGCGTGCGCAACGAACAAACGCTGGGACAACTGGCCCGCCTGCTCTCGGTCATCTCGGATGCGGGCGGCGGCGTGGGCGATATTCACCTGCTGACCGAAACTTCGCGCCATGTGGTACGCGATATCGTCATCTACGCCGATAATCTGGAGCAGATGAACAGCATTATCGAGTCCATCCGGGCGATTCCCGGCTCCAAGGTGATGGCTGTGCGCGACGAAGTGCTGGAACTGCATCAGAAAGGCAAAATCGCCATCCGCTCGCGCTACCCCATCGATTCTCTCGCCACCCTGCGGCGGGTTTATACCCCTGGCGTGGCCGAAGTCTGCCTGAAGATTGCCGGGGACCCCTCGCTGGCGCGGCTCTACACCAGCACCAGCCACATGGTCGCCATCGTCACCGATGGGACGGCCGTCCTGGGCCTGGGCGACATCGGCCCGCTGGCCGGGATGCCGGTGATGGAAGGCAAGGCCATGTTGATGGAAACGCTGGTTGGGCTGTCAGGAATCCCGATTTTGCTCGATACGCGCGACACCGACCAGATTGTCGAGACGGTGGCCGCCATCGCCCCGACCTTTGCCGCCATCCAACTGGAGGATATTTCGGCCCCGCGCTGCTTCGAGATAGAGGAACGCCTGCAAAAGCGGCTCGACATCCCGGTCATGCACGACGACCAGCACGGGACGGCCGTCGTCACCACTGCGGCGCTGATGGTAGCCTCCCGTCAAACCGGCGTTTCCCTTTCGGCGGCCAAAATCGGGCAAATTGGATTGGGCGCGGCAGGGTTTGCCACCGCCCAAATGTTGATGCGGCTGACCGGCAACCCGGTCTGGGGCGCAGACCTGAACCCCGATGCGCTCAAGCGGCTGGAAGGGGCCGGGGGGCGGCCTGCCAACCTGCGCGAGGTGATGTCCGACTGCGGCATCGTCATCTCGACCACCGGTGCAAGGGGTCTCATTCAGCCCGAAATGGTGCGCAAGGGTCAAATTATCCTGGCGCTCTCGAACCCCAACCCCGAAATCGACCCGGAAACCGCCCTGGCGCAGGGCGCGCTCTTCGCAGCGGATGGAAAATCGGTCAACAACGTGCTGGGATTCCCCGGCATTTTCCGCGGCGCGGTGGATGCCAACGCCCCGCGCATTACCCACGAGATGCTGTTGGCCGCCGCCCAGACCATCGCCGACCTGACCCCGCCCGGTGAACTGGTTCCCAACCCGCTCGATAAAAAGGTTCACCTGGCCGTCGCCCGCGCCGTCGCCCAAAAAGCCATTGACCAGGGCATTGCCCGGGCCGAGTATGTTCCGTATGTGGAAGAATGAATGACGGACGATAGTATCTGAACGATAGTATCTGAAACGACAGCGGCCACGTTCCTAATGGAGCGTGGCCGCTGTCTATGGTCTGCCGTCTATCGTCTACGGTCTGTGTCTTGCCATCGAACTCAATCGTACAAATGCTTCTGCCTGGCATTCTTCGCCACTTCCTCGCGCAGCAGCAGGCCCAGGCGGGTGATGCCCTCGCGGATGACATCGGGCTTGGAGTAAGAGAAGTTAATCCGCATGGTGTTGTTCCCGCCGCCGGTGGGGTGGAAGGCCGCGCCGGGAACGAAGGCGACTTTCTTATCGACGGCCTTTTTCAGGAGTTCGGCGGCGTCCATGTACTCGGGCAGGATGCCCCACAGGAACATGCCGCCGTGCGGCGTGGTCCAGCGCACCTCGCGCGGGAAGATTTCGTCCATCGTTTCGAGCATTACATCGCGGCGCTCTTTGTAGGTTGCGCGAATGACCTTGACATGCTCATCGAGGAAGCCGCCCTTGGCGACCTCGTGGGCCACAATCTGATTGAAGGTGGCGGTGTGCAGGTCGGCGGCCTGTTTGGTCATTACGATTTTGCGTATCACTTGTTCGGGAGCGATGACCCAGGCCAGGCGCAGGCCAGGCGCCAGGAGTTTAGAGAAGGTACTCAGGTAGATGACGTTACCGGTATACGTGCCGTTATCCTTGCGGTACTGGCTGTCGAGCAGCGCCACCGAAGGCAGGTGTTCGCCCTCGAAGCGCAGTTGGCCGTAGGGGTCGTCCTCGATAATCGGCACGCCGTAATGGTCGGCAATTTCCACCAGTTTCTGGCGGCGTTCCAACGTCATGGTCGAGCCGCTCGGGTTTTGGAAATTGGGCAGGACATAGATGAACTTCGGCCCGATGCGCAGGGCTTTTTCCAACTCATCGACAATCATGCCGTTTTCATCGGACGGGACGGAGATATATTGCGCGCCATAGGCGTTCCAGGCCTGGAGCGCGCCCAGGTAGGTGGGCGATTCGACCACGATGTAATCGCCCCGGTTCAGGAACAGGCGGCCCATAAAATCGAGCGCCTGCTGCGAGCCGGACGTGATGGCGATGTTGCCGGCGTCGACTTTGATGCCATAGCGCCCCGTGTGGCGGGCAATCATCTCGCGCAGCGGGGTGTAGCCCTCGGTTGTGCCATATTGCAAGGCCTGCGCTCCCATTGTTTCAAGGACGGTATTGCAGGCTTCTTTGAATTCCTTGACCGGAAAAACCTCGGGGGCGGGCAGGCCGCCGCCAAACGAGATGATGTCGGGCTGCTCTGTCAGTTTCAGCAGCTCGCGGATGACCGAACTTCCCATTTTTTTCGTGCGGTGGGCATATCGGTATTCCCAGGGTGTCTGCATTCTTACTCCTTTAGGTAGGGATTGGAATTTGGATGATGACAGTGGAGATACCGTCCCGAAGGGTTATGGGGCAATTTTTAATCTTGGGTGTCAACCTTCGGGACGTTTGCCGCTCATGGCAGCGTTAAGGGATAAAAAAAGCCTGGCAGGTATGTTTGACCTGTCAGGCTGGCCTGATTTTATGGCATAAGGATGCCGGGAAGGAAGGATATTTCCATAGGCGTCAGCATCGCATCATCATCTTAATCCCATTTCCCCATTTCCGCAACCGACAAAAAATCTGTTATTGGTATGACACTTGTCAGGTTTTTGCCGCCAAAACGAGTAACATCGCGCATTTGCGAGGCTGCCGGGAACCATGTTTGCCTAATCGACAGTGATTTTGACCAACACAGCGCGCACCAGGCGACGGGCGCTGTAAGTGGCCGTCTTCGCATCGTAACCTTCACAGGTCACCAACGTTAGCCAACTGGACGATTTCGACTGGAATGCCAGGTCAATCTGCCCAGGTTTGATGCGCTTATTCTCTGTCACTTCGTAGGTATATACCTGGTTTGCAATCCGCACTTCGATTTTGTCGCCATATCGCAAATCGTTGAGGCGCGCAAAGACTCCCGGTCTGTTGTCCGCATTCCAGACGTGGCCGGTCAGCACGGAATTTCCCGGCCAGGTGGGGAAGGATGAGTTCTCCAGCCAACCGGCATTTTTTCCCAGCCAGGAAACGTCCCAGTCACTGTTGACAAAAGGCACCCCCAGGATGGGCATATTCAACCCCAGTTTCGGAATTCGCAGGGTCAACTCGGTCGCAGCGTAGGCCTTGTCCATTGATTGGGGAGGAAGTTCCACCACTGCGCCTGGCTGGAAACCCGTATCGGGTAACTTTTTGGGGCTGGATTTGGCTGCCACTACGCGGAAGTTCACCACTGTATCACGGCCGCCATTGATTTTGCTCCCAAACGAATCCTCGATGGAGGTCGTTCCACATGCAAACAGCCGATATACGCCGACCGGCAGGGGCGCAGGCAGGTTGAGCAGGGCCCTGAATGGGCCGCCGCCGTTGTTGCTGTAAACGACGCTGGCTATGGTGTACTGCGTATCGTCACCCTGCCGCCCGCCGGAGCAGGAGAGCGTTTCGACGGCTTGGTTGGGCCCCTGTTCCACCAAAAGATAGTTGATGGGGTTATCCGCGGCATTGGCAGAGCCATCATGAACCACGTCTTTGTTAAAAGCAACCATCAGTTGTGACGGGCCAATGTTCAGCACTGCGCCCTCTTCCGGGTCGGTATCAATGACCAGCGGCGGCGGGGGCAGGGTAACGGTTCCCGTAGGGGTTGGGGAAATAACGGGTGTCTCGGATATAGTGGGCGTGGCAGTCACCGTCGCGGTTCCGGTGGGCGTCGGCGTGGGCGTATCAGAGGGGAGCGGAGTCTCGGTTATTGTGCCTGTCACCGTCGGGGTCGGGGTAATGGTAAGTGTCGGCGTAACGGTAGGAGTTGGGGTCTCTGTTGCCGTGCCTGTCACTGTTGGAGTTGGAGTAATGGTGGATGTGGTTGTAATCGTATGAGTCGGGGTGACGGTGCCGGTCTGCGTGACCGTACCGGTGCGCGTGACTGTGGGGGTGGGCGTCACGCAAAGGGCCGTTGCGCTGGTCAGTTGCACACCGAGGTTATCGCGGATAACGACCATGAGGTTGCCATACAGCCCATTAATCGTCAATTGCAACGAACTCCCCGGGCTTCCGGCGGCGGTCAGGGTAAAGGGGCCAGAGGTCAGGAAGATGCTGTTCTGGTAAAGTTCCCAGGTATAACTGACGGTCATGGCGCCGCCAATATTGGAGATGGTGAATTGCGAATTTCCCGCGCCATCGCAGCTGCCGGTCAGGACGATGTTTGGTGGAACCGGTGTTGCTGTGGGCGTGCGGGTCGCTGTGGGGGTGGGAGTCACGCAGAGGACCGTCGCGCTGGTTACTTGCACGCCCAGGTTGTCGCGGATAACGACCATGAGGTTGTTATACAGTCCGTTAATCGTCAATTGCAGCGAACTTCCC
>DAOUAZ010000079.1:0-11055 GCA_034432975.1 Anaerolineales bacterium | reverse complement strand
TGACCAAGCAAGATTTGATGGGCGAATTGAACATGGCTGTTTTTGCCAACCACCAGTATGCCTTCCCCTGGTCGATCATGTCCATACGGCAAAACCACACCGCCGATTTAATCGGTACGACTTTACGAGACTCGACAAGAATTACCTGTTTACATCCATCACTTTAAGCAAGTAAAACGGCGACCGCCTGACAATGGCCGTCGCTGTTTATTTTGTTCCGGTTTTTTTCTCCCCATGCCCCGCCAAACTTGCGATACGCACGAATCGCGCCATTCGACGCCGGTCACTCAAACTTCACCTTTTCCGCCCCCACCAGATGCGGGGCTGGCACATACACCCCGCGCCCTGTCACCGCCACAGCGCCATCTGGCAGCAAAATCTCGCTCGTCGTCAGCACCTTGCGCTCCTGCCGCTCCTGCACCCGCGCCCGGATGGTCACTTTCTGGCCGAGCGGCACCGGCTGTTTGTAATTGATTTCCAGGTTGACCGCCACCACGCGCAGCCCCGCCGTCCAGACCGCCGCGCCCATCGCCTCGTCCAGCACCGCCGCCGAAGCCCCGCCGTGCAGGTGGGCGGGCGGCCCCTGCTGGCCCTGGTCGAAGGCGTACTCTGCGAAAATCTCGCCGTTTTCCTCGAACCACGTCAGCCCAATACTGCGCGGGTTATCGGCCCCGCACACAAAACACGCGCCATGCCCCGGAAGTTGTCTCATAGTCCCTCGATTGGGTTTGGATTTTTACTGAAAAAACGGCGATACGCCGCCGACTCAGCCATCATTTTTTCGATTTGGATTTTAATCTCCGCTGCGGCGGCTTCATCCGTCCGGGCGTTCGAGGCGGCGAGAACAATTCCCCCGCCCGATTCTGACTCCACTGTCACCTGCCCCTGTTTCGAGAGGTACTCCAGCCCCAGGCGCACGGCTGCCAGCCGCTCCCCGCTCCCCGCCGCCAGCTCGTTGAGCGAGACCCTCCCGCCGCGCTGCTTGAGCACGAACTTGACCACCCCCGCCAGCCGCGTCAGGAAATCCCACTCCGGCTCCTGGCAAACCAGGATGACCTTTTGCGGTTTGACCTTTTCCATCACCTCGCGCAAAACATCCCCGTAAGGCGGAGTTGTCCAAATCACCAGCGTTTCCGCCGCCTTGAGTTCGTGCCGCCCCAGGCCGTTGACCGCTTTTTTGTGTTCGCCCTCGGCCCAGATTTCATAAGGGATGAAAGATGAAAGATGAAAGATGAAAGATTCCCGTTCTTTTTTCTTTTCTCTCCAGTCAATGACTTCCACCTTTTGGCGTTGAACCGTAACCCGTTCTCCCTCAGTCTCCCGAAAATCCACCAACTCTACCGTGACCTGTTTCTGGCCTTTATAGTCGCTGGTACGGATGGTGTAGGCCAGGTCGAACCGGCCCTGGGGCAGTTCCTCGCTGCCTCCGTTCCACCACAACACGGGAAGTTTGTTCCCGGCTTCATCGGAGACCGTCAAACGCACATGCTCGCCGCCCTTGCCGACCGGCGCGGCGGATTCGAGCGCCAGGCTGCGCGTAGCCATTGTAAGTCGTTCGTTTCCCGGCCCAAAGGGCGCCAACTGCTCGATATCGGCGGCCAGTTCGAGCGAGATTTGCTCCAGCCCCAGCCAGCCGTCGATTGCGAGCGTCGCTTCCTCGATTTGGGCTGCCTCCAACATTCGTTCGACTGTTTTCGACAGCCGCCTGCGGAATTCGGGCAGTTTTTCGGTTTCCAGGCCCAACCCAGCCGCCATCGGGTGTCCGCCGTAGTTGCGCAGGATGTCTTTTTGGGCCGCAATCGCCTCGGTGATGTGCAACCCATCGATGGAGCGGGCTGAGCCGCGCGTCAGGCCGTCTGCCCCGCTGGTCATCAGGATGGCGGGTTTGCCATAGCGTTCGACCATGCGCGCCGCCACGATGCCGACCACGCCGCCCGGCCAATCCTTCCCGGCCAGCAGGAGGACCGGCGCGGCCAGCAGGGAGGGGTCGGCGCGCAGTTGGGCTTCGGCGGCCATTGTCACCTGGTCGCAGAGCAGTTTGCGCTGCGCGTTCAGGCCTTCCAGGTGGGCCGCCAGCACCCGCGCGCGGATGGGGTCCTGGGTGGTCAGCAAATCGACCGCCGGGTTGGCGTCCTCCAGCCGGCCGAGGGCGTTCAGGCGCGGCCCCAGCGCGAATCCGATGTGCGATTCGGTGATGTTTTCAGGCTTGAGTTCGGCCAGTTCCAGCATGGTTTGGAGGCCGAGCCGTTGCGTGTTACGCAGCGCGTCGAGTCCTTTTTGCACCAGGCAGCGCGCATCGCCGCGTAAAATGGCGAGGTCGGCGACGGTGCCGAGGGCGACGAGGTCAAGCAAAGAGGAAGGATGAATGCCGAAGGATGACTGTTCCAGCAGCCCTTCCGCCAGTTTATAGGCCACGCCTGCGCCGGGCAGGTTGGCGAGGGGGTGTTCGGGCGGCAGCAGTTTGGGGTTGGTGACGGCGACGGCGGGGGGCAGCCTCTCGCCCAGGTCGTGATGGTCGGTGATGAGCACATCTACGCCGCGCGAGGCGGCATAGCGAACCGCTTCGTGCGCGGTGATGCCGGTATCGCAGGTGATAACCAGTTGCGCGCCCAGGTCGATGATTTCTTTCAGGCGTGGGATGTGAACGCCATGACTTTCACGCGCGCGGACGGGGATGTAGTAGGTCACATCCGCGCCGAGGCTGCGCAGGGTTTCGACGAGTATCGCAGTCGCGGTCTGTCCGTCCACGTCGAAATCACCCCAGATGCAGGCGCGCTCCCGGCGGCGAACGGCGGACGAGATTCTTTCGAGCGCAGAATCCATGCCCGGCAGCGCGGAGGCCGGTGTCGGCGTGTAAGAATCCGAATGGAGGAATGCCTGGGCCTCGTCCACTGTCCGGATTCCACGCCGAATCAGGGCAGCGGAAATCAGGTCTGAATATCCAAAAAGGGAAAACGATGGTTGGGGGGCGTTTATCCAGCGCATGGTTGTCTCCAGCGGCAAGCCGCCGGACTCCAGAACTACAGTTCGATTTCCCCGATTTGCTCGAAGTTGATTTCGGGGTTGGTGTCGATTTCGGTTTCCTCGCCTTCACCGGCCCGGATGCCGCGATTGCAGTAGGAGCGGTAACTGCACCAGGCGCATTTTTGCTCATCGTCGGTGAGGGGAAAATCTGTTGATTTAGAAATTTCAACGGCGAGCCTTTCGAGCGCGTCCCAGTCGCGTTTGAATTGGGCGGCATTGTAGGGGAAATGCGCCGGGTCAGCCGGAAAATCGGAGAACCAGTACACCATCTCGATTTGTTCCGGCGCGAGCGGCTGTCCGCCGTTCAACTGAATTCCCGCTCGGACGAGCAGGGCGCGATAGACGCGCGTCTGCCAGCGGAGGACGAGGAATTCGTTTTTGGGGCGTTTGCGGTAGGTTTTCCAGTCGTAGATGATGGCCTTCCCATCTGGAAACAGTGCCACCAGGTCGAACTTTGCCAGCAGGCGGAAGGGCGGCAGCGGGGCCGAGAGGGTCAGTTCTGGGTACAGGGCCTGCGGCGCAACAGGAAAGGCGAAAGAGGTGAGATAGTTTTCCCACCATCTTTGCAGGTTGGGCGTGTTTGCCAGCCGCCCGACTTTTTCAGCGGGGATTCCGAGCAGGCGCTGTTGGACGAGGCGGTGAAAGTATTCCCCCTCCTGCTGGCGCCGTTCGTTTTCGAGCGCGGGTTCGGTCTCGACGGCGGGATAGACCAGCCGGTCGAGGTAACGCAGTTGGAAGCGCCGGGCGCAGTCGGCGTAATCTTGCAGCGAGGATTGGCTGAGGGTGGTCAGTGGCATGGTCAGTACCGGAATTCCAGGACTTCGCTGTCGGGCAATAACATCTGGGTCAGCCGGGCATGGTTTTTGGGCCGCCCGAACGTGGAGACGATGAGCAGCAACCCTTTCTCGGTTTTATGCTCTTTATGGCTGATAACATGCAGCCCAACCTGACGGAATTTGCCCGCAATTTCAGCGATGCGTTCTGAACCGGGCGGCAGCAGGATTTCATAAGCGCGGGCCTCGCGCAGGTGGTTAATCACGCGCTCGAACCAGGGGAACAGCCACAGGATGACCATGATGACCAGCGTGGAAATCATGACCAGCGCATATTGCCCGCCGCCGATGCCCATGCCAAGCGAAGCGGCCAGCCAGATGGTGGAGGCAGTGGTCAGCCCGGCGATTTTCGTCCCTTCGCGGATGATGGCGCCTGCGCCCAGAAAGCCGATGCCGGTCACGATGTTGGCGGCGACCCGCGCGGCGTGAACGTCATCACCAAGTTTGGGTGACAGGATGGTGAACAGGGTCGAGCCGAGGGTGATGAAAATGATAGTACGCAGTCCCGCCGATTTGTCGCGGAACTCGCGCTCGGCTCCAATCAGCCCGCCGACCAGGATGGCGAGTCCCAGTTTGAGAACATCTTCGGGGAGAAATTGCATGGCGTTGTCCTTTCTTGTATTGTAATTTTACCTTCTTTGCGCATGGGTGATTGTCACCTGATTGCTTGAACAAAAAAGCGCGCGGAGTTCTCCACGCGCTTTTGGGGAATGAATTGGCCTTTACGCAGCCGATTCTGCTTTGTTGCGCCCGAACCAGGTTTTCCACTCCTGCTTTTCCCACACCACCAGCACCGGGGCGGCGATGAAAATCGAGGAGTAAGTACCGCTGAACAGGCCGACCAGCATCAGCACCGAGAACTCCTGTAAGGTCACGCCGCCGAACAGGGCCAGCGACAGCAAGAGGAATTCGACGGTCATCAACTGGGTGTTGATGGAGCGCTGCAGGGTCTGGACGACCGAGTGGTTGACCAGCGTCTCGAAATCGAGGCGGCGCAGGATGTTCGAGTTTTCACGGATGCGGTCGAATACCACGATTTTATCCTGCACCGAGAAGCCGATGACGGTCAGCAGGGCGGTCAGGAAGAGCGAGTCCATTTCCCAGCCCAGGAAGAGCGCGCCCAGCCCGGCCACGCTGAATACGACTGCTACGTCATGTAGCATCGCCAGGATGGCGCACACCCCATAACGGAAAGAGTGCACAATGCCGCGGAAGGTGATGGTGATATACAGGACAACCACCAGCGCGGCGACCGTCACGGCCAGGGCGGCGCGGGAAGCGACTTGCGCGCCAATGGTCGGGCCGACGCTGTCGAAGCGAATCATCGTTGGTTTCGAGCCGAATTTCTCCTGGAGGGCGGTCAGCACCTGTTCGCGGGTAGCGTCATCCAGGAAGGTGGAGCGAATGACCAGACTGCCAGCGTCGGTTGTCTGCACCTGGGTATCTTTGACCCCAATCTCGTTGTAAAGGGCGATAATTTCCGCGGGCTGCGGCTGCTGCGCGGCTTCAGGGAAACTGACTTCGAGCAGGGAGCCGCCGGTAAAGTCGAGCGCCAGCGGCAGTCCGCCAATGCCCAGCACCAGCAGGCCGGGGACAATCACCAGCAGTGAAACGAAAAAGAAGATGTAGCGTTTTCCGAGGATATTCATGTCCGCCTCCGGTTAGATGCCGAACCAGAACTCGAAGTTCTTCGGCTTGAATGCTTTCAGTGCCAGCGCCAGCAGGCTGCGGGTGACAAAAATAGCGGTAAAGAGCGAAATGGCCACGCCCAACATCAGGGTCAGCGAAAAGCCTTTGACGATAGTGGCGCCAAACGAGGAGCCGAACCAGAACAGGATGAGCGAGGTGATAACGGTTGCCATGTTCGAGTCGAAAATCGAGGAGCGCGCCCGCAGCCAGCCCTGGTCGATGGCCTGCTCGAGCGTGCGCCCGGAGCGGAGTTCTTCCTTGATGCGCTCGAAAATCAGGATGTTGGCGTCGAGCGCCGAGCCGGTCGAGAGCAGGAACCCGGCGATGCCTGGCAGGGTCAGCGTGACCGGAATCCACTTGAACAGGGCAAAAGCGACCGCCGCGAAAAACAGGATGGCAATGTCGGCCACGATACCGGGCAGGCGGTAATACAGCCCCATGAACAGGATGACAATCGTCATGCCGACCAGTCCGGCCACCATGCTTTTTTGCAGCGAGTCCTCGCCGAGGGTGGCACCGACGTAGCGGGTTTCGACAATTTTCAGGGGGATGGGCAGCGAGCCATAGCGCAGCTGCACCGCGAAGGCGTTGGCTGATTCTGATGTGTAATTGCCGGTAATCACGCCCTCGCCGCCGGGGATGGGACCATCGATGCGCGGGCTGGAAATGACTTTCTTGTCAAGCACGATGGTCAGGTACCTACCGACGTTAGCGGCGGTATGTTCGCCGAAAATTCTGGCCCCGTTATCGCTCAGCGTAAAAGCGATTTGGTACGAGCCGGCCAGTTGCCCGGCGATAACGCTGACGGTTTTCAAGTCCGCGCCAGTCATGACGGTGCGATACACGGTTGGGACGCTGCCATCTTCCAGCGGTTCTGGGGCGGGAGCAGGTTCGCCGCCGGGGCTGAAGTCGGTCAGGACTTCCAAACCTTCAGGCAGCGAAACATCGCCAGTATCGACAAATTCGAGCAAACCAGTCTGCTGGATGGTGGCCAGCACGGCGTCTGAATCCTGCACGCCGGGGAATTCGCCCACGATGCGGCGGTCGCCAGCCACCTGGATGGTGTTTTCGGTCACGCCCAGGGCGTTGGTGCGGTTTTCGAGGATGGTGCGGGCGACTTCCATCGACTCGGCGGTGATGGCTGCGCCTTCGGGCAGGTCGGCTTCCATCAGCACTTGCAAGCCGCCGCGCAGGTCGAGTCCCAGGCGCGGGCTGACATCCCGCTGATAAATGACGGCCTGGTTGATGGGGTTGCGGATGGTGAATGTGTTGCTGGCGTCAATCCAGATTGCCAATGCAGCAATTGCGAGGATAATGACCAGCCTTGCGGTAAGGTTGCGAATCATTTACGGACATCTCCATGCACAAAAAATACCAGCCATTGGCTGGCCTGATTGCGATGGCAAATTATACTCCTATTCGAGGGAAATCAGCAAATAAGCAAGGGGCAAAGGGGCAAGCAGCAATTCCCAATCTGAAAGCAATTTCATGCAGGATGACGCTGAAAAGGGCTGCTCGCAAAGCCGCCAAGAGCGCAAAGAGTAAAAATC
The DNA here is from genome assembly GCA_034432975.1 of Anaerolineales bacterium. Taxonomy (GTDB): domain Bacteria; phylum Chloroflexota; class Anaerolineae; order Anaerolineales; family Villigracilaceae; genus UBA5195. Next base: position 3,959 of record DAOUAZ010000079.1, on the reverse strand, counting down.
AACGGTGGCCGGCTTATTAACCAGTTTCAGGGCTTTTTCCGCGTTTTCCGCGAAGTCCGCGTCCAAATGGTTTTTGAGCGAAATCAGGCGTGTTTTCGAAGGAATTCGAGGATGGCTTGCTCCACCTCGTCCACGCTCAGCGAGTCGGTAAAGAGGTACAAATCAGCGTGCTGCCGGGCGTGCGCCAGGCGGCGATGCTGTTCCAGGTAATCGGATTCATTCCAGTCCAGGTCGCGCCGCGCGTTGGTGACGGGGTAGGAAGCGTCAAGAAACACCAACACATCCGGGTTGACCAGCCGCATCCACATATCCTTGACAAAGGAATGTTCTTGCGCGATGTGCTTTACCCGGCAGCCGCGCGCCCGCAGCCGCCCGGCCAGGGTCGATTTCCCCGAGCCGCACGGCCCCACCAGCCCAATCAGCGGTTCTTTCATGCCTTCCTGCTTCCTTTTCTACCTGTTTTCTTGTCTACTTGTTTCCTTGCTCCCTTGCTCTCATTGGTTATCATGCACAAGCGCATTCAATCGGTCGGGACTTCCCAACACAGCAACGACATCGCCTGCCCGCAGCATCTGACTCCCCGTAGGGTGCAGGTCGGGTTTTTCCTGATTCTTGAGCAGGACGACGCTTACATCATAACTGGATTCAATCTCCGAAACAGAGCGCCAGTGTAACCTGCTGTTCTCTTTGACCGTCAGGCGTCCCAGGCTGAGCGACTGCCCTTCCACCGTAATGGGGCGGGTCACATCGGCCCCGGCAGCCGAGGCGGCAAAGGCCGGGGCTGCCATGCTGGTGGCGCTCAGGGCGTAAAAACCGAATTGCTGTTGCAGCGACTCGGCGAAATCGTCATCGAAAATGCGGATGACCACCCGGATGGCCGGGTTCAGGTTGCGCGCCTTGACCGCGATTTGCAGGTTCATCGAGTCGTTCTGCGAACACAGCACAATCGTTTTGGCGCGCCGAATACCTGCCGCATCCAGCACCGCCTGCCGCGCGGCGTCATCCTGGATGACCGGGATGTTCATGGCCTGCACCGTTCCCACCAGGTCGGTGTTTGGATTGAGTTCGATGACCACCACCGGCTCTTCCATCTTGAACAAATTTTGCGCCACCCGGTAGCCCAGGTGTCCCAGCCCAACCAGGACGGTATGATTCTCGAACGTCGAAGCGACTGCCATTTCCCACTCCTTGCTGCGCGCGCGCCGGTTGAACAAGAGATAGCCGAAATCGGCCAGCCCTTGCGCCAGGATGACCAGCCCAATCAGCGGCATGAAGAAATAAAAAACCTGTAACAAGGGTTGTGTTGGAAACTCCCCGCCCGCCTGCAAAAACGTCAGCGTCAGCATCAGGTAAACGGCCTCGCTGAAAGACCGGATTGGCTCGCCATATCCCCGCGCCAGTTGATAATACAGACTCGCGCCTGCCAGCAGCGCCAGCGAGAACAGAATCAATGGCTGGCGGAACTCCCGCAGCAGGAGCGTTGTGTCGCGCCACGAGGCTTTGAGTTTTCGCGTATTCACTCTCATGCGTTCAGCGGCAGGCGCACCGTCATCCGGCGCACGTTTTCTTCGCCGCGCGGCATAACGCGCATCACTACCACGCTCATATCGTCCGCCGGTCGGCCCTCGTCCAGCCGCATGGCTTGCGCCAGCAGCGCATCGGCAATCACCTGGGCGCTGGGGTCGCCATCTTCGAGCAGGCCGCGCAGGGTAATGCCCACATCCATGCCCTCGCCGCGCCGCGTCCCGGCGTGAACCAGCCCGTCGGTATACATCACCACCGTCAACCCCATTTCGAGCGGAACTTCGCTGATTTTCGGCTTGAAGTTGCGCCCCAGCCCAATCGACTGGCTCGGCTCATCGATACATTCGATATTCTCCCCGCGCGCCAGGTACATCGGCGATTCATTGTTACGCGCCAGCACCACTGTTTTGGTGTGCAAATCCACAGAAAGGATATTGAGCGTGCTGGAGACCTTTCCGCCCCGCTCGCTGAACAGGTAATCGGAAGCCGCCCGCGCCGCCGCGCCGTCCCGCACGCCCTCGGCCAGCAGCCCAATCACCTTGCGCACCACCATCATCGAGATGACCTTGGCCCCGCGCCCCGAAGACTGCCCGTCAGCCAGCACCACCGACAGCCCGCCGCCGGGCCGCTCCACGACCTCCAGCGTATCGCCGCTATCAGAGACGGCGTATTTGTTCGTCTTCGCAACCGCAATCTGCACTTCCATAGGGACGATTCTACTCTACTTTTGAAAATGTCCCGAAGGTTGTTGCGAAAACGGGAAAATCTCTCGAAAAACCTTCGGGACATTTTTCAACTTTTTCTTTCGGTTTTTACTTTTTCCGCGACGACAACCAGTACCGTGCTATGACGGATTTCCACCTTCGAGCAAACCGCGCTGAATCCGTGTTCCGCCAAAAAATCCGCGATTCTTGCCTCCAGGCCTTCCCCGCCCTGGCCTGTGGCCCTGAACAACCAGCGCGAACCCCGCTCGAGCAGGGATGCGCCGCCCGTCCAGGCCGCCGGCACGATGATGAAGCGACCATCCTCCTTCAACACCCTCCGCGCCTCGGCCAGGGTGCGCGGGTCGGCGATATACTCGCTGGGAAAGGTCGAGACCACGCTGTCGAACGAGTCGGATTCGAAGGGGAGAAATTGCGCATAGCCACGAGACAGGGTTGCAGGGAGATTGTTCCGCGCGAGATTCCGCCTGGCCTGTCGAATCATCTGGGGACTTTCATCCAACCCAATCGCCTGGAATCCGCCCCGGTTCATCTCCACCAGCAGGTGTCCTGGCCCAAAGCCGATTTCCAGTACCCGCTTTCCGCGCAGGCTTTGCCTCGAGCGCTCAGCCGAGAGGTAGGGCAGGGCAGCCCGTCCCCAGGCTTTCCAGCGCCCAATCGAAACAACCGCCGCCACGAAATCATACGTCCAGGCCAGGGCGTGGTAGAAGTGATGGAAGAAAAACCGCATGAATTTGCGCATCATTGATTTTTACGTCCCGAAGGTTTCCATGAGCTACGCAAATCGCCAGGAAGAAACCTTCGGGACGGTTCCGTTTTGCGTAAACAAGAAAAGGCCTGATTGACTGACATCAGGCCTTCCATGGTTCACGGGCAGATTAAGCCGCTTCAGCAGGGGCTTCGATTTCGTCCTTTTTGACGCGGGCAGTGACCTTTTTGACGGTCTCTTTGGTGGTATCCACTAATTCCTTGCTTTTGGCTTTGGTGGTTTCGACCAGTTCGTGGCCTTTTTCGCGCGCCTTGAGGGTGATTTCCTCGCCCTGGGCCTGGGCCTGCTTGAGCAAGTCTTCGGCCTTGTGGCGGGCTTCGATGGCGGCTTCTTCGGCGCGCTTCCAGGCGGCTTCGGCTTCTTCACTGGCCTTGTCGCGCAGTTCGATGGAGCGTTCTTTGATGACCGCCCGGGTTTCTTCGCCCGATTGCGGGGCGAACAAGAGGGCAACGACCGCGCCGGTCAGCCCGCCGACAATAAAGCCGACCAGGAAAGCGCCAAATTCATCACGTTCAGACATAAGAGTTCTCCTTTCTCTTTGTTGGCGAATTTATTTTTTCTTCAAGCCGACCATTTCCAACATGCGCTGGAGACCGGCAAGATAACTGTTGAGTTTCATCACCGGCTCGACCAGGTTTTGCCCCAGGAATTCCGTCGTGCCGCGCAGGGTGTTGATAGTTTCGTTAGTGGCATCCAGGATGGGCTTGATTTCATTGTTGAGCAGATTAATCAGGCTGGCGAGTTGGATGATGAGGATGACCAGCGCTGCGCCGATAATGAGCGATTCGAGCGCCAGGAAGATGATGAAAATATCGCGGATATTTTCAGTTACGCCGGCATCGCGCGTCAGGCCAAACACGGCCAGCGCAGTCAGCGCCACAAAAATAATTGCCGAAACGACAATGGCGACGGTGGTCTGGCGGTTGCGGCGCTCGGCTTCTCGT
>DAOUAZ010000078.1:0-5267 GCA_034432975.1 Anaerolineales bacterium | reverse complement strand
CCGCTTCTACCCCGAACTGCTCGACCAAATCGCCGCCGAAACCGCCCGCCTGCGCGAAGAAGGCCTGCCCCCCTCGGAACTTGTCATCCTGGCCCCCTACCTTTCGGACGCGCTGCGCTTTGCGCTGATGCAGCGTCTGGAAGAGCGCGGCGTTCCCGCGCGCTCCCACCGCCCCTCGCGTTCCCTGCGCGACGAGCCTGCCAGTCACGCCCTGCTGACCCTGGCCATGCTGGCCCACCCCGAATGGGAACTGCGCCCGCCGCGCTTCGACGTGGCCTACGCCCTGATGCAATCCATCGACGGCCTCGACCTGGTGCGCGCCGGGCTGCTGGCCGAAATCACCTACCGTCCGCGCGATTTCACGCTCTCGCCTTTCGAGGGACTCAAAGCCGAGGCGCAGGAACGCATCACCTACCTGCTCGGCGAACGCTTCAGCCGCCTGCGCGATTGGATTTTGTTCTACCGCGAAGGCGAGCGGCTGCCCTTCGACCACTTCCTGCGCAAATTATTCGGCGAGGTTCTCTCGCAGCCGGGATTTGGCTTCCACAGCAACTTCGACTCGGTGCGGGTGGCGGCCAGCCTGGTCGAATCGGTCAAAAAGTTCCGCCTGGCATTGGACCCGGACATCGCGGAGCTGGGCCGGGAATACATCGCCATGCTCCACGAAGGCGTCCTGGCCGCGCAATACCTGGAAGGCTGGAGCAGCCAATCAGCGGATGCGGTGCTGGTGGCCCCGGCCTACACCTTCCTGATGATGAACCGCCCCGTCAGCGTGCAAATCTGGCTGGATGCCGGTTCTTCCGGCTGGTACGAACGACTCTCCCAGCCGCTGACGCATCCTTACGTCCTCTCGCGCGGCTGGGTTCCGGGCCTGGTCTGGACGGACGCGGACGAAGTCGAAGCCAGCCGCGAGGGCATGGCGCGCCTGGTCAGCGGGCTGCTCCATCGCTGCCGTGAGCACCTCTATATCGGCACATCCGAATTGGGCGAAAGCGGCTTCGAGCAGCGCGGGGAATTGCTGCGGGCCTTCCAAAAAGTATTGCAAAGCAGCGCCCAATCATGACATTTGCAACTTGATTCAGCCCATTTTGGCTTGTAAAATAAGAAGAACGTCGCAGATTAACAACTTATCCAGTCCCAGCATTGGTTCGGCGGTCGTCCGGGTCAGCCCGGCGGCGTGAGCGAGGCTCTCGAAAAGTGCCGCCACCTACCCCCTATTTTGCCCCCCTCGCCCCCATTCTAAAAAAGGGGCGGAAGGGGGGTAAGGAGCCGACCCTATGAGTCTCTGGAAAGAATATCTCCACCCCCACACCGTACAAGAGGCAGTGGAGGCCCTGGCCTCCGCCCCAGCTCCCGCGATTCCCATCGCGGGCGGCACCGATTTAATGCTCGACCTGCAACAAGGCAACCATGCCCCGGTGCATACCCTGGTCGATTTGTCTGGCATTCCCGAAATGCGCGTCATTGAAATTCGCGGCGGGAAGTTATACATCGGCGCGGGCGTGCCGCACAACCGGATTGTCGAATCGCCGCTCGCGCAGGAACACGCCGGTTCGCTGGTCGAATCGTGCGGCTTGATTGGCGGCCCGCAAGTCCGCAACTCGGCCACCCTGGGCGGGAATGTGGCCCACGCCCTGCCCGCCGCGGATGGGACGATTGGCCTGTTGGCGCTGAACGCGGAAGCCGAAGTCGCTTCGCCCTCCAGCCGCCGCCTGCTCCCGTTACATGAACTGTTTGCCGGCCCCGGCAAATCGACCCTCGCCCAGAACGAAATCATCGTCGGCTTTTACATTCCGCTGCGCAAACCACACCAGGCCTCGGCCTTTTGCCGCGTCATGCGCGCCCAGGGAATCGCCCTGCCGATTCTCAACCTGGCCGCCTGGGTCGAGCGCAATGGCGACACCATTCGCGCCGCGCGGGTTGCGGTTGGCCCGGCTGGCCCGACCCCCTTCCGCGCCCTCGAAACGGGGAAATACCTGAGCGGAAAAGTATTCAACGATGAGACCATCGCCGGGGCGCAGGAAGTTTTACTCTCCGAGGCCAAATTCCGCACCAGCCCGGCCCGCGCCACCGCCGAATACCGCCGCGAGTTGGTGGTGGTTTTATTGAACAATGCCTTATCCAGCGCCTGGGAACGCGCAGAGCAGTAATCAGTAATCAGTATTCAGTGTTTAGTATCCAGTCCTATCGAACACTGAATATCGCGTATCGAATAACGAGAATCCCATGAAAAAATCACACCTTACCTTAACCGTAAACGGCACCGCCCACACCCTGGCCTCCATCCCCGGCGAAACGCTGGCGGATTTATTGCGCAAACGCCTGCGCCTGACCGGCACCAAAATCGGCTGTAATGAAGCCGAGTGCGGCGCGTGTACCGTCATCATGGACGGCGAACCGGTGCTATCCTGCTCCACCCCGGCAGAGCGCGCCGACGGCAAGACAATTTTGACGATTGAGGGGCTGGCTTCCCTCACCCCCCTCGGCGCTACGCGCCACTCCCCCCATTTTCAAGGAAAATGGGGGGAGACGGAGGGGGGCCTCCACCCCCTGCAAGAAGCCTTCATCATCCACGGCGCAGTCCAGTGCGGATTCTGCATCCCCGGCCAGATTATGACCTCGTATGCCCTGCTGGAGAAAAACCCCAACCCCACCTCCGGCGACATCCGCCACGCGCTCAAAGACACCATCTGCCGCTGCGCCGGCTACCCGACGATTGAAAACGCGATTTTAGCCGCCGCCCAATCCATCCGCGCCGGGCAGCCGGTCGAAGGCCCCAGCATCCCCGATTCTGCCCTCGAGGGGAAAACCGTCGGCAAGTTGCAAGTCCGCCCGGATGGGGTCGAGAAAGTCACCGGCCACGCGATTTACACCGACGACTTGATTTTCGATAATATGCTTTTCGCGGCGGTAAAACGCGCGGGCGTGCCGCACGCCTTCGTGCGCAAAATTGACGTGGAAAAAGCCCGCAACGCCCCCGGCGTTGTTTCCGTGCTGACTGCCGAAGATGTTCCCGGCCAGAACATTCACGGCCTGGTAACGCTCGACTGGCCGGTGATGGTCGGCGTCGATGAGCGCGTCCGCTATGTCGGCGACGCAATCGCGATTGTGGCCGCCGAAAGCCAGGAAGCGGCCAAAGCAGCGATCGAACTCATCGAAGTCGAATTCGACCTCCAGCCGGTCATCAGCAACGCCGTCCAGGCGCGCGAGGAGGGTCAGCCGCAAATCCACGAAAAGGGCAACCTGCTCAAGCACATCAAAGTCCGCAAGGGCGACCCGGAAATCGGCTTTGCTGAATCGGACATCGTGCTGGAACACACCTTCCACACCCCGGCGCATGACCACCTGTTCATCGAGCCGGAATGCAGCATTGCCGTCCCGACAAAGACCGGGACTTTCCCCGAAGGCGAGCGCATGTTGATTTACGTCGGTTCGCAAATCCCATACCAGGATAGAACGCAAATCGCCCGCGCCCTGGGCTGGGACGAGAGCCGGGTGCGCATCCTCGGCCAGTTGATGGGCGGCGGCTTCGGCGGCAAGGAAGACATCGCCGGGCAGATTCACGCCGCAATGCTGGCAAACGCCACCGGGCGGCCTGTAAAACTGCTCTTCGACCGCCAGGAAAGCCTGATTGTGCATCCCAAGCGCCACGCGACGCAAATCAAGGTCAAAATTGGCGCGAAGAAGGACGGCACGCTCGCAGCGGCCAAAACCGAACTGTATGGCGACACCGGCGCGTATGCTTCGCTGGGCGAGAAGGTGCTGACCCGCGCCACCACCCATTCCGCTGGCCCATACATCATCCCGCACGTCCACGCCGATTGCTACGCGATGTATACCAACAATCCCCCGGCGGGCGCGTTCCGTGGTTTTGGCGTGCTGCAATCGGCCTTTGCCTTTGAAACCGTGCTGGATATGCTGGCAGAACAACTCGGCATCGACTGCATCGAACTGCGCCGCAAGAACGCCCTGCGCGTCGGCGGCGAAACCAGCACCGGGCAGATTTTGCGCGATAGCGCGGGGCTGATTGAATGTATTGATAAGGTGTCAAGCGCCATGTGTCAGGTATCAGGTCTGTCGCGTGATGAACTATTCAAGCCGCGCCTGACACCTGACGCCCCGCACCTGATACGCAGTTGGGGTTTCGCCTCGGCCTTCAAGAACACCGGCCTGGGCGGCGGGGCGGATGATTGCGCTGGCGCGGAAGTCGAACTGTACGAGGACGGTTTGTTCGAGGTGCGCTCCTCCTCAGCCGAACTCGGCCAGGGTCTGGTGACGGTCATGCGGCTGGTCGTGGCTGAAGAACTGTCCATCCCGGCGGAACAGGTGCGGGTGCTGGTGATGGACACCGACCTGACCCCCAACGGCGGCCCGACCACCGCCTCGCGCCAGACCTACGTCACCGGCAACGCCTCCCGCTTAGCCGCCAAGACCCTGCGCGAAGCCATCACAGCGACCCTGGCTGAAAAATTCGACCAGGCCCCCGATAAAATCTGCTTCGAGGGCGGCCTGGTGCGCGTCAACGGGCATTCACTGACCATGCAGGAAGTCTACAGCGAGATGAAAGCCGCAGGGAAAGACCCGCGTGTGTTATACGATTACCACGCCCCGGCCACGGCACCGCTCGGCACGCCCGGCGATATGCACGTTGCCTTCTCGTTCGCTTCCCAGGCCGCCGAGGTGGAAGTCAACACCCTGACCGGCGAAGTGAAGGTGCTGCGCGTGATTGCCGCCAACGATGTCGGCCACGCCATCAACCCGCTCGGCCTGCGCGGACAAATCGAAGGCGGCGTGGTGATGGGCGTCGGACACGCCCTGCTCGAAAACTTCATCACCAAAGACGGCATGGTCGTCACCGACCGCATGTCGCGCTATCGCGTCCCGTCCATCGTCCACACCCCCGAAATCATCCCCATCGTGGTCGAAGACCCGGCGGCAGATGGGCCGTATGGCGCGAAGGGCGTTGGCGAAATCGTGCTAATTCCCACCCCGCCAGCCATCACCAACGCCATCTACAACGCTGTCGGCGTGCGTTTCGATACCTTGCCGGTTGACCAGGAGAAGTTGCTCTGGGAAATGCGTAAGTAAGGCAAGATGTTATCCTGTCACCCATGCCCCGCCCATTACCAGGCGGGGCATTTTTTTAGCAATTCTCATTTTGGCTTGAAACCGTCCCGTAATTCATATTGCGAATTGCTGGCATTTTTATCAGCAATTCGCAATATGGAAGTGAGCCAGCCTGCTTTGAAGACGTAGCGTCGCCATCA
>DAOUAZ010000077.1:0-18523 GCA_034432975.1 Anaerolineales bacterium | reverse complement strand
CCCGTGATTGCGGTTGGCCGCCTGCATCTTGGGTCGGAAGTGATGACCTACAACGGCTTTGGGGTTGGTGGGATGAAACTGTACGTCCCGATGCTGTTCAAGAACGCCTATGGCGGCTACCAGGCCGCCCTCAACATCCAAAACACCGACCTATTGGGCAGCGCCGCCGTCAATCTCAAATATTACGACTCAACGGGCAGCCTGACCTGCCAAGAAAACTTCACCATCGCCCGGCGCGGCGTTCACAGTCTCTGGCTGCCAAATGTGTCCTGCCTGCCCGCTGGCTGGGTGGGCGGCGCGGTGATGACGGCGGATCGTCCCGTGGCAGCCGTTGGGCGTCCGCACATTGGCAGTCAGGTCACCACTTATGCGGGCTTCTCATCGGGCAGCAGGAGCCTGTACCTGCCCATGCTGTTCAAAGGCGCGTTTGACGGCACGTACAACGCGGCTTTCTATGTCCAGAATACGGCTGCGTATAATACTGCCAATCTCATTATCAAATACTACGACTCCAATGGCGTCCTGACCTGTACCGTGCCAGACACGCTGGCACCGCTGGCCAGCAAAGGCTACTGGCTGCCCTCGGTCGGCTGCCTGCCGGCGGGCTGGGTCGGCGGGGCGGTTGTCACAGCCACTCAGGAGGTGGTCGCCATCGGGCGTCCGCACATCGGCGAGCAGGTGACCACTTACAACGCTTTCAGCGGCGGGGCAGCCAGCCAGCGCGCGCCGATGCTGTTCAAGAATGCCTTTGGCGGCGCGTACAACGCGGCTTTGTACATCCAAAACACCAGCGCCTCCCAGGCCGCCATCCAAATCAGCTATTATGACTCCAATGGCAATTTGACCTGTACCGTGCCAGACACGCTGGCGGCGCTGGCCAGCAAAGGCTACTGGCTGCCCTCAGTCGGCTGCCTGCCTGTGGGCTGGGTCGGCGGCGCGGTCGTCACCGCGAATACCAACATCGTCGTACTCGGACGTCCGCACGTCGGCGCGGAAGTGATGACCTACAGCGGGGTTTCCGGCGGCAGCAGCAGTTTTTACCTGCCCATGTTGTACCGGAACTTCTCGGGCTCGGGCGGGACGTACAACTCCGCCATGTATCTCCAGAACACGGATACGGTGAATGCGGCCAGCGTCGATTTCCTGTTCCTGGATGAGTCCGGCAGCCTGCACTGCGCCAAAACGGTCAGCCTCCCGGCGGGGGCAACCGTCGGCTACTGGCTTCCCAGCCTGACTTGTGCGCCTTAAGCAAACAGCGGGGCGGCTCGATAAGAGCCGCCCCGTTGTTTTCCGATAGGAACAAGACAGGTCGAAGACCTGTCTTACGCCGTCATCAGGTGGTCTATCGCTTCGGCCAGTTCGCGCAGGTTGCCGACCCTGAAAATATGATCACAGAGCGGGGCGTATTTGGGCATGTCGCTGTCGCCGTTCCACAGGGCGGGCGGTTCGGGGTTGAGCCAGATGGCGCGGGCAGCGCGGCGGCTCATCAGCGAAAACAGGTCGAGGCGCGGGTCGTTGTAATTGTTGCGGCCATCGCCCACCACCAGCAGGGTGGTCTGGCCGTTGAGCGTGTCGAGGAAGTCATCATCGAAGTTTTTCAGCGACCAGCCCAGGTCGGTGTTGTAGGAGCCGGAGGGCATCCGCCACAGCACGGAACCAATCGCTTCCTCAGCATTGGTGGAATTGAAATCGCCGGAGATGTATTCCAGGTGGTCGATGAAGGCGAAGGCGTGGGTTTTGTGAACCTGCCCCTGCAGGGCGTACAGGAAAGTCAGCATCAATTCGGAGCAAAAACGCATCGAGGTGCTGATGTCGCAAAGTACGACGATACGCGGCTTGCGTACCCGGTTTTTGTGTCGGATTTCCATGGGGACGCCGTGATGTTTGAGGTTGGCGCGGATGGTGGCCTTGGCGTCGAGCTGGCCGGTTTTGGCGCGTTTTTGGCGCAGGGCGATGCGGGTGCGCAGGATGGCGGCCAGGCGGCGCACCTCGCGCTGGATGGCTTTTTTATCGGCATCCGAGAGCGCGCGGAAGGGGCGGTTGAGGAGGTTATCGGCGGTCTCGCCGGGCGGCTGCCGGCTGAGGTTCTCGGCGATGCGCTCCCCGGCGAACTGGTTGATTTGCTGCTCCAGCCCTTGCATGTTCTGGCGAATCAGCTCGCGCAACTGCTCGACGCGCTCGCGGCTGATGCCCATTTGGGCCAGTTGTTCCATGAGCTCTTTCAGGGCTTCGCGTACTTCGGGGAAGGCCAGGGCGCGCATCATGCGCTGGGCCATCCAGTTCTGGTAGCGCAGGTCTTCGGTGTTGTTCAGGCCGACCATTTGGGCCAGCTGCTCCAATTCTTCGCGGCTGAGCGGCTGGCCGTTCATCAGGCGTTCCATGCGCTCGCGCAAGTTTTCGGCGAACTGGCGCAGCGCGTCTGCAAGCATTCCGGCTTCTTCGGGAGAGAACTCGTCGGATGGGCTGCCGCCCATCAGCGGCGGCTGGCCGGAGCCGAAAAAGAGCGGGAAGAGTTTCTCGAAGACGGGGATGTCGCGCGCGTCTTTGATGAGCGTGGCGCGCAGGGACAGGCGAAACTGCTCGCGGTCTTGAATCCCCATCAAATCGACCGCGGAAAAGGCCTCGGCGCTTTCGGCCAAACTAACGCGCACGCCGCTGGCGCGCAGGGCGGAGATTAACTGTAAAATGCGGCTTTCCATAGGGGGTATTGGTGATTGGTAAATGGTAATCGGGGAGTGGTCATTTGATATTCCGCATGAACAATTACAAATTACCACACTCAATTTCCCGAAAACCGCCGGAATTCGTCGGGACCTGGCCGGGGCGGCGGGGGGTCGATGAACTGGCGTTTGGCTTTTTGGAGGTCGGCTTCGTGCTTCAGGAGGACGGAGAGCGTATCATCGAGGGTGTCTTTGTCGAGGTTGCAGGCATTGAGCGCGACCAGGGCATTGGCCCAGTCGAGCGTCTCGCTGATGGAGGGCGATTTGCGCATGTCGCCCCTGCGCAAGCGCTGGACGAAATCGACGGCCTGGCGGGCCAGTTTGGGGTTGAGGTCTGGCACTTTCAGGCGCACGACAGCCAGTTCGGCCTCCAGGTCGGGGTAGTCGATGAACAGGTACAGGCAGCGCCGCTTGAGGGCTTCGCTCAACTCACGGGTGTTGTTGGAGGTCAGGATGACAAAGGGGCGATGTTTGGCGGCGAGCGTGCCGAGTTCTGGCACCGAGACCTGGAAATCGCTCAGGACTTCGAGCAGGAAGGCTTCGAATTCGGCGTCGGCCCGGTCGATTTCATCAATCAGCAGGACGACCGGCTGTTCGCTCAGGATGGCGCGCAGCAGCGGGCGCTGGAGCAGGAATCGGGTGGAGAAAAAGACATCTTCTTCGGCGGCGAGTTTGTCGGCGGCTTCGGAGAGCGAGGCCGCTTTGCCAAGTGTATCGTTCAGTTTGTCGCGCAGGAGTTGGGTGTAGAGCAGTTGTTTGGAATACTCCCACTCGTACAGCGCCTTGGATTCATCCAGGCCTTCGTAGCATTGCAGGCGAATCAGTTCGCGCCCGGCGGCCCCGGCAATGGCTTTGGCAAGTTCGGTCTTACCCACCCCGGCCGGGCCTTCAGTCAGCAGGGGTTTCCCAAGTTTTTCGGAAAGGTAGACGATGGTGGCGATTTCATCAGACGCGATGTATTTTTGCCGGGAGAGTTGGTTTTTAACGGTTTCGGTTGAAGTGAAGAGAGGGTCGCTCATAACGGTAAACCTGGTACGGTGAGTCCGCTCCGGGAAAGGCCCGAAAACGGGAGTTGATTACGACCAGTATACTCCGATTAAGCAGGGAATGTTCCTTAATGTTCCGTAAGAAAAAATCGGACGGCTGATGCCGTCCGATTTGAGCCTCATAAAATTTCTTTGGTGACTTCTTTGGCGCAGCGCACGAAGTCCAGCACAACTGGCACGCTGCGCATCATGACTGCCATGTTGCCTTTGACATCCAGTTTGCGGGTCAGCATGGCCTGCATGGGGTCGAGTTCGCCGGTCAGGACTTTGGCGAAGTTGGGGTAACCGGCCTTGAGGGTAAAGGCGGGAGTATGTTTGGAAATATCATCGACGATTTCGACGCCCCGGCATTGGCCGTGCCACAGGTCGAGATACATGACCGTGCGCTCTTTCAGGTTTCCTTCCGGTTCGATGATGAAGTACATGTCGCCTTCCCATTTCGCGGCGACCTGGGCATAGTGCGCATCAGAGTTGAGTTTCTCCTGGAAGGTTTGCAGCCATTCAGCAGAGGGAAATACGGCGGCCATTGGTTTTCTCCTGAACTTGGATTGATGAGTTATTTTACCACCGGCGGAACAGGCAGCCTGAAGTGACCCAAAAGGGGTGATTTTTTTAGGGTTGTCTGACAATATTGAGCAAAAAGGCGTCAGACTGGTTGACATGCCTCTTGAATATTGCTAGAATGGAAACGTGATTTTTTTCATTTGCGGCTCAATCTCCCCATGTCCTTTCAAAACATCCGGCAACGGATTTGAAACACATTTTGCGTAACCATAACAAACAAGTTTCGGTTTGCATTTTCCCGTTATCCCATTCAACCAATCAAAGGAGAAGAAGCATGGAAAAGGCAACGTTGTTAGGAACCAAAAAGTTCGGGCTAGTTTTGATGGCGCTCATTTTGCTGATGAGCCTGCTCACCGGCTGCCAGCAAGAAAAAGTGCTCAAAATTGGGTACATCACCGAACAAACCGGCGTGGACGCATACGTCGGCCCGGCCTCCGTCCCGGCGCTGAAAGACCATGTGGATAAAATCAACGCCGAGGGAGGCATTGGCGGTTATAAACTCGAGCTCATCGTCTACGACACCCGCTCGGAAGTGACGGATGCGGTTGCCGTGACGAAACGCCTGTTCGACCAGGACAAGGTCGTGGCCGTGATTGGCCCGTCGTGGTCGGCGGCGGCCATTCCGATAGCGGATATCGCCGACGCGGCCAAGATTCCGGTCGTCGCCACTACTGCCTCGAATGTAAATGTAACCGTCTCTGAAACCGGTCAATTGCACCCCTACATGTTCCGGGTGTGCTTCATCGACCCCTACCAGGGCTATGCCCAGGCCGATTTTGCCTACAACAAACTGGGGCTGCGCAAGGCTGCGCTGCTGACCGACATCGCCTCGCCGTACACGGTTGGCCTGCACCAGTTCTTCGAGAACCACTTCGTTGAGTTGGGTGGTCAAATTGTCGCCAAGGAAGGCTATACTGGCGGCGATGCGGAATTCCGCGCCCAGCTGGCAAAAATTAAGGACGCGGGCGCAGACTTGCTGGTGATGGCGGCTTATACCTATAAGGATGTTGGCCTGGCGGCCCAGCAAGCCGAAGCGCTTGGCTTGAAGATTCAAATCATGTCTGGCGACGGCGTGTTCGTGCCGGAACTGCTCGAAATGGCCGGGCCGCAACTGGAAGGCGCGATTGTCACGACCGGCGTTTCGGAAGACGCGCCCGAATTTGCCGCGTTCAACGCCGCGTTCGAGGCCAGGCATGGCGTGAAGGCCAATGTTTACACCTACTACGGCCTGGACGCGCTCATGGCGATTGAATATGCCATCCGCGAGGCACTCAAGAAGGGTGAACCGACCCCAACCGCCATCCGCGATGCGCTCGAAACCATGACCGACGCGCAACTCTTCACCAGCAAGGTGACGATGGACCCGGCTACGCACAACCCATTGAACAAGCCGCTCCTCATCAACACCATCAGGAACAGCGAGTGGGTTCTGCTCGAAACCTTCCAGCCGAAATAAACGTTCACACAGGCGGGGGTGTTTGCTCAAGCCCGGCAAACACCCCCTCTTTGATTCTGGCGGCAACCACTCTGCAACACCTGACCGGGAAAGAGAGTCAGCATGGAGTTATTCATCCAACAACTGGTAAGCGGCATCTCCATCGGCGCGATTTACGCCTTGCTGGCGGTGGGTTACGCCCTCGTATATAGCGTCTACAATTTTACCAACTGGGCGTTCGATGCCTTCATGGCCTTTGGCGCGTTCATGGCCTTCGTAGCCATTTCTTCACTCGCCATGCCTTTCTGGCTGGCGATGATTTTGTCCATCCTTCTGACCATCCTGTTATCCGTTGGCTCGGAGAGTCTGGCCTATCGCCCGCTGCGCGAGCGCAAAGCCCCGCGCCTGTTCATGATGATTTCAGCAATGGGCGTCAACCTGGCGGTGGTCAACATCATCAACTTGATTTTCGGAGGTACGTTTCGCAAATTTCCCGTAGAAAGCGTCCAGCCAATTTTCGTGGGGAACGTATCCATTGGTCGAATGGACCTGATAGCCGGGGCGATTTCCTTCGGCGTACTGGCGCTGCTCTGGTTGTTCCTGTATCGCACCCGCTGGGGGTTGGGCATCCGCGCCAGCGCCATCGACATCCAGACGGCTTCATTGATGGGCATCAACAATAACGCCGTGGCAATTACCATCTTTGTCATTACCGGTGTGCTGTCATCAATCGCAGGCGTGTTCTACGGCATTAAATACGCGGTCTTTCCGATGATGGGTATCGTCACCATCAAGGCGATGATTGCCAGCATCGTCGGCGGCCTGGGCAGCCTGCCAGCGGCGATTGTAGGAAGCATGATACTAGGCGTCCTGGAAACCCTGGTCTCAGGCTACATTTCGTCAAGCTACCGCGACCTGTTTTCGTTCTTATTCCTGATTATCATCCTGCTCTTCTTCCCGAACGGGTTGATGGGCAAAAACGTGGACGAGAAGCTCTAGGAAGGGGAGAGTGACATTATGGGATATGTCAATGCTATACTCATTCTCTGCGGCATCAACATCATTGCCGCGCTGGGAGTCTCCATCCTGACGGGTTACACTGGCCTGTTCAGCATCGGTCACGCCGGATTCATGGCGCTGGGCGGATATGTCAGCGCTATTCTGGTCAAAGAATTCGGGATTCACTTTTCCATTGCCCTGCTGGCGGGCGGCGCATTCGCCGGGATATGCAGTTTCATTATCGGATACCCCGCCTTTCGCAGCCGCCTGCGCGGCGACTATTTTGCGATTGCCACCCTGGGATTTTCGGAAGCCATCCGGTTGCTGCTCAATAACACCAGGGAGATTGGCCCCATCAAAACCGGGGCGGCATTCGGGTACATGAACATCCCCAGCCACACCACCGTACTGGTGGTGGTCGTGGCAGTCTTGCTTGCGCTCTATTTTGCGCACATGTTCGTCACTTCGCAGTACGGCAAAAACTGCATTGCCGTTGGGCAGGATGAAGTCGCGGCGCAGATGATGGGCGTCGATCTGCTCAAGACCAAATTGATGGCGCTCTTCATCAGCGCGTTCTACGCCGGGGTGGCAGGCGGATTGCTCGGCTTTTACTTTTCGTATCTCAGCCCTTCGTTTTTCACCATCACAAAATCCTCCGACCTGTTGGCGGCAGTGGTGTTTGGCGGCATCCAATCGCTGATTGGGCCGGTCATCACTGCTTTCGTGCTGATTGCTGTACCGGAGCTGCTGCGCACCCTGGCCGAGTGGCGTCTTATCATCTACGGGTTCCTGTTCGTCGTGGTGATGATTTACCGCCCGCAGGGGCTGCTTGGCTATGTGGAGATGAATCTTAATTTCGTTCGCGCCTGGTGGGATAAACTCCGCCGTAAAACCGGGCCGGCGGAAGGCTAGGAATCAAATGACCACTCACACAGACGAGATTCTCTCCATTCGCAACCTGACGGTCGACTTCGGCGGCGTGCGCGCTGTCAACGATGTATCCCTTTCACTCCAACGCGGCGAAATGGTGGCATTGATTGGCCCCAATGGGGCCGGCAAAACCACCATCTTCAACCTGATTACGAACGCTATCCAGCCCACAACCGGCAAAATTTTGCTGAATGGCAAGAACATCCTGGGAAAATCGCCCGACCAGATTTGCCGCTTGGGAATCAGCCGCACCTTCCAGAACATCCGACTATTCCCACAGATGACCGCTTACGAAAACGTGGAACTCGGTTTGCACAGCACGCCGCGCTATTCATTGGTCGAGGCCTTTTTCCGCACACCGCGCGCCCGACGCATCGAGAGCGACACCCGCAAAAAAGCGCTGGAATTGCTGGAAATGGTCAACCTGCAAGAGCATGCCCATGCCCGCGCCTCCAGCCTGCCCTACGGCTTGCAGCGCCGCCTGGAGATTGCGCGCGCCATGGCCACCTCGCCGCAACTGCTCCTGCTCGACGAGCCGGCTGCCGGCATGAATGAGGATGAGTGCAACGAATTAATCGAATTGGTGCGCAAAATCCACGCATCTATGCAATACACCATCATCATCATCGAACACCACATGGCGGTCGTAATGGAATTGTGCCGCGATTCGCGCATCTTCGTTCTCAACCTGGGGGCGTTGCTGACTGTTGGAACCCCGCAGGAAATTCAGAACAACCCGGACGTGATTAAAGCCTACCTGGGAGAGAGAAAAAATGCCCGCGACCTCAGCGCTTCTTGACGTTCACGACCTGTCCGTCTACTACGGCGGCATTCGCGCCCTGAACCAGGTCAGCCTGCATGTGGATAAGGGCGAAATTGTGGCGGTAATTGGCGCAAACGGCGCCGGGAAATCGACGTTAATGAAAACCATTGCGGCGGTCAAGTCGTTTAGCAGCGGCGTGATTACCTTCAAGGGTCAACCGTTGATGAAGGATACCCACAAAGTCGTCACCAGCGGCATTACGCTCGTGCCAGAAGGCCGCCGCATCTTTGCTCCGCTTTCGGTGCGCGAAAACCTGCTGGTTGGCGCATACACCCGCCCCAATCGCCAGGACATCGAGAAGAACATGGAAGAGATCTTTGCGCTCTTCCCGCGCCTGAAGGAGCGCATCAACCAGCGCGGCGGCACGCTCTCGGGCGGCGAACAGCAAATGCTGGCGGTTGGCCGCGCGCTCATGTCGCAACCGGAACTGCTCATGCTCGACGAGCCATCCCTCGGTTTGGCGCCCATTGTTATCGACGCCATGTTCGAGACCATCGTGCGCCTGAATCGTGAATTGGGACTAACCATCCTGCTGGTCGAACAGAATGCTTCCTTGGCGCTGGAAATGTGTCACCGCGCCTATGTGCTAAAAACCGGGGAAATCGTCATGCAAGGCACAGGCAAGGAATTGCTCGAAGACCCGCGCGTGCGCGCCAGTTACCTCGGCATTAAATAGTCCCCCGCATTTGAGCAAAAAAGACCCGGCCAGGCTGCCGGGTCTTTTTTTATGCTTTGCGCGGCCGCGTCATCCACATGCTCAAGGCAGCTATCACATAGCCCGTCGCCGAGAGCGCATACAGCCAGCGCGCGCCAATTACGTCGAAAATTGCCCCTGCCACTGGCGAAGCCACAATGCTGACCAACCCGGCAATGGTGACGGTATACAGCGCCAGCACCGTCCCCCGTTCGTGCGATTCCGTCCGCTCGCTGATGAGGCCGACGAAGGAAACTGTATACAGGCTGAAACTGACCCCTCCGATGAAACGCACCGTCAGAATGGTCGGAATGGCGGGCAAGGTCAAAACCGCCAGGCGCAGGAAAATATTGATGAACAACGCAGCAAACATCAGCCGGTGCGCCCCGTAACGGTGAATGATTCGGTCGGCGAACAGCATAAAAGGCAGTTCCACAACTGCGCTCAAAATCCCGGCAATGCTGATGAGTTGTTTGGTCGCGCCCAGGTCGTAGAGGAACACATTCTCGAACTGGAGCACGCCGCTGTTAAGGAAACCAACGAAGATGAGCGCTACCGCAAACCCAAGCAGGGCGCGGTCAGACAAGACGCGCCGGACGGCCAGTTGCAGCCCGCCCTTTGGCCTTCCCCCGCTCGCTGGGCTGGCAAACCACTGCGGATGGATGAAAAATAACAAACTTGCGCCCGCTGCCAGGGCCGCGCCGATGCCCCAAAAGCCAGCCGGGAATCCAAAGCGTTCGATCAGCCAGCCCGACAATGGCACCGCCATAATCCAGCCGAGCGACCCCCACAGGCGAATCCCCCCATAGCCTCGTTGATTGGCCTGGGCAACCGTCACGGCCATCGAATCCGCCATCGGCAGGATACCCGCTCCCGACATGGATTGAAAAGCCGCGAAGAAGAGGATAGGCAGGAAAGCATTTTGCTGGCCAATCAGGATGTAAAATACGGCGCTGAACAGCATGGCCGCCTGCAAAAACCGGCGAGGATTGGCGTGTTTTTTGACTTCGTTTGCCCATATCGGCGCAGCAATCAACCCCACAATCGCCTCTGTCGACGCAATCGTGCCAATTTGCGTGCCATTCAGTCCGATGTCAACATAAAACAAATTGAGGAACGGGAATAAAAATCCCCAGCCCCCCATGAAAGAGAAATAATACAAGCGCGCCAGCAAGAGGTCGCGCTGTTCAGCGGTAGATAATTTCTGGAAAATGGTTGCCATGCAAAGACTCAAAAAGCGGACAGGGCCGCCTGACCCTGCCCGCTCTGCAATCAGGTTTTAGTCTCCCGGCGCGTTATCGAGCATAATGCCATGCCCTCGCACGGTGACAATGTAATTGCGCGCCGGGTCCATCGCAGCCAGTCGGTCGCGCAGGCGGCGGATGAGGGCGTCAAGAGCCTGGTCGGTTACGCCTGCTGACTGTTCGTCGCCCCAAACTGCCGAAACCAGTTCCTCGCGCGTCACCACCCGCCCGGCGTTTTGGTATAGCGTCCAGAGTAACTGGAATTGCTGGGCTGAAAGCGGCGGTGTCAGCTGGGCCTGGTTGAGCCAAACCTGCCGGGCGCGCATATCGAGCATCAACCGCCCGTTGCGCGCCGGGGCCGCCTGGAGCGGCATGGTGGCGTCGGAACTCAGGAATTGGAACTCCTGGGTCGCCGCGATGTGGATGGTATCGCCATCTTGTAGCACCATCGGCGCTGAAAGCGGCGCGCCGTTATAGTGAGTCCCGTTTTTACTGCCCAGGTCCTCCAGCACCACCCCGTTCGAACTGGGCGTCAACCGGGCGTGATAACGAGAAACCTGCCGGTCAGGGATGGATACTTCGCAGCCGGGCTCGCGCCCAATGACCAGCGGCCGGTCCAACAGCCAGCGCTCTCCTTTGAGAGGGCCGGTTTGGGCAACCAAAAGCGGGAAATCTTCCTGGTTATGAAAATCGCTCATTTGTTATAATATAGCAGAAAACTTTCATTCTGTGCATAAACTACGCCGACTTTTTCGCACAGACCGTCGAAAAGGAGACTCAATTTAGATGCCGACCCCGATTCAACCGGGCGAGGTCCTGCGCGAACGCTATCGCGTCCGTGAGCGCATCGGGCAAGGTGGGATGGGGAACATCTACCTGGCCGACGATATGCGTCTCGAAGGGCGCAAGTGCGCGCTTAAGGAGGTCGAACACGACCGCAACCTGCCTGATAAGGTGTTCAACGAGGCCCGCGACCAGTTCCTGCGCGAGGCCACTGTCCTCGCGCGCCTCGACCATCCCAACCTTCCCAAAGTCTCCGACTTCTTCTCCATCGACGCCAAAGATTACCTGGTCATGGATTACGTAGCGGGCAAAGACCTGCGAACCATGATGCTGGAAGCAAAATCGCGCAATACCTACCTGGACGAAAGCCTGGTGTTGGACTGGGCTGCTCAATTGACCGATGCCCTCACCTACCTTCACAAACAGACTCCGCCCATCGTCCACCGCGACATCAAACCATCTAACTTGAAACTGACCCCCGAAGGACTGCTCAAACTGGTCGATTTCGGGCTGGTCAAAGTGCTTTCGCCCGACGAAGAGACCATCACCATCATCCAGGGCCAGGGAACGGTGTTATACACGCCGCTCGAACAATACGGCGGCTCGGAAAGCCATACCGATATTCGCTCCGATATCTATGCTTTTGGGGCCACGCTCTATCACCTGCTCACCAATCAGCCGCCGGTCGATGCGCGCCAGCGTTTCCTGCATCCCGAAGGGTTGGTGCCGCCTCGCAAAATTAATCCTGAAATCAGCCTGCGCACCGAAAAGGCCATCCTGTGGGCCATGGAACTGCACCCCGACCTGCGCCCCGACAATGTGGAGGTCTTCCGGCAATATCTTTTTGGCACCAAAGACCTGCCGCAGCGGCCGATGATGCGCCAAAAACGCAATCCCACGCTGGATGCCCTGTTCGCGCCGCCTGAGAGCATCCTGTTCGGGAT
This sequence comes from Anaerolineales bacterium, assembly GCA_034432975.1. Classification (GTDB taxonomy): domain Bacteria; phylum Chloroflexota; class Anaerolineae; order Anaerolineales; family Villigracilaceae; genus UBA5195. Next base: position 6,341 of record DAOUAZ010000077.1, on the reverse strand, counting down.
TTCAGCCGCGTTACTGCTCGTGAGCCTGATTGCCACCCTCAGCCGCTGAACGCCAGACCCAGCCGAGAATGAACCCGACCGCCTGTCCCACCAGGACTGCTTGCAGGAAGGACGACAGACCGCGCCCGCCCAGCCAACTCCCCGCGCCCGGAAAGTCCAAAATCAGGTAGTTATAAGCCAGCACGCCGCTCAAAAATACCAGCAGCGCCCAACGGACAGCCCAGCGCGGTTCGACCACCTGCGTCCCCAGCCAATACGACAATAGCGTCCCGGCAAACAGGACCAGTACGATCATAAACCAGCCCCAGGCATTGGGATATCCGCCCGCCATCGTTAGGGAAGCGGGGATGGGCGCGGGAGTTGGCGTAGGCGGCGGAAGGGTGGGGGTCACAGTCGCAGTGGGGATAATCTCACTGGTCGGCGTGCTAATCAGGACCGACACGCCGTCATTCGTCACATCCAACTGAATCGTGTCCGAAACCCGCGCCGGTTCGCTGGCGGCGCGAATTTCGACCAGGCCGGGTTTATCCAACCGGTAGGCAACAATCGCCGCTCCCTGCGCGGTGACAACATCCACCTGCTGGAACAATCCGCTTTCACCCTGCGAGAAGGTGAAGCGCACCACCGTGCCATCCGGGACGGGACGCTGGTTATGGTCGAGAATGATGCCCGTGCGCAGGGAAATCGTATCGCCCACGCGGAAAATCGGCATAATGGTTGGTTCCGGCGTAACCGCACTGCCTGTTGGCGTTGGCAGGGCGGCCGGCAGGTTCAAACTCAAGCGGATAATCTGATTGGGGTCTGGGGCGGTGGCAGAAATCAGGTCATATCCGACGCCTGGCACCGAGACGGGCAGCGCCCCGGCAGGGGAAATTTCCTGGAACAAGAGCCGCACCGCCGCATCGATGAACGGCTCCGATTCGCTGTACAGGCAGTAATACGCCGTTAATTTCGAAATATCCGTCGCATCGAGATAGAAAGGCGCGTTGAACGAGAAAAGGATGACTTTTTTGTTGTTCAGCAGCCGCTGACGCTCGGTGAGGAAGCGCCTCAGGATGGTCAACTGCTCGGAGCCTTCCGGCATATCCAGCGTGGAAATGACCACCCAGGTTGCGCGGTTCAGATTATCATACAGGTCGGGAGTGGGGGCTTTTTCGTTCAGCATCAAATTCAACTCTTCCAATGTGAACGAGGAAAGGTAACTGGGCGTTACCAAAGCCCCGCCTAGCGGCCCATACAAGCGCTGCACTGCCAGTTGGAACGCAGTCTTGCTCAATACATTGATGTCATTGCACCCTGCGCATTGCCGCGTCACCCTGGAATCCGAGAGGAACACAATCCGGTCGAGCTGGCCGGGCGGGGAGGGCAGCACAGTCGCCAGGTCGCTTCGCGTGGGGCTGATGAGCGTTGCCGCGCTGCGCGCCACCTCGAACACCTGGCTTTGTCCCGCGCCCACCACAGCCAGGTCAGAGACCAGGGGCGGGTTCATAGGCTGGCCGAATGTGTCATATAAGCGATATTTCGCCGCCAGGATGCGATAGACCGACTCATCCACCCGGCTGGCAAAGGCCGAGTCTTCCCGGTATTTCTGGGCAAAAAATTCCAGCGAACGCACAATCGTAGTGTAATTATCGGGCGAGTCAGATGAAACAATATTCCCCATGTAAAGCAAGTCGTTACCAGCTAAGAAGGCATCGCGCGCCACCAGGCGGCCTGCAAATGTTCGCAAATCGGGGTCATAAAAACGGCGCACGGCGGCGGTTCCCAGGTTATCGCTCACAATCAGTCCGCCTTTTGCGCGCCAGCCGGCCAATTCAGGCAAGGACAGCATCTGCCCCAGGGCCTGCTGGTCGAGGCTGATGGGGCGGGTTGTGGCGCGAATATTGCCCTGGAACCCCTGGTAGCGGATGTGCGAAACCAGCAGGCCATCGACCTGGTTGTTCGGTTCCGCCGCCCCGCCGGTTACGGCAAAAAAAGGCAGGAGTTCGACCGATTTCAACTCATCCAGAGAGCGCCGCACCGTGGAAATTTCCTGCGCGGCGGGCCGGTTGGCTCCCCCGCTGCCCGGGAAATGCTTGGCAACCACCAACATACGCCCGGATGCGCCGTCATGCAAACCGGTCACATACGCCTTTCCCAGTTCGCTTACCCAATATGGGTCGCCGCCAAAAGAGCGGGTACTCAGGTCGCTATTCGCGGCCGGGTTGGTCAGGGTTTGCACATCGAGCGAAAGCCCCAGGTAAAAGTTGAAACCGATTGCAGAGAGTTCGCGTCCCATCGTCGCGCCCACGCCTTGCGCCAGCGCGCGATTCCAGGTTGCTCCAATCGCCATTTGGTCGGGCAGGGGGGTCAACCCGGTCAAAATCTGGTCATTGGGCCCGCCGCCGCCTTCCTGGGAAATGCCGATAAACAAAGGCGCATAGACATTGGGGGCCGCGCCCTGCGCCGGTTCGAATGCGGCCTTTGCCTCCACGCTTTGCAGCCCGGAAATCATCTCGTAAGCGGCCTGGACCGTATTTTCGCCCGCGAAGTTGTTGTTGGCGGCCATCAGCACCACGCCGCCGACATGATGATTGGCAACCAGGTCATAGATTGAGGAGGTCGGGCCGACATCCGTGCCAGTAAACGAAACCAGGAACAATTGCCCCACCCGCTCTTCGGGCGTCATCTTGCTTAAATGCTCGGCCACCGGGTCGCGCCCTTGCGCCAGCACCGGGGAAAATAGTGACCCCAGCAACCCAGCCAGCGCCAGCCAGTGAACCGCAACGCCCCAAAAAGACCTTCCCATCATCCTGAACACTTCTCCACAATCTCCGCATGAACCTGCGGATGAACATTACCACCTGAAATCACCACCACGAGCGGCGGTTTCACCACTCCATCCAGTACAGCCGCTAGCGCAACCGCTGCCGACGGCTCGATAACCTGACCGTACTCCCACCAGGCAAACGCCACTGCCCGGGCAATCGATTCTTCGCTTACCAGGAAAATATCGTGGATGAACTGCCGCACCAGGGGTATCGTGAGCGAACCGCCTTCCACCGCGCCGGTCAGTCCATCGGCCAGGGTTTGGGATTCTACCACCGTTGACTGCGCGCCGCCGTTGAACAGGGTGTGCATGAACGCGGATGCCTTTGGCTGAACTGCCGCCACCTGGGGCCGGCGGGGCAATCCAGATAGCGCCGCGCCTACCCCCGCCGCCAGCCCTCCGCCACTGGTGGGGACGACCACTGTGAACGATTCATCCAGCACCAGGTCGGAGGCAATCTCCCGCCCGACCGTCCCCTGTCCGGCGATGACCTGCGCATCGTTATAAGCGGAAACCCAGGTTTTACCGTGTTCAGCCGCAAACCGGATGCCCGCCGCTTCGGCCTGTTCATACCCGCCGGGAAGGAGCACCACCTGCGCGCCCAATTCACGCATGGCGTTGACCTTTTTGCCGGAGGCATGTTCTGAAGCGAAAACTTTGACCGGCGCGCCGGTCAGGTTCCCGGCGTATGCTACGCCTTGCCCGTGATTGCCCGCCGAAGCAGTGATAAGGCCCTGCTCGCGCTCCCAGGCTTCGAGCGAGAGAACTTTATTCAAGGCGCCGCGCGCCTTGAACGACCCCGTTACCTGCTGGTTTTCCCATTTGAAGTACCAGCCGCGCTGGGCATCCTGCGTCAGCGGGGTGCGCCGGATGTGCGGAGCAATCCTGGCGGCGGCGTGGGAAATCCAGTCGAGGGGAAACATGGGCAATTCGTGATAGGGAACTGGGCGTTAGGCGTTCTGTTCCAAAAAATGCTCATTTGCCAGCAGCGGGTCATCGGTAAAAATAGCGTCCACGCCTGCGGCGCGCAAGGATTTCATGTCCGCCGGGTCGTTGACCGTCCAGGTGTAAACGAGACGATTTTTGGCATGGGCGCGATGCACCACTGCGGCGCTCACATCTTCTTTGAAAGGATGCTCGGCCTGGAGCGACATGAACCCCGCCGCCACGCGCTGCCACCAGCCGGAGCCGCCCGGCAGGAATAATTGTCCGCGTGGGACGGAGGGCAGCAACCGCCTGGCGCGAGTCAGGTTGGTGGGGAAGAAGGAGGAGAATAAGACCTGCCCCTCCAGCCCGTGCTTCCTGACCAGCCTGACCACTTCATCGACCAGCCCATCGAAGGGGGAGGCATAATTGGTCAGTTCGACGTTCATGAATATCTTGCCGCCAAGAGAGTCGAACACCTCGTCGAGCGTGGGGATTTGCTCGCCGCGAAAATCCGACGAAAATTTGGAACCGGCATCCAGTTCGCGCAGGGCCGCCAAGGGCTGTTTGGTAATCGAACCGGAGCCGTTCGTCGTGCGGTCGAGGGTCTGGTCATGGTGGATGACGACCTGGCGGTCGGCAGTCAATTTGACATCGAATTCGATGGCAGGCGCGCCCTGCTTGAGGGCCAGTTCGAAGGCTGCCAGCGTATTTTCAGGGGCATGAACCGATGCGCCGCGGTGGGCAAAATAAAAAGGGTGTCGAATTTGAGTGAGCATAGGAAAAAATGAGCGGAACACGCAATACGATTCTAACCCGTATCGCGTGTTCCGCCTGAACGATTTTCTATAACTCGACGAAATAGGACTGCGCCGCCAGGTCGAGCAGTTCTTTGGTCATTACCGGCTCCACGCCGCGGTAACGGGCGATATCCAGGAGTTGGTCACACAAGTCGCGTGGATGCGAGGCGCGCAGTTTACGGTTGCGTTTGATGTACCATTCCTGGAGCAGGTAGGCCAGTCCCTGGTCGTTGTACTGCACGCCTTTGGCCTGGGCCACGCGCTGGAAAATCTGGCGGTATTCCTCGAAGTTCGGGTCGCCAATTTCGATTTTGTGGCGCAGGCGGCGCAGGAAGGCTTCATCCACCAGGTCGCGGGGCGGCAGGTTGGTGGAGAACACCACCAGCACGTCGAACGGCACTTCGATTTTGCGCCCGGTGTGCAGGGTCAGGAAATCGACCCGGTTTTCGAGCGGCACAATCCAGCGGTTGAGCAGGTCGCGCGGGCGCACCTGCTGGCGGCCAAAGTCGTCAATCAGGAAGATGCCGCCGTTGGCCTTCACCTGGAAGGGCGCTTCGTAATATTTATGGGTATCATCGAACACCAGGTCGAGGCCGGCCAGGGTCAATTCACCGCCAACCACGATGAAGGGGCGCCGAATATGAACCCAGCGCGGGTCACGCTTTTGCCCGGAGCGCAGGGAACCCGTCCCGGCGGCGGTGGCGTCGTCATCCGGCGCGCGCTGGTGATTGACCGAGTCGTACAGTTTGATGACCTGTCCATCCACATACAGCGCGTAAGGGATGTACATATCCTGCTGGAGGATGAGATTGCCAAAGGCGCGCGCCACGCTGGTTTTGCCGTTGCCGGGAGGCCCATACAGGAATATCGAGGTGCCGGAGTTGAGGGCCGGGCCAAGCCGCTCGAACGTGGTGTTCGACATGATTAATTGCGAAAGCAACTGACGCATGTGGCGCGAGGTGACAGCCACGCGATGGCGGCTCTGCCTGCGGATGGCCTCGTTGTAGATTTCTATCGGAACGGGAGCCGGGCCGGCGTACTGGCTGCGGTCGAGGGCTTCGCGGGCGCGGTCGATGCCCGCCCCGGTGATGGCATACTGGTAAGAGCCTTCGCCCAGTCCCATCGAGGAGGATTTGACCTCGACCAGCTTCTCGCGCTTGAGCGATTCCAAAATCTGGTCGGTGACGCCCGCAAAAGGCAGGGCAATTTCCTCAGCGATTTTGAAGCCAGAGAGGAAACCCTGGAAATAGAGAATCTTGAGCGCCAGGTCTTGCAGCCAGAGTTGCGACAGCCCTGTGTCATCCAGCCGCGAGATGGGCGGTGGCAGGAAACCGGAGCTGGAAGATGGCGCGGGAGCCGCAGCAGAAGACAGTGGACGAGGGGCGTTCTGGTTCGCCGACACGCGCAACGGGTTGGCGTTTCCTCCCCCGGAGGATGGAGGCCGTGATTGGTTAAAATTCGACATGAGCGCCTGCCATTATGTAGGAAATGAAAACGAATAGGATTACAAAAATTATACTTCTTATTCCACCAATCTCTAAATGGGATTTCACCACCCAACAAAAGCCTTAATCGACAATCTCCGTGATTTTCCCTCGCAATACCCTGACGGGCACGCGAGCAGCCAAGAACGCCAAGTTTTCGAGTTTTTTTGCGCTTTTGCGGCTTGCGTGGTTGGTGGGATTTTGCGTGGCGAGGGTGAGATTTGCCTGTCCCGTCCAATCGGGGAAGCCGCGACCAAAGAAAAAACCCACCGTTTGGCGGGATTTTGCGTGGCGAGGGTGAGATTTGCCTGTCCCGTCCAATCG
>DAOUAZ010000076.1:0-12356 GCA_034432975.1 Anaerolineales bacterium | reverse complement strand
GGTATCAGGAACACGCCCGAGTTGCTTGCCCTTGTCGATTGCGAGGATGGCGTATGGCGCTGTCATAGCGCATTTGAATGCACCGCCGTCTGCCCCTCCTTTGTCGATCCTGGACGCCGAATCATGAACCTGCGCGCGCAAGTTGTCGGTTTCAATCTGGGCAAACTCTTTGGCATAGCCTGATGGATAGGATCTACTATGAATAACAACCAACCTTCCGCAAAAAACTTTTTGGCCTGGTTTAACCCCCTGGGACGACAAACCGGAGGCTGGGCCTTCATTCTCAATCGTATCACGGCAATCGGTCTGACCTTGTACCTGTTCCTGCACCTGATTGTGCTTGGACAGCTTGCGCAAGGCCCTGAGGCTTATGGCAGATTCCTGGCGCTGACCGAAAACCCGATGGTCAAACTAGGCGAACTGGCTGTGATCGCCGCCGCTATCCTGCATGGACTGAACGGCATCCGCATCATCCTAACCAGTTTTGGCATCGGTGTTACGCGTCAGAAAGAGCTTTTTTACGGCTTGATGGCTATTTCGCTGGTGCTCATCCTGTTTTTTGCCATCCGCTTGTATGAGGTAAATCTATGACCACGCCTGCTGCCTTCAAGCCTGTTTCTGGGCCGCGCCCCGGCGAAAACTCGACCCTGTGGCTCATTAAAATCGCCACTGGCCCCCTGTTGGTATTCGCCCTGACTTTGCACTTCATTGCCAATCATTACTTGGGCAGCATGTCATCTGGTCTGATGACCTATGATGACATTATCCGATATTTCCAGAATCCCATTATTCCAGCCATCGAGATACTGTTCCTCGTCACCGTTGTCAGCCACTGCCTGCTCGGACTGCGTGGCATCGTCCTCGACCTCAATCCATCACGCAGCGCGCTCAAACTTGTCACCTGGATACTTGCCCTGGTGGGCGTCTCATCGATTGTTTATGGCATTTGGCTGGCATTGGTGATAGCCTCAAAGGGGGTGTAAACGCCTATGGTCGGATTGGTGCTCGTCTCGCATAGCCGTGCCCTGGCCGATGCGTTGGTCGGATTGATACGGCACGTTGCCTCGCCCACCCTGTCGGTGAAGGTTGCCGCCGGCATTGGCGACGAGCGCCGCGAATTTGGTACCGACGCTGTCGAAATCATGGAATCCATTCAGTCAGTCTACACCGAAGATGGCGTGCTGGTGCTGATGGACCTGGGCAGCGCTGTGCTCAGCGCCGAAATGGCGTTAGAACTTTTGCCCGAAGAGAATAAAAATGTCCGCTTATGCGCCGCGCCGTTAGTGGAGGGCGCGGTGGCTGCTGCTGTTCAAATTGGGTTAAATAGCGATTTGGATACTATCTGCCGCGAAGCGAATAACGCGCTGGCTCCCAAGCGCCAACACATTGGGCAGGATTCGCCTGAAATCGCCGCGCCGGCGCTAATTCCCCTTGAAGCGGCAGAATCCATCACGCTGACGCTAACCAACCTGCATGGCCTGCATGCTCGCCCGGCGGCCAAATTTGTCCAGGTGGCGGCAGGGTTTAATGCCACTATTACTGTCGCCAACCTGACCAATGGAAAAGGTCCGGTTTCTGCGCGCAGCCTGAATGCGGTGGCTACGCTTGGGGCTGTGGAAAACCATCAGGTACGAATTAGCGCATCGGGTGCTGATTCTGCTTCAGCATTGGCCGCGCTCAAGTCGTTGGTGGAAGCCAATTTCGGAGAAGCGTCGGCTGCTCCAGCCCAGGAAATGCAAAAAATAGTGGTGGCGCGCCCTCAGGGTGGAATTCCCATTTCGGATGGAATCGCGCTTGCGCCGTTTTACCGCTACCAGCCGCCAACTCCTTCCATTCCCCAACACCCCACGAAAAACCCGGATGATGACTGGAATCGCCTGCAAAATGCTATTTCGGCCACATCCCGTGAGATTGCGCGCCGCGGCCGCCAATTGAAACAGGCGATTGGCGCGCAGGATGCCGCGATTTTCGAGGCGCACGAAATGATTTTGCAAGACCCTGACCTGGCTGCCGCAGCGCGCGAGAGGATTTTTGCGCGCCGCGAGAACGCCGCCCGCGCCTGGGATTCTGCCATTACTGCCGCCGCCGATAGTTTCCGCGCGCTGGATGACCCGTATTTACAAACTCGCGCCGTAGATGTAGAAGATGTTGGCAGGCAGGTGCTGTTTGCGCTATCAGATAAAAGCACTGCTGTCCCGCTGCGCTTCAAAGAACCGGTTATTTTGTATGCCGCTGACCTGACGCCTACCGAAACAGCGCAACTCGATATGAACATGGTGCTGGGGATTATCACCGCTGGCGGCGGCCCGACTTCGCACAGCGCAATTTTGTCGCGCGCGCTTGGAATCCCGGCAGTGGCGGGAGTGGGAACTCTGCTCGACCAACACCCGGATGGTATCTTGACCGGATTGGATGGTTTCAGCGGTGAAATCTGGCTGAATCCAGCCCCGGAGTTGGAGTCGGCGCTCCAAACTCGCCGCGCGGAATGGCTGGCCGGCCGCAAAGCGTTGCAGCAAGCGAGCCACGCGCTGGGAAGGACCAAAGATGGCCGCCGGGTGGAAGTGTTCGCCAACTTGGGCGGTCTGAACGATGCGCGCGCCGCCATCGAAAATGGCGCAGAGGGTTGTGGCCTGCTGCGTACGGAGTTCCTGTTTCTGACGCGCGATACCGCTCCAACTGAGGAAGAGCAATATGCGCTGCTGCGGCAGATTTTTGAGACAATGGGCGCAGGCCGGCCTGTAACCACGCGCACGTTGGATGTAGGCGGCGATAAAGAGCTGCCTTATATCTTACTGCCCGATGAGCCCAACCCTTTTTTGGGCGTGCGCGCGCTGCGGTTATCGCTGGCGCGGCCTGACTTGTTCCTGACACAACTACGCGCCATCTTGCGCGCGGCTGATGGTTTGCCCTGCCGCATTATGTTCCCGATGGTAGCAGATATTAGCGAAGTTCGGCGGGCGCGGGAATGGGTGGAAAAAGCACATGCCGAATTGGAATCGGAGCAAATACCACACGCCTGGCCGGTGGAAACGGGCATTATGATTGAAATCCCGTCTGCGGGGCTGCTTAGTCCGATTCTCGCGCAGGAAGTGGACTTTTTCAGCATCGGCACCAACGATTTGACGCAGTACACCCTGGCTGCCGAGCGCGGCAACCCGGCGCTTTCGTACCTGGCCGACGGGCTGCATCCAGCGGTCTTGCAGTTGATAAAAAGCGTGGCAGATGCCGCGCGCCAGGCCGGCAAATGGGTCGGAATTTGCGGCGAGTTGGGCGGCGACCCCGAAGCTGTGCCAGTGCTGATTGGACTGGGCGTGGATGAGTTAAGCCTGAATCCGGCGGGGATTCCGCGCATCAAGGCTATTCTTCGTGAGTTGACAATGGATGCGGCCCAATCGCTGGCTGCGCGGGCGCTGGCATGTAAGACCAGCGCTGAGGTGCGGCAATTAACGCGAGAAAAATAGGGTCTCTGCGAATCGCAGCGCAACTGCCACGTATCTATTCAGCCGGGCGCAAAACTGCGTTATTTTCCCTCGCCCCAGCCCCTTGCCTTCGGCACGCTTCGCAGTCCCGGTGGGCGAGGGGCTTTGAAGCGGCGGTTTGGGAAGTCCCCTCCCCCACCGGGGGAGGGCGGAGGGTGAGGGCTGAATAGTTACACTGCCGCCAATTTATAGAGGCAGTTGCGCTGTTGCAGTTCTTACCCCTCACGGCGATCCTCGAAGAAACAACAAATTTAGGCGAACCAACCCGGCAACAGTGACAGCCGAATATTGATGAGATAAGCGGGGCAAAAAATGGCGAATCGGGGAGAGTGTCGCGTGGATTGGGTCAAAGTATTAATGCGTGAAGTCAAAATTTCTGGTTATAATCCAGTCGACGTATTATAAAAGAAACGTCCCGAAGGCTGCCACAAATTACCAAATTCGCTCCTGAAAGCCTTCGGGACGATGACTCCACCTGACAAGGATACCAACATGGATGCTCAGTTTCTACTTGGAAAAACCTGCCTGGTGACAGGCGGGGCGCAGGGGGTCGGCTGGGCCGCTGCCCAGGCCCTGGCCGACCACGGCGGGGATGTTTATGTTTGCGACATCAGCCCGGAAAATATCGCAGCGGCGCAGGCCGATCTGGCGGCCAGCCCCTGGAGTGGGAAAATTTACTTCCGGCAGTGCGATGTCTCTGTTCGTAGTGATGTAGAGCAGTGGATTGCGGACATCCACAACGAGACCGGACGAATCGATATTCTCATCAACAATGCCGCCTTTGCGCGCTGGACGCCGGTTGCCCAAATGCCGGTCGAGGAGATGGAGCGGACGATGGAAGTCGGTTATAACGGCATGGTTTTTACCGTCAAGGCTGCCCTGCCGTTCATGCTCGCGGCGCGACAGGGACACATTTTCAACATCAGTTCATCGGCCGGGAAATTATTCATCAGCAAAGGGGATGCGGCTTATGCTGCTGTCAAAGCCGCCATCGATGGGTTTACACAGACGCTCGCGCTCGAACTGCAAGGGACGGGAGTGCGCGCAACGGTGGTACGCCTGGGGCCGGTCGAAGGCACGGATTTCTTCCGCAAGCAGGTTTCATCCCAAAGTATGCCGCGCATGGGCGATTTCCTGCCCGCCCTGACCCCGCCGCAAGTGGCGGAAGGCATTCTCCGCGCCTTGCGCAGCGGGCAGGCCAGCCTGGATTTGCCCGGCTACCTGCCTTTGATGTATCTGTTCTTCGCGCTTGCGCCGGGCCTGTTGAGTAAAATGGTGAGCCTTGGTGGGCCAGCCAGAAAAGACTACGGTGCAATGCAATGGAAATATCAACCTCAAAGGAATGAAGCGAGATGTATAAACAAAAATACTTCCTCAATTCGCACAAAGGCCTGACCTTCCTGGCTGTGCTGGCGATGATGGCCTGGTTCGGGCGCTGGGAAAACGTCACCGCCTGGGTGTACCTGGCCCTGCACGGCGCCTATGGGATTTTGTGGGTACTCAAAAGCCTGGTCTTTCCCGATAAACAATGGGAGACGGATAAAGGGTTGGGCTATGGCCTGTTCATCTGGGGCGGCCTGACCAGTTATTGGGTCGCGCCGTTCCTCATCACCTGGCTGGATGTCAGCGCGCCGCCCTGGCTGATTGCGATTGCCGTCAGCCTGAACAGTTTCGGCGTCTTTTGTCATTTCGTCTCTGATATGCAAAAGTACATCCAACTGAAGTACAATCCCGGGCATCTGATTACCGGCGGGATGTTTGCCCGGCTGCGCAATACCAACTACTTCGGCGAACTGCTCATTTATTTGAGTTTTGCCCTGCTCGCCATGCACTGGCTGCCGTTCGCCATCCTGGCTTTTTTTGTGCTTGGTTTCTGGTTTGGCCTGATGCGCAACAAGGATAAATCGCTCTCGCGTTATCCCGAATTTGCCGAATACAAGAAAAAGAGTAAATTACTCATTCCATTCCTGTTTTAGCAGCGTAACGTGGCGCGAGATGCTATCTCGCGTTATATACAGAAAAGACCCACAATGAAACGCGCACACTTTTCCCTGTTTATCCTCCTTCTCCTGTCCACCCTCCTTCTGACTGGGTGCGGCGCGGGCGGCGGCGATTCGGCTACCACCTTCGAGGTCGACATGGTCGAATTCATGTTCGAGCCGAAGACCTTCACCGTCCCGGCAGGGCAGGAAATCACGCTCGAACTGGTCAACAAAGGCGCCATCGAACATGACTTCGTCATTCTCAAGAAGGGCGTTACCGCCGAGGGCAACTTCGACCACAATGCCAACCTGGAGGTCATCCTGTTCGAAGCGCGGCTCGACCCCGGAAAATCCGGCACGTTCACGTTCACCATCGACGAAGCGGGCGAGTACCAGGTCATTTGCAGCATCCCCGGCCACCTGGCGGCCGGCATGGCGGGGAAATTGGTTGTAAAATAGGGCAAGAAAGCGCCGTCCCGAAGGGTTTGCCCTGGCTGTTTGGACCTTCTTCTGAACCCTTCGGGACGTTTTACCGATATGCCTGACCTGATAACCAGCCACTCCAACTCCCTCATTAAACAAGCCCGCGCCCTGCGGCAGAAAAAAGCCCGCCAGGAAAGCGGGCTGTTCCTGGTGGAAGGAATCCTGCATGTCGGAGAAGCCGCCGAGGCGGGCTGGGACATCGAGAGCCTGCTCTACTGCCCGGAGCGTCTGCGCAGTGATTTTGGCCGCGAACTGGTCGAGCGGCTCGTGGCGAAAAACATCCGCTGCGCGCAGGTTTCGGAAGCAGCCTTCGAGTCTTTCGCCGAAAAAGACAATCCGCAGGGCATTGCTGCCCTCGTCCACCAGAAAGAACACACGCTGGAGACTTTCCCGCCCTTCCACCTGACCGTCGCCCTGGTCTCGCCGCAAGACCCAGGCAATATCGGCTCGATTTTGCGCACCATCGACGCGGCAGGGGCCGACGGCCTGTTCCTGCTCGAAGGCGGCGCCGACCCCTACCAGCCGGCCTGCGTCCGCGCCAGCATGGGGACCATCTTCTGGAAACCCTTTGTTCAAGCCGATTTCGAATCTTTCGCGCACTGGTCGAAAGCGGGCGGGTTGCGCGTCATCGGCACATCCGCCCATGCCGCTGCCCGCCTGGCGGATGTGAAATTGGACGAGAGACCGACCATTCTCCTGCTTGGTTCCGAGCAAAAAGGACTCAGCCCGGAACAAATCGCGCTCTGCGACGACCTGCTCTCGCTGCCCATGCGCGGGCGGGCCTCCTCGCTCAACCTGGCCGCCGCCGCGGGGATTTTCCTGTACGGGTTGAAGGGCTAAAACGTCCCGAAGGCTTCAGGGAGAGATTCATGTCAGGATTTCCGGCCTTCGGGACGTTTTCAAAAAGATTAAAGCAAACAGGGACGGAGTGACAGACTGCGTCCCTGTTGATTCCCTTGACCAAATGCCCGGCTAACTAAAACTCATCTTCCTCGCCATCCGACCACAGGTCATCCTCATCGGCGTCTTCGTATTCCCATTCCTCCAGTTCTTCTTCCTCATCCCACTGGTCTTCATCCGCAGCTGCTCCGTCGGTGGGCGAGTAGGTGGCGCAGCCGGTATCAGGGTCGAACTCCACCGCAGCGGCAGAGCAATATCCTTCATCGTTGAAAACACAATCGTTATAGTGACAGCGAATGCGTGGCATGAATTCCTCCTCGTGATTACACCGGTTGGCGAACCAGGCGAATGATGGTGATAATGAACAGGATGGTCATCGTAATTTGCGAAGCGACGCAAAAAGGACACCACGCCTTGAGAATGAACGCTTCGACGTATACCAGGTAGAGCGTAAAGCCAAACCCGCCAACGCCCAATCCAAAAACTGCCAGCAGGCCATTTTCTTTGAAAAACCTGTTTTTTCCGTATTTTTCGAGCAGCAACACTGCCAGGATGGCGAGATACCCGCCCACGCCAACCAGCGCCACCGGGACTCCGAAAATCTCCGAATATGCGCTCTCGTTCACAGTGGCGCACGAGCCGCTGCCCAGGCACATCGTATTATTGTCTGTCCATTTGTAAATGGTCATATAAACTGAGACAAGCGCGCCAAGGACAGCCAGGGCTACAGAAGCCCAGTACAATTTTTTATCCATGTCAATTCTCCAACAGCCATGCGTCTACTTCGGTTCCGGGCGGGCAGGATTTTACCCCACTTGGGATAATCAGTAAAGCATTTGCCTGTACCAGCGAGAACAGGTTGCCCGAACCCTGGTGGCCGGTTAATTTTGCGATGGATGTCCCGTTTTCGCGCGTGACCACTGCCCGCAGGTAACTCTCGCGCCCGTCGCTTTCCACCGCCTCGGCCAGGACGACCCTCACTGGTTCCTGTCTCGCCGTTTCGATGCCGCCCAGCCGCCTCAGCGCGGGCCGCGCAAAGACCAGAAACCCTACAAACGACGAAACTGGATTGCCCGGCAGCCCAAAAAACGGGATTCCTTTGTATGCCCCAAAGGCCAGCGGCTTGCCCGGGCGCATGTTCACCTTCCAGAAATCCAATGTCCCGGCGCTTTCCACCACTTCCTTGACGAAATCGAAAGCCCCCACGCTGACCCCTGCCGAAGAGACGATGACATCCGCCCCGGCTTCCACTGCCTGGTCGAGCATGGCCTGGACGGCCTCGCGCTCGTCGGCGGCCACGCCCAGGCGCAGCACTTCGCAGCCCGTTTGGGCGGCCAGCGCGGCCAGCGTGTAGGTATTGGTATCGCGGATTTTTCCGTCTTCGGGCGGCGCATCCACCGGCAGCAGTTCATCGCCGCTCGAAACGATGGCAACCTTGGGCTTACGATACACCGGGACTTGCGCCATGCCCAGCATCGCCAGCATCCCGATATCTTGGGGGCGCAAGACCTGTCCTTTTGGCAAAATCTCCTGCCCGGCGCGCAGGTCTGCGCCGCGCTTGCGGACATTTTCGCCCGGTCGGACCGTCTTCTGGATGCAAACCTGTTGCGGGGCGGGCGTTCCGGCGGCGCGATGGCTGAAATCGGTATCCTCCACCATCACCACCGCATCAGCCCCGGCGGGCAGTTTGGCCCCGGTCATAATCCGCGCCGCCTGGCCTGCTTCCAGCCTGAAATCGGGCGATTTCCCGGCGGGAACATCCGCTACGACCGGCAAGATGACTGGAACTGCGGTCACATCCATCGCGCGGACGGCAAATCCATCCACGCTGGAGTTGTCGAAAGCCGGTAAATCATCTTCGGCGCGGACAGTGTCCGCCAGCACGCGACCGGCAGCCTGTTCCAGCGGGCAGCGGGTTGTTTCGAGGGGAGAAAATTGGGTAAGAATGCGCTCGCGCGCTTCCTGGACGCTCAGCATGGGGCCGTCCTTTCCAAAGCGGCGAGATTATAACCGATAGTTGCGCAAATTCAAGAGGCTTGTCATTGGCGGCGGCAATTCTCAATTTGGTTTCAAACCGTCCCGAAGGCTTCGCCGCGAGCGCTCAGCCGAGCGGTTTCCCAAAATCACGCGAATTGCGCTCGAAAAACCTTCGGGACGTTCGCCTGGCAGTTCATATTGAGAATTTCTGCATCGGCGGAGTCCGAAGTCTCCCGACTTCGGACAAAGTCAGGAGACTTTGGACTCCAACCCGCTTTTCAAACTGCCGCTGGCATCTCAGGAACGCGCGTTTCCACTCAGATTGGCTCGCAATGACAGCGCCAGTTGGCGCGGTTTGGTAAGTATGCCCAGGCCAGTGACCAGGCAGGCCGCGCCGCTGACCGTCATCACTGTATCGAAGGCGTCAGCGTAATTGACGCCGCCCCAGGTGTGGGTCGCGCCCATCGTCGGTTGGGGCGAAGGCGGCGCAGGCTGTTCCAATCCCGCCCAGCAGGGTGAAACCGGAGGTCAGCGACATCAGGACAATGCCGGTAAAGCGCAGGAAGCGGGCAAAGCCGGAGTTGTAGGGCATGTTTTTCTCCTTTTGAACGTAGGACGGGATTTATCCCGTCCCTGGTATACGGGATAAACCCCGTATTACATTAGACCGAGAGCAATATCATCGCCAGCAGCATGTAAACGGAGGCGTACTTGAACAGGCCGAAGTTGAGTTTTTGGGAGGGACGCAAAACTGTCAGGAAGGCCAAAATCAGCAGTCCGGCGGAGAGAAAAGCCAGCAAGTGGACATAGCCCCATTCGACCCGAATCAAGATGGCAGCCAGGGCAATGCACAGGGCTGCCAGCACGCTCGAAAGCGCAATCACCTTGCGGGTGGCATCGAATCCGTAAGTCGAGGCAAAGGTTGGGATACCGGCGGCCTGGTAATCGTCGAAATAACGCATCGAGAAGGTCAGGATGTGGGTCGGAATCCAGAACAGGACCGCGAGCGTGAGCAAGAGTCCGATGTCGTCAATTCGCGCGCCCGCGCCCAGGTTGTGCAGTCCGAAGACCCGTCCGGCCAAAATCGGCATCCCGCCCGCGATGCCGCCCCAGACGATGCTCCAGCAGGTGCGGCGTTTGAGCCAGATGGTGTACACGATGACGTCGAAAAACAACCCGGCGAAGACGACCAGCCCGTAGAGCGGCTCCAGCCAGGCGGCCCAGGCCACGCCCAGGGTCGAAAGCGCCAGCCCCAGCCGCAATGCTTCCTCCGGCGTGACCTGCCCCGAAGCAATCGGGCGGTGATGGGTGCGGTTCATCACGCGGTCGATGTCGCGGTCGTGCCACATATTGAGGATGGTGCTGCCGCTGATGGCGAGGAACAGGCTGCCGGCCAGCCCCGCCAGCGCGTCCCAGCTCATGACCGGGCAGCGCGCGCTCATGTATCCCGCTATGCCGGTGACGAGCAGCAGCCCGGTTTGCAGGGATTTGATTAATGGGATTTGCGATTTTAGATTTTCGATTTTGGATTTTAGGTTGATGGTCATGAACATCTCCGGTATCGGCGGTATGGGATGGGTAATCGTAAATCGTCCATTTGAAATCGTCAATCAGTGGGGGAATTAAAAAACAGCCTGCTTTCTGGCAGGCTGGCCTGAGCGCGGAACCGGTTACCCGATGAACGTCAGGTGCTGGCCTGGCTCATCGGGGCGGACTTTATGAAACACCTTCCGGTTTTGCTTTTGCATTGCATCGAGAATTGGCGACGGCTCGAAGCTGGTCAGGAGCAGGAGGAATCGTCCCGGTTCCAGTTTGCCGAGCAGTTCATTGACCCTGCCGAGCGGCACCTCGCCGCGCTGGAGCAGTTCCGTGCCATCGACGGTGAATTGGGCTTCCCCGGCAATCCAGTCCGGGTCATCAGCGGCGCGCGGGATTTCGACCACCGGGCTGGAGGCTGCCTCCGCGCCGAGTTCCTGCTGCCCAACCGCCCGGCGCAGGGTGTTGACCAGTTTCCCGGTATCCATCCCGCCGACCTGGGCGACCTTTTCCAGCGTGGCAAGTTTGCCGACCGCGCGGCGCAGCACCGGGTTTTTCAGGTTCTGGAAGGGCGGGGCAATGTTCATGATTTGGGCTTCGAGTTCCGGGTAGGTTTCCAGCAAGTCGAAGAGTTTGGTTTGGGAGGTGATGTCCATGGCGTGCTTCCTGTTTCTTTACCGAACAACCGTCCCGAAGGCTTCTCGTCTCGTTTCTTTTGCTGGGTGAAAGCCTTCGGGACGTTATCGAAGTTTAGTTTGCCTCGTCATACATCAACAGGCGGCGCTCGCCCTCCAGCGCGCGGACTTCGGTCAAATCCTGGGTGACTTCGAGCGTTCCCATATACCCGCCCTGGGCGTCGCGCACGGCGTAGTAGCAGATGTAAATCAGCCGTCCGCGCATGTTAATCCAGAAGCGGGCGCGCTCTTGCTTGCCAGCCTTGAAATCTTTGACAATCTGGTTGACGATATGCACGCTCTTGGGCGGGTGGCAATATTGCACCTTGCGGCCCAGGATGGCGCGCGAGCGGTCGAAAATGCGCTCCCTGCCGGGGCTGAAGTAGCGCACCGTGTCGTCTTTGTCGACGAAGGTCAGGTCGAAGGGCAGGGTTCCAAGCGCGGCGATTAACTCCTCGAGCGAGAAGCTGCCGGTTGGCATCTGGATTCTGCCTCCCGCCGCCGCCGGTTTCTTAATCTCCTTGTGGAATCCACCCTCGGGCGTCCACTCGAACTGCGGGGCGAACAGGCAGTAACCGTATTCATCGCTTTGCAGGTAGATTTCGTACCAGTCCTGTTCGGTCAGCAGGTTGAGCGCGGTCGGGAACATGATTTTCTCTTCCTTGTAAACCATGTCATCGACGGCTTCGATGGCCGGGGTGACGGTGAACAGGCTGTAGGCCCTGGCTTCGGCGGTGGTCATCGTTTCCACCTGCTGCAACCCGGCGATGGTTTCCTTGAGCAGGTTGCGGGCCTCGTCGTGTTTGCCCCACATCACCATTGGCGGGCCGGGCAGGTTGTTCTTTTCGAAGAAGGGGAAGATCAGGTATTCCTTGCGGCGATAGTGCTTGTCGACATCCATCAGGTTGTTGAGCAGGGCCTGGATGGCGCGCATTGGCTCGGTGGCGTCTTGTTCGTCGGGCAGGGCTTCCAGTTTTTTCATCAACAGGCGAATCTGGCCGGTGGTTTTCACCAGTTCGCGGTTTTCCTGCACGAAGGTATGCACCGGGTGTCCGGCCACCGTTTCGGGGGTTTCGCTCAGGTCGAGGTGCTTTTTCAGCACGCGGGTATGGGTATCGCACAACTCCTGGATTTTCTCGGCTGAGATGCCTTCCTGCACCAGTTGGACTTCCATCAGGAAGACATCGCTGTAATCGGCTTCGTCCAGCATGGTTTCGAGTTGGTGCTTCACCTGTTCTTCGGAGACGCCGTTGTGCAACTGCCGAATCAGGTTTTTCATGATTTCGACGCGCTGCTGGCGGTTGTTGATGATTTCGCTCATGGGG
>DAOUAZ010000075.1:0-5493 GCA_034432975.1 Anaerolineales bacterium | reverse complement strand
GTCCCGGCAGTTACACTGCCGGGACAACGCTTGCAGTGTTCGCGCCGCAGTACAACTGCGGCGCGCTGCTTTTAATCTCCCGGCACGGGGATGGGCGGTTCCAGGGTGATTTTTGTCGGGTTGGTCAATGGCACGCCGGTATCGAAGCCGAAGCGGTCGAAAATGTCCTGGTAGGCGGCTACGATTTGGTCACGGGTAAAGCCCATGAGTTCGTAGGAATACTCGTGGTCGCTGCGGTAGGTTTGAGTCTCGGCCACTGCCTGGGCCACAATCCGCCCGAGGGTGGGGTATTCGGGGTAGCCAAACTGCCGGTAGAAGCCGCTAATCATTTCCTTGGGGCGCTCGATCAGGTCGTCGTAGGAGAGAATCTGGAAGTTGGGGGATGGATGGGTGTCGATGTAATGCAGCGGGTGACGGTACCAGTATTGGGTAAAGGCCAGAGTCTCTTCGATGAAAATATATTGTTCCAACGGCGCGCAGAAGACGCTGGTGGCGTAACTCAGCCACGAGACGGTGGAGGGCAGCATGTCGAGCGGATTCCGCACCAGGTACAGTACGCGCGCATCGGGAAAGAATTTCAGCAAGGTTTCGATTTTGGCGCTGAAGGCCGGGTTTTTCGAGACGAAGTGGCGCTTCCCGCCGTCGGCGTAGATGTGACGCTGAATCAGGGAGTGGTAAAAGCCCATAATGCGGCGGCGCTCCTCGGCGGGCAGGGCGTCGTCGAAGAACGGGTAGGGCGGCATTTCATCCATAAAAGGAAACATGACGGTAGAGAAGAACGTGCTCCAGGCGTGCAACAGGATGTTTTCGTCCTCCTCCGGCTCGAACAGGCTGATGCGGTGAATCCTGACCTTTCCCAGCGAGCGGCGGTCGATGTTGACCAGGGAGCGCTTGAGCGGGCTGCCGAAGAGCCGGTCGAGGGCGGCGAAAAAACCGGAGATTTTCCGTTGGGTGATAGAGGGGGTGATAAAAATATCCCAGGTGCGCAGGCTGGTGAAGGTTTCGGTCTCGCGCGAGAGCAGGCGGTGCAGGAAGGTCGAGCCGGAGCGGAAGTTGCCGATAATGAAGAGCGGTTTGTCGATGACTTGCTTTTTGTAGCCGGGGAAGAGCAGGTCGTCGAGCAGGAAGCAGAACCAGGTGAAGACGGTCCAGGCCGGCCATACCGAGTAAAAGAGCAGCACAAAAAACAGGCGCTTGCGGGTCAGGCGGCCATGCGTTCCTTTCGAGCCAAAAAAAGAGCGCACTGCCATGCGCCAGAAAAGTTTCAGGTTGTAGGTCATTGCGATTGTAGTGCCTTCTTTGACGAAAATTGTTTATAAAAGAAAGCCCGCAGGCTGTCTTTTTGCTTAATTGTATCACTTTCGCCAACATCTTTACCCGCCGAACAACCACCGGGCGATTGTCAGATAAAGGGGAAGCCCAAAAGCGATATTGAACGGAAAGGTAACCGCCAATACAGCCGTGAGCGAAAGAGCCGGATTGGCCTGCGGAATGGCCGCGCGCATGGCGGCCGGCGCGGCGATGTACGAGCCGCTGGCGGCCAGCGCGCCCAACAGAGTGGCCCCTCCCGCGTTCAACCCGACCAGCCAGCCGGTGAGAATACCAAGAACGCCGTTGGCAAGTGGAAACAAAATGCCAAAGGCCAACAGGAACGGCCCCACCTTGCGCAAGTCGCCCAATCGTTCCGAAGTTACAACGCCCAATTCCAGCAGGAAAAAGCTCAGCGCCGCCTTGAACGGCGTGACGAGTAACGGTTCCATGGTTTTATAGCCGGTTTCGCCCGAGAGCGCGCCAATCAGCATTCCACCAATCAGCAGCACAACACTTTTGCTGATGAATGCCTCGCGCAGGAAAAATGACCAGTCGATGGATGGCTTTTCTGCCGCGGCTGAAGCAAGATGGCGCGCCCGTCCTGCCAGCACGACGCCTAAAATGATGGCCGGCGACTCCATCAGGGCCAGCAGGGCGTTCATGAATCCGTTGTAGGGGATGTTTTGCATATCGAGCATGGCGATGGCGGCGGCGAACGTCACCGCGCTGACCGACCCATAATGCGCCGCTATTGAAGAAGAGTCTTCCCGGTTGAATTTTCCTATTCTCCTCAGGATAGCATAGCCATAGAAAGTAATGAACAACCCGAGCGCAATACTGGCCAGGCCAGGCAGGATAATTGCGCCAATGCCAGTATGACTGATTTCTCCGCCGCCTTTGAAGCCGATGGCGAATAACAGGTAGATGGTGATGGATTCGTAGAATTGTTTTGGAACGCGCAGGTCAGAACCGAGCGTTCCTGCCGCAAGCCCTAAAACATAACAAAGAACCATCGGGGTTAGAAGATTCGAGAGCAGAATGTCCATAGTAACGGATCTCCATGAGATTGTTACTTTAACGCATTTCGCTAGAATAACCCGCCTGCTGCTGAAAAGATACTCAATTTTGCGGCGTTTTCATCGTACAACGATTTCCATGTATACCACATCCCCAAACGGGACGTTTTCCGCGCTGTAGGCCTGCCAGGCGGTGCGGTAAGGGCCGGGGGCGGGCGGGGCGGTGAAGGTGATTTCGATGACGGCCTGAGTCCAGGCCCGGGCCGGGTAGAGCGCCACTTCGCCGAAGACTCCCAATGGGAAGCCGCCGACCAGTTTCAGGCGGTAGCCTGCTTCCCAGTCGCAGGAGCCGTTGTTTTCGACCTGCCACTGTTTCTGGATGCGCTGGCCGGGCGAGACGAGCGTCCCGTCGGGGTAGGTGAGGTCGCCCAGGTAGCGCAGCGAGGGGACGCAGGGCGGGAGCGGGGTGGCGGTCGGCTCTTCCGGCGTGGGGGAGGGCCTGGGCGTGGCTGTCGCGGTCGGCAGGGCAATTTCGAGGGCGGTGGGCGGCGCAAAAACAACCTGGATTGCCTCGGTTGGCGCGGCTCCCATCCGGGTGGGCGGGATGAAGGGGGTGGGAGCGGCTTGCGGCAGGCAGGCGGTCAGGATAAATAAGAGAAATACGCAACACGCGAAACGGTATCCGTAAGTAATACGTGTTGCGTATCCTTTTTTGCGCCGCATAAGGGGTTGTTCACTCGTCCCCGCCGCCATCGCCGCCCGTGTCGATGGGCAGGACCAGCTCGCCACCCATGGCCTTCTGGCGGATGACGGTTTCGATTTCGACGGCCAGGTCGGGGTTCTGGCGCAGGAATTCTTTCGAGTTTTCGCGTCCCTGCCCGATGCGGATGTCGCCATAGGAGAAGAACGCGCCGCGTTTCTGGACGATTTCGAGTTTGGTCGCCAGGTCGAGCATGTCGCCGACTTTCGAAATACCCTCGTTGAACATGATGTCGAACTCGGCAGTGCGGAAGGGCGGGGCGACCTTGTTCTTGACCACCCGGACGCGGGTGCGGTTACCGATGACTTCCTCGCCGACCTTGATGGCCTGGATGCGGCGCACGTCGAGCCGCACCGAGGCGTAGAATTTGAGAGCCTGCCCGCCAGTGGTGGTTTCGGGGTTGCCGAACATCACGCCGATTTTCTGGCGCAGTTGGTTGGTGAAGATGACCGTCGTTTTGGTCTGGTTAATCGCCCCGGAGAGTTTGCGCAAGGCCTGGCTCATCAGGCGCGCTTGCACGCCCATCGTCGCGTCGCCCATGTCGCCTTCCAGTTCCGAGCGCGGAACCAGCGCGGCGACTGAATCCACGACCACCACATCCACCGCCCCAGAGCGGACGAGCGTTTCAGTGATTTCGAGGGCTTGTTCGCCGGTATCGGGCTGAGAAACGAGCAGGTTGTCGATATCGACGCCGCATTTGGCCGCGTAGGCCGGGTCGAGGGCGTGTTCCATGTCGATAAAAGCCGCCGTGCCGCCCAATTTCTGCGCTTCAGCCACAATGTGCTGGCAGAGGGTGGTCTTGCCCGAAGATTCCGGCCCGTAGATTTCGGTGATGCGCCCGCGCGGGATGCCGCCCACGCCCAGGGAAATATCGAGCGACAGCGAGCCGGTCGGGATGGCGTCCACGACCATGTGCTGGGCCTTGCCCAGGAACATAATCGCGCCGTCGCCGTAGCGTTTTTCGATGTCGTTGAGGGCTTTATCGAGGACAGCGCGTTTGGCTTCGTCGGAACTGTCGCGGCTGGCGGGTTGGTAGTCTGGTTGTGGTTGGGATTTGCGTGGCATTTTCTCTCCAAAAACAAAGGTTTAAGGTAACGAATTGGACTGTTTCGCTACAGTATAGCACATCTGTTCGATGCGTCAAGATGCGTTTTGGACGGTTGAGGCAAGGAACGTCCCGAAGGTTTTTTTGAGCGGTTTGGGTCTCTTTTGTCCAAACCTTCGGGACGGTGTTGGAGGCGCGATTTTGGAGGTTCAGCGCCTGGGGGTGGGCGATGGAATCTGGGTGGGGCGGGGCGTGGGGGTCGGGTATTCGGTGCTGTAGCCAAAACTGCCGCGAAAGGTGAAGTAGGTGATGCGCCCGGGCAGGATTTCGACCTGGAGACGTTGTTCCTTGCCGTCGTAAACAATCGCAACGGTGTAACTCCCGGCGGGCAGGTCGCTGATGACCATGTTTTCGTTGTAGTAGGGGTCGGGGTTGACGGCTTCCGGCCCGTAGGTGTTGACTTCCCATTGGCGGCTGGTCTCGTTGGAGCGGATGATGACGGGGGAGCGCCGCATGAGTTCGCGGTTCGATTCCATCACGCGCCCGGCCAGCACGCCCCAGCCTTGGGGCGGGGCAACCCACAGTTCGGGATTGTAGGTGTTGAAGTAAGAGTTCGCGCCCAGGCGGATTTCGAGGTGCAGGTGCGGGCCGGTGGTGATACCGGTGTCGCCGACCTCGCCGAGCGGGGTTCCGGTATCGACCCATTGGCCGTTGGTGACGTAGACCTCGCGCAGGTGGGCATAGACGGTGTAGAGCGGCTGGCCGTTGTAGCCGAAATCGTGGCGGATGGCGACGGCCCGGCCATAAGCGTCTTTGTAGTTATCGGGGACGCCGCTGAACAGGCCCCAATCGGCCCATACGACAGTTCCGGCCCCGGCGGCCAGGACGAGCGTGCCGGGTTTGGCGGGGATGTCTACGCCGGTGTGGGTCACTTCCTGGAAGAACGTGCCGCCATAACGGTAGTTGGCTATTGGCCAGTTGACTTCGTCGGCGGCGATGGGGCGGGCCAGGTAGAAGTGGTCATAGGTACCCAGCGCGAGCGGGACGGGGAATTGCGGTGGCCGCCAGATGGTTTTCGGCTCGGCGCCGGGGGTGGGGATGTTGAAGCGCAGCGGGTCAGCGTCGGCGGGTTTGGGGGTGACGACGATACAGTCGGGGTTGGGGCAGCCCGGCGTGGGCTGGGAGTCTGCTTCGGGCGCGGGAGCAGGCTGAAGCGGGGTGGCAGCGAAAGCGATGACCGGGGTGGGTGTGGCTTCGGGCGCGGGGGAAGGGGCGCAGGAGGAGAGAATGATGGACGCGAGTCCAAAAAACAGTAATTGGTAAAGGGTAATTCGTAATTCGTAATTCATCATTCTGCATTC
>DAOUAZ010000074.1:0-27627 GCA_034432975.1 Anaerolineales bacterium | reverse complement strand
GTCTGCACGGCTTCGACGGTTGTATCCAGCACAGCCTGGGCGGGAACCTCGAAGCCGGGGAAGTAGTAGGAGGTGACGGTCACGCCGTTCACCTCGGCGGAGGCCGATTGCATGGTCAGTCCCATCGAAAAGGCAAAGGCGCGGCCTTTTCGAAGGGTGTAGCGCGTTCCGTCAGGGGTCGTTTCGGCCTGTCCGCTCGAGGCCACCGTTGGGGCTTTGAGCGGGTCGGCGAAGCTAAGCGTAATGTCGAAATCGGCCAGGGGGTAGGTGAGATGCTCGCCGTAGAACCAGGGGTCGGCCAGCAGCCAGCCGGTTCGAGGGTCGAACGGCGCGAGCATGGGGTACCAATCGGTGAGATTGACCTGCCGGGCGGTGTAGCCAAAAATCTGCGGGCGGATGACGTTGGGGTCGCCCTGCTCGATGAGCGGCAGGACAAGGACATAGTTGAGATGAATGGCGGCTGTCGCGCCGTTGGGAATGGGAACCGGCGGTTTGAAGGCCAGGCGGTGGCGTTCGAGGCTGTAGTCATTGATGGTCACGCCGCCCATCCCCAGGCGGTCGATGCGGAAGATGCCGCGCAGGCGGTTGGGTTCGACGGCCAGGGTGATGCTTTCCAGGGGCTGCCCGCTGCGGTTGGTGAACGTGATTTCCTGTTCGACCAGCATGGTCTTGTTGTCGTAGTCGAACAGGGCTTCGATGGTGTAGGCGATGTCTTGCAGGGCGTTGGAGATGGTTGCGTCAGGGGACGAAGTTTCAGGCGTCAGGGAGGGGGGAGGTTCGGGGGGCAGGAGGGGGGTGGAGAGGGCCGGGATGGCGGTCGGTTCCGATAACGGCCCTTCGTCTACGCTCAGGGCAGGTGGCAGCGGGGTGAAGGTCGCCGGAGCAGGAGAAACGATTGGGGTCACGGTGACAACGCCGGGCAGGCCGGGGCCGCACGAGGTCAGAATCCAAAGATAAAAGATGAAAGATGAAAGATAGATGAGAGGGGAAAGATGTTTGTTCATTATCGGTAGGTGAAGTAGGAACGAATCAGGTCGGAATAGTCGGCGGAGGTGTGTTCGGCGAGGATGTTGAAAAAGCCATCTGATGTGGCGATGCGTCCGCGATTGCGGGCGTAGTAATCTTGCAGGAAAGCCAAGAAAGCCGCGTCGCCGATGCGGGAGCGCAACCCTTCGAGGAATTTCGCGCCCTGGAAGTAGGCGGCGTTGACGTAGGGGCGGAAGGATGCGGTGTCGTAGATGCGCCAATCAACGTAGCCGGTGGGATTGTAATAGTAAATGCGGAAGTTCCACCACCAATTGAGCGCACCGGGATAATTGTACTCGTAGAAAATGCGCTCGCTATAAGTGCAGAGAGATTCATCGAGCCAGGGTTCGAGGGCCTGGTCGTTGGCGACGCCGCCGTACCACCACTGGTGGGCGGTCTCGTGGACGGCGATGACCGTCAGGTTGTTGCGTACTGTGCCATCGTAGGCGTTGTAAAAGTTGGATGCCAGGAAGTACAGGCCGTCGGCTTCCAGGCCGTCGTTCAGGTCGGTTTCGACGACTGAAAGCGCTGTGTGCGGGTAAGGGCCGTAGACGCTGCTATAGGTGAGCACGGCCTGGCGGGTCATTTCCAGCACATGCGCGGCGGCGACGGCGTGTTCGGCAAAATAATAGTTGTAGATGGTGATTCCATCCGCGTCGGCGGTTTGCACCAGGAAGTGTGGGCTGGCGCTGATGGTGAAGTTGCGGGCATTGGGAAAGTCATATAGGAAGGCGCCGTTTTCGTAGCGGGCCAGGGCCGAGGCGGCCACCACAGGCGGCGCCGAATCGGCAAAGGTCAGGCTGACGCGGAAATCGGCCAGGGGATAAACCAGGTTTTCGCCATAGGGGTGCGGGTCGCGCAAAACCCACGCGCCGTTGCCTGCGTAGGGGACGACGAAGGGGTACCAGTCTATAAGATTGGCCTGCCGCCAGGTGTAGCCGAAATTCTCATGGCGGGTGGAACTGTAAGGCAGGTTCAACTGGTAGGCGATTCCGAGTTTGACGACCTGCCCTGGCTGGAGGGCCGGATTCAGATTGATGATGAGCCACTGACCATTGAGGCTGTAGTCGCCGGGGGCGTCATTAACGGTCAGATTTTGCAGCGAGAAGACTCCCATCCATAAATTGGGGTTGACGCCCAGCACGAGGCTGGGGAGCGTTTCGCCAGTCTGGTTGGGGTAGAGGATGACCTGGCTGACGGTAACAGCGCGGTTGGCGTAATCCATCAGCGCGGAGATAGTGTATTGGGGTTTGGAGGTGTCAGGCGTGGAGGTGTCAGGTGTAGAGGTAGCAGGGGGGGTTGGTGTAGGGGTTTGTGAGGGAGGCGGCAGGGTTGGGGGAAGGATGGTGGGGATGGGCGTTGCAGTATTTGGGGATGGCTGAAATGGGGTGGCTGTGGCCTGCGGGTTGGCCGTCACGAACACATAGGCTTCGAGCGGGCGCGGGTCGGTGGAGGTGGAGAGTGGCGCGGCCAGGCAGGAGGCGAGCAAAAACGATGAAAGATGAAAGATGAGAAAGGGAAGACCGGATGCAAAGGCGCGTTTCATGGCGGGTATTGAAAGAATTATACCTTCCGCAGCCAAATTCGTTCGCCAGCGCAAGATGGGGTTTTGAGCCCATGAAATTGTTGAGACAACCATTCAGGCGGCAGGTCAATTGCTGCCTGAACAAGGGCTAATTACCTTTGGCTGCGGAATGAATTCCGCATTACGATTCCCGGCTGATTTCCAGAAGCGCTTGCCGCAGCTTTTCCACTTCCTCCAGCGTGTTGTAATGCACCGCGCCGACGCGCGCCATGCCGCCCCTGTCTTCCAGGCCGAGCCGTTCGGTGACGTTGATGGCGTAGTAATTGCCGTCCCAAACGTAGATGTTCCGCTCGGCGAGTTTTTCGGCCACCTGGCGCGGGTGCATGTCTTTCAGGCGGAAGGAGAAGGTCGCCACGCGCTGTTCGAGTTTTTTGGGGTCGGCGATTCCGTAGAGTTCCAACCCCGGAATCGATTGCAGGGCCGATAAAAGCGCGCGATTGAGTTCAAATTCGTAGGCGTGGACAGCCGTCAGCCCTTTTTTGAGTTCCAGCCGCCGCCCGCTGTACCCTTCTTCGGCGAGACCTTCGACATGTTCGTCGCCGAACTCTTTTCCCAGCCACTCGTAATATTCGACCGCGCCCAGCACCCCGGCAATCCCTTCGTGATTTTGGGTTCCGGTCTCGAATTTGTGGGGCAGGGCATTGGAGGCCGGGCGCACTTTGTAAGCGAATAATCCTTCCAGGAGATGTTGTTTCCCGTAGAGAATGCCGCAGTGCGGGCCGAAGAACTTGTAAGACGAGGAAACCAGGAAGTCGCAATCGAGTTTTTGCACATCAATTGGGCCATGCGCGGCATATTGGACAGCGTCCACATAGACCATCGTCCCCGCCGCGCGCGCCATCTCGATGATTTTGTGGAGCGGGTTGATGGTGCCGAGCGCGTTCGAGGCGTAGCCAACTGCCAGGAGGCGCGGTTTGCGCTCGAGGGCGCGCTGCAAATCATCCAGCCTGAGCGTGCCGTCCTCGACATCGAAATCGACCCAGCGGACGTTGACGCCCTTATCCTGCGCCGCCAGCACCCAGGGCGTAACATTCGCGTCGTGGTCGAGGCGGGTGACGACAATTTCATCGCCCTCGTTCCAGGCGCGGGAGATGGAGCGGCTGATGTGCAGGGTGAGGGTGGTCATGTTGTTGCCGAAGACGATTTCCTCGGCGCTGGGCGCATTGTAAAAGTCGGCCATGGCCTGGTGGGCTTCTTCCAGGATGGCGTCGGATGCAATGCTGGTGGCAAATGCGCCCTCGTGGTTGGCGTTGCATTCCAGCAAGTAGTGATTGATGCGTTCTAACGATTGGCGGGCAATTTGCGTGCCGCCGGGGTTATCGAAGAAGATGACGGGTTTGTTCAGGGAAGGAAACTGGCTGCGGATGAGCGCAAGGTCGAGTGACATGGGAAGCCTCCGGGGTGAATGTGGATGACGGGCAAATCATAACATCACTTTCAAAAAGTTGGATTTTCTGGAAAATCGTGCTATCCTGAAAGTACAACAACAAGGAGGTGCCTTATGTTCGAAAACATCCTGCTCGCTGTTGACGGGTCGGAGCCATCCTGGAAAGCCGCAAAAATGGCTGCCGAAATGACCCGTTGCAATCCTGTCGCCGTCACATTGCGGATTGTGATTGCGTATGACCCCATCCCAACTTACCTGGGTGAACCCAACCTGCAAAATGCCATCGATACGCGCATGAAAGATGCGGAAGCGTTGCTGGAGCAGGCGCTGGCAATCGTTGGGGAGATACCGGGTGAAATCCGCACCGAAATCCTGGAAGGCCCGGCTGCCGATGCCATCCTGCGGGTGGCCGAAACGCGCGGGAGCGACCTGATTGCGATGGGATCGCGCGGCCTGGGGCAGATTATCGGCCTGCTGTTGGGGAGCCAATCACAGAAAGTGGTGACGCACGCTCCCTGCCCGGTGCTGATTGTCAGATAGATGTAAACGTCCCGAAGGGTTTCGCGGTTTGCTGCTACTTTCCATCAACCTTCGGGACGGTCATCGATTTTGTTCACCGGCAATCGCTTCGGCGCGCTTGAACTCTTCGGGAGTATTCAGGTTCCAGAAAACCAGGCCAGCCTGGTCGTAAGGGCGAATCTCGTCAGACTGGAGCGTTCGCACTTTAACTTGCGGAAACCACGAGATGAGTTTCCATTTGCCGGCCAGAATCGCTTCCTGGCAGGCTGGCAGGCAGGTTTCGCGCCGGTACAGGCTGTGGAGCGGCTCCAGGCCCTCCGGCCCGCCAGGGATGACGACATCCACGTTTTTGGCAAGCAGGATTCGCTTTTGGATGTTAATCAGTTCCGGGCTGGCAAAGGGCATATCACAGGCCAGCACGGCCACCAGCGAATGCGAGGCGCAGGCCAGGGCCGTATGCAGTCCGCCCAGCGCGCCGCGTTCCGGGTAAATGTCGGCGAAAAGCGGCAAGCCGAGAAAGCGATAAGCCTGGAGGTCATTGGTGGTGATGATGACTTCATCGGCAATCGGCGCGACCCGTTGGACGATGCGCTCGATGAGCGGCCGGCCGAGGAACGGCATGAGGGCCTTGTCCTTTCCCATGCGGGTCGATTTGCCGCCTGCCTGAATCGAAACGGTTAACATGGGTGTATTATATAGGTGTGTTTCCCTGTTTACCAGTTTTCCTGTTTCCATGTTTACTTGTCTCCCTGTTTCCTGACGAGGTGCCGCCATGCAAGACCTGGGAACTTTCCTTGATTCGCTGACATCCCAGGGGGAACTTTACCAAACACTGGACAATGCTGCCCTGCGCTGTACTGCTTGCGCCCATCGCTGTCTCATCCGCCCCGGCAAGCGGGGAATTTGCCAGGTGCGTTTCAACCAGGATGGGGAACTGCGCGTCCCCTGGGGCTATGTCGCCGCCATCCAGGCCGACCCCATCGAGAAAAAGCCGTTTTCGCACGTCCTGCCCGGCGCCACCGCTCTGACCTTTGGGATGCTGGGCTGCGATTTGCATTGCGATTACTGCCAAAACTGGCTGACCTCCCAGGCCATGCGCGACCCGGCAGCGGCGGTGGCCGGCAACCTCGTCAGGCAGGTAACGCCCGATGAAGTGGTGAAAATAGCAAGGCGTAACAAGGCGGAGGTGGTGGTTTCTTCCTACAACGAGCCGCTGATTACTTCCGAGTGGAGCGTCTCCATCTTCAAGAAAGCCAAATCTGCCGGGCTGATGTGCGCTTTCGTCTCGAACGGCAACGCCACGCCCGAAGCGCTCGCGTACCTGCGCCCCTGGCTGGATGCGTATAAAGTGGACTTGAAATCCATGCAGGAGAAGAACTATCGCCGTCTGGGCGCGGTGCTGAAGAACGTGCTGGAAACCATCGAGCAGGCGCATTCACTCGGCCTGTGGGTGGAGGTGGTGACGCTGGTGGTGCCGGGCTTCAACGACAGCAGCGAGGAGCTATATGATGCAGCCCGCTTCCTGCGCTCGGTCTCGGCAGATATTCCCTGGCATGTGACGGCCTTCCACCCTGATTACAAAATGACCGGCCACGATTACACCCCCGCCAAAACGCTCATCCGCGCCGCCGAGATTGGGCGCGAGGCAGGGTTGCGCTACGTCTATGCAGGCAACCTGCCGAGGCGGGTGGAAGATTACGAATCGACGCACTGCCCGCATTGTAATAAAGCGTTGGTCAAGCGCCAGGGCTATGTGGTGACGGCCTACCACATCACAGAGACCGGGAATTGCCGGTATTGCGGTACGGGTATTGCGGGTTTGTGGCCGGCTGGCACGAAGCGAGCGCGTTTGCATGAGGTTGGGATGCCATTTTGTCTTGGGTGATTGTTACTGGAGTTTTCATCACCGGACAGTTTTAATGTTGAGCAGGCAAGTAGATGACCCACAGGTACGCCAGACAAGCGGCGGCCATCAATCTTGCCAAGCGATTGGGGTCGGACAGGTGACTTTTATGCAGATTAAAGCCACGGCTTTTCTGGCCGCCAAAGAAAGTTTCGATTTGGAAACGCTTTTTGTACCAGTGCCAGGCTTCATCAGGCAAGTCAAAATTGGTGACAAGATAGATGGGTTCTGCGCAGCCTTTGTCCCAAACAGCCATGACGGTGACTGGGCCATAGCCCTCCAGCGTGAACAGGACATCCGGGACGACGATTTGGTCATCGGGTTGAACGGGCAAATCACATAAGGCAAATTGCATTCCATCTTCAAATACCTGGTATCTACTCACGGCAAAGCCAGGATCGGCAAAGATGGCTTGCCCAGCAAAGATTGGATAGCGTCAAACGCATTGACTCCATGCAGGGCAGCCGTATCAATTACCGAAGCCAGAGCAGCACCCCCAATGGGAACGGAAGCCGCCAGTCACCTTGCGATGCACTACAGCGGAACGAAGCGCCTGTTCGCTAAGCCGCGCGACAAACATACTGCCAACGCGAGTCTTGCAGGGCTGCCAGCAAACCAATCCCATCAAATTCACCATCGCCCAGCAAGATACAGGAACAATGCTCAGGCAAAACGGCCTGCAATTGCTTGAGCAAAGCCAAATGGGTTTCTTCTGGGAGATGCCCTTTCTTGCCTTCGACGACCAGCCAAGTCACTGGAATTGCTCGTTTCCGGTAAATCAGACTGATAGTAACCGCTTGGACCAACCCGTTCGTTTTGCATCCAGCGACTATATTGTTTGACACGACTTTCCGGTTTGGACAGCGCCGGAACTTTCCGAGCAATCGTTGGAATCTGGCAACTCTTGTCCTGCGCGATCCCAGCAACCAGGCCAGCCAACGTATTGAGGTGTTGGATGACTCGACCTTTGGCATCCTTCGGATATAGTTGCCGCAATTGCGCATGAATGGTACGATATGCACGACGGTTGTCGCTCATGGGTTCGCTCCTGTTCTTTCTTGGCGGAAAAAAACATAGTTTACCCGATTGGCAATCGTCCCTTTATTAAAACTGTCCGGTGATCAATTCTCGCTTCGAGTTTTTCCTGCTCCCAAGCAGAATCCACGCCCGCCCACACGCAGAGAACGCCAGCCGTTGAGCGCGGCCACGTCGCGGAGGAAGTCGCCGCGCTCAAAATCCAACCCGCGCAGTTCGAAAATGTCCAAAGAATTGGGGTCGGCGGCCCCGCTACGGCACATCTGCCGGGCCAGGCCGCCGACAATGAACTGGTCGGGCGGCACGTCCTCCCTTTCGGCAGTTCAGCTGCCGCCCCAACAGTTTTTGGATAGCGCGAAAGACACTGTTCGACAACCCTGCTCGTGGGGGGTGGTACAATTTCTATAGCGCGGAAGTCATTCCGCAAACAGACGCATCAGATACCCTACCCTGGAGGTTCCATGACTGACGTTGTCATTGTAGACGCCATTCGCTCGCCCATCGGCGCGCTGGGGGGGGCGCTGGCAAAAGTCCGCCCTGATGACCTGGCCGCGCTGGTACTGAAAGCCCTGCTCGAACGGAACGACCTCGACCCGGCGCTGGTCGAGGAAGTCTACCTGGGCTGCGCCAACCAGGCCGGGGAGGATAACCGCAACGTGGCGCGCATGTCGCTGCTGCTGGCCGGATTCCCCGCCAGCGTGCCGGGCGTGACCGTCAACCGGCTGTGCGCCTCGGGGCTGGCAGCCGTCAACCTGGCGGCGCGCGCCATCCGCGCCGGGGATGGGGAAATTTATATCGCGGGCGGGGTCGAATCGATGTCGCGCGCGCCCTACTCCCTGCCCAAAGCGGAGGAAGGTTTCAGTTTTGGCAACCTGACTGCTTACGATACCGCCCTCGGCTGGCGCTACCCCAACCCAAAGATGAAAGAATTGTACGGCACCGACTCGATGGGCGAGACCGCCGAAAACATCGCCGCCCTTCGCCCCCATCTGACCCGCGAAAAACAGGACGCCTTCGCCGCCCAGTCGCACCAGCGCGCGATTGCCGCCATCGACAGCGGGAAGTTTGCCGAAGAAATCCTGCCCGTCCCCGTGCCGCAGCGAAAGGGCGACCCCATCCTGGTCACGACCGACGAGCGTCCGCGCCGCGATACCACGCTGGAGAGCCTGGCCCGCCTGAAACCGGCCTTCAAAAAGGAGGGCGGAACCGTTACGGCGGGAAATTCGTCTGGGTTGAACGACGGCGCGGCAGCCTTGCTTTTGATGAGCGCCGAAAAAGCCGCCGCGCTGGGAGTGAAGCCGCTGGCCCGCTTCGTCTCTGCCGCTGCGGCAGGGGTCGAGCCGCGCATTATGGGCGTTGGCCCGGTCCCGGCGGTCCACAAGGCCTTGCAGCGCGCCGGTTCAACGGCAGCAAGACTCAGCCTGGTGGAATTGAACGAAGCCTTTGCGGTGCAGTCGCTGGCTGTCCTCGAAGACCTCGCGCTGGACGAGTCGATTGTCAACGTCAACGGCGGGGCGATTGCGCTTGGGCATCCGCTCGGCTGTTCGGGCGCGCGCATCCTGACCACCCTGCTCTACGAAATGCGGCGGCGCGGCGCGCGCTATGGCCTGGCGACCCTGTGCGTGGGCGTCGGCCAGGGCGAAGCAACGATTGTGGAATTGGCGTAACGCGGATTTCAATCCGTGCCACAAATTGGAGAGAGCCATGCGAAAATCGCTTTCGATATTTCTGATTCTTTTGGCAGGCATCCTGCTGGCAGCCTGTGGGACAGGGATTGTCACCCCTCTCCCGCCGCCCGACCTGCCAACCTGGACGCCTTCCGTCACCCCGCCGCCGCCCACCCCAACCGCCACGCTGACCCCCACCATCACGCCCACCCCGCCGCTCAACGCCCAGAACGGCCCCCCGCTGCTCTCGATCCACATGTTTACGCCCATGCGCGGCTGGGGCATCATCGAAAATCAACTGCTGGCGACCAACGACAGCGGTTTTACCTGGGCCGGCGTGCCTGTGCCAGGCGGGGAATTTAGCGGCTATACCGGAGCGTTTTTCCAGAGTGAGCGCGAAGCGTTCATCCTGGTCGCCTCCCCAGACGGCAGCAACAACGGGACGCTGAATTACACCAGGGATGGCGGCCAGACCTGGGAGAGCATTCCCGTTCCCATGTCGAGCGGCGCAATTCAGTTCCTGCCGAATACCAACCAGGAGGGGTTCATCTTCCAAACCCTGGGCGCGGCTGCCGGTTCGATGCCGGTGGCGGTTTATCAGACGCTGGACCAGAAGAACTGGCTGCGCACCTTCGCGCATGACCGCGCGGAGGAAATCGAGGGACTGCCGTTTTCGGGCAACAAGAATGGCGCGGTGTTCATTAACCCCAGCCTGGGATACATCACCGGTTCCGAACCGGTCGAAAATTCGATGTACCTGTTCCGCACCGGCGATGCCGGCCGCACCTGGCAGCGGGTTGCCCTGCCCCTGCCCGAAGGGGTTCAAAACTACATGGCCGAGACCCTGCCCCCCATCTTCTTCCAAGATGGCAAAGGCTTCCTGCCGGTCGATTTCCTGATGGGTGATGACCAAATCCGCGTGTTCTACTTCACCGAAGACGGCGGCGCGAACTGGGCTCCACGCGGCTCGACCCCGCGCGGTTCGGCCTATGAATTTGTCAATGACAGCACCGGCTGGACCTGGGCCGGACGCTCGCTGTTTTACACCACGGACGGCGCAGCCACCTGGATACCCCTGCCCGTCTCCTTCTCTGCCCGCGAAGGTGCCATCTGCCTGAATTTCATTGACCCGCGCAACGGCTGGCTGATTACCGTAGATGACCGCTCGCGCGTCCGCCTGTACCGCACCAATGACGCAGGCGGAACCTGGACGGTGGTGATACCGTAGTTCGATACTCGAACATCGAATACTCGAGTATCGAAAGGATTGTAAGCAAATGAAACAACCAGCGATTTTAGTGGTACTGCTTTCCCTGTCCATCCTGGCCTGCCGCATTTCCATCGATGCGTTCGACCCGCCCCCGCTGGCAACGCCTATCCCCAACCTGCCGGCTTCGGCCACCCCGAACATCCTCCAGCCGACCTTTACCCCGGTCGTTGTCCTGCCTCCGGCCACGCCCACGCCCTTCGTCGATACACCCGCGCTGGCGGCGGAGCAATTGAAAAACGGGCAATTCGACCTGCCCGGCGCGGACGGGACTGTCCACTCTGTTCAGTTCCAGGCCGGGGTCTTCCAGCAGGGCAGCGACCCCGCCCAGCCTGGATACGTAGCCATCGTGATGACCGACCCAATCGCCTTTGGCGACCTGGATGGTGACGGCGCGGTCGATGCCGCCGCCGTCATCATCGAAAACTACGGCGGGACGGGCCAATTCGTCTCAGTGGCGGCCTTCCTCAACCGGGGCGGGATGCCGGTCTATGCCGCTTCGCGCTTCGTGGATGACCGCGCTCTGGTCAACGCTTTTGCCATCCATAACGGCGAAATTTTCATCGACGCGGTCATTCACGGGTTCGAGGACCCCGGCTGCTGCCCCAACTTCCCCACCCGGCGCGCCCTGCGCCTGTGGGAAAACACGCTCGCCCTGGCGAGTTTCTCCAGCCAGACCCCAACCGGCGCGGAGCGCGTCATCAACATCGAATCGCCTGCCAATGGAACACAAGTGGATAAGGTCTTCACCCTGCGCGGCAGCGTCAGCATTGCGCCATTCGAGAACAACCTGGTCTACGAGGTCTACATCCCCGGCATGAGCGAGCCGTTTACGATTGGCCCGCTGATGGTCAATGCGCCCGACCTGGGCGCGCCCGGCACGTTCGAGTTGCCGCTCAACTTTGGCGCGGCAGGCTACACCGGCCCGGCGCGCATCACCCTCTCCGACCTGTCGGCTGCCGACGGTTCGCTGCTGGCGATGGATGCGTTGTTCGTGATTGTAAAGTGAAAAAACTCGCCGCCCTTCTCTTCCTCGGCTTTCTTCTCTTCGTCATCCTGGCCGCCGACCGGGGAACGATTCCCCCCTTCATCCGCGCCCTCTACCGCTTCCCCGGCGGTGACCTGGCCGGGCACTTCCTGCTGTATGGAGTCCTGGCCTACCTGCTGGCGCGCGCCTTTCCCCGCCGCCTGCAAATGGGCGGTTTTTCGCCTGCGCTTTGCTCGCTGTGGGTGTTTGGGCTGGCGCTGGCCGAGGAACTCAGCCAGTTTTTCTTCCCCCTGCGTACCCCCGACCTGCTCGACCTGGCCTGCGGCCTGCTGGGAATCCTGCTCGCCGACCGTCTTGCTGCCCGCAGGCTGCCGGAAGGTGGTCGATAGTCGCATAAAATCAGCAGCATCGGCAGACTGACCTATCCGCTATCGTTGCGGAGATTTCATATTGGATTTGGCTCTCGAAGGAACCTGGCTCGCCCTGTCGAACCTGCTCGGCTGGGCCGCCTGCCTCGCCACAGTTTTCGATGCCGGCGAAAACATCGCCCTGTTCTTCATCCTGACTGGGAATCTAGGCACGCACCCGCAAACTGCCTTCTGGCGCGCTTCTACCAAGTTTGGGCTGCTCTTGTTGGGGTTGGGATATGCGCTGGCTGGGGGGTGGTCAAACAAAAACAAATCAAATCGTGAACTTTGTCACTTTTTTCTTGTTTGGGTATAATGCGGTTGGATTGCAAAAATCATCCACCAAACTACCTCTGGAGGGAAATATGAAACGCTTTTGGCTCGTTCTATTCATCTTTTTTTTGTTTGCCCTGTCTGCCTGCCAGGCCGCAGGGCCATCGGCGGAAGAATTGGCCGCCGCCGCCAGCCCCACCCCGCCGCCAACCGAAACCCCGCTGCCCACCAGCACCAGCACTTCTACGCCTGAACCTACGGCTACCGCCACCCTGCCTCCCACCGAAACGCCCACCATCACTCCCACGCCAGGGCCGGTGGTTTTCAATGATGATTTTTCTCAAACGAATACCGAAGCCTGGGACTGCGACGGCTGCCGCTGGGAGGGTGGCGTATTGCTGGCAGGGCCTTATCCCGTCAAAGGAGATACATCTGATCAGTCGCATTCGGTGATTTGCAAAGCCTGCGGGGAAGCAACCTACTACCGTATCGCCGTCGATACCACCTTCACAGAAGGGTATACAGACCGTTTTTACGGCCTGTTAGTGGGCCAGGGGAAGAAGTACAAGACCATTCTGGGAATCTCCCCCCTGCAAGTTGCCGTCCTTGCCCGCCAGAAAGGCATCAACGACTGGGATTTGTTGAACGCCGCCGGGAATAAAATATTCAATAAATTAATTAAGGCCGGCAAGCTCACCAACCGCCTCGAAGTGGTGGTGAAACCCGCCAGCGGCGGCAGCGCAGACATCTCTATGATTTTGAATGGGAAGGTCTCTTTTGTAGCCTATGGCGTGATGGTGGAGCCATCGATGGTCGGTTTGTATTTCGATTGGCACTCCGTGGGCGCCTCATTCGATAATTTCGAGTACGAAGAAATCGAGCCGTAGTCCATCGGCTCACGCGGAATTTATTCCACAACCTGACTGCGATATACTGCGCCGCGCAGCAAGAGTTGCGCGCTCGACATACATATCGCAGAATCATACAATAACAGTCGGGGCGGCAATCCCAACAGCCGCGCCGACTGTTATTCTCATCAATCGGCTGGCGGGAAAACGCTACCTGTTCTTGCCACCACCGTAACGGTCTTGCGCGGGGGATATACCGGTTATAATTCGGCCACCATGCTGCAAATCGTTCCTCTCGAACCGGTGGATTACCTGGTCATCGGCCACATCACAGTCGATTTGACGCCCTCCGGCCCTGCGCTGGGCGGTTCGGCGGTTTATTCCGCGCTCACCGCGCGCGCGCTCGGTTTGCGCGTGGGGATAGTCACCATGCGCGGCAGCGAGATTCCGCTCGATGGGCTGGAAGGCATCCCGGTCGTGTCGGGCGAGGCCGAAGCCAGCACCACCTTCGAGAACATCTACACCCCTCAGGGACGCACCCAGCATATCCGCCGGGTCGCGCCGAAAATCGACTTCGCCATCGTCCCCGAAGCCTGGCGGCGCGCCAAAATCATCCACCTGGCCCCGGTAGCGCAGGAAGTGGACTCCGTCCTGCCCTCCGGCTTTCGCCCTTCCCTGCTCGGCCTGACCCCCCAGGGTTGGATGCGCGCCTGGGACGAAAACGGTCTCGTCCACCCGCGCGTATGGGAAGGGGTCGAATCCGCGCTGGAAGGGGCCGGGGCGGTGGTATTCAGCCTGGAAGATGTCGGCGGGAACGAGGAATTGATTGAGCAGTACGCCCATGCCGGGCGATTGCTGGCTGTCACCGAAGGGATTGCCGGGGCCAGGGTCTTCTGGCACGGCGACAGCCGCCGCTTCCGCGCCCCGAAAGTGGATGAAGTGGACGCCACCGGCGCGGGCGATGTCTTTGCGGCGGCCTTCTTTGCGCGCCTGCTCAACACCCGCGACCCCTGGGAATCGGCCCGTTTTGCCAACCAGGTCGCGGCCATTTCCGTGAAGCGTCCGGGCATGGCGGGCGTTCCCACTTATGAAGAAATCCAGCGCTGCCTGATGGAAGTGCTGGACTGAGTTCACCAATTGAAGCAGAGGTTCACGAATTTGCAAATCGAATCCGGGATTCAGGGCAAAAAAGTCTCATGCCAAGCCGCCAAGGGCGCAAAATCCCACGCTCTCTGTGGGAGCGAAGGAAAAGTGTGCAAGTTTTCTTTGCGAACTCCGCGGCTTTGCGAAAACCCTGCCCGCTCTGCGGGATGGTTTAGGCTATTTTGCAATAGAGTCAAATCTGAATAACTTGCGAGGATACTTATGAAACAAATCTGTGTAGTCGGCGTTGGTTATGTTGGCCTGGTAACGGGCGCCTGCTTCTCTGACCTGGGCAACAAGGTCATCGCGCTGGATGTCAACGAACAGCGCATCGAAAATCTCAAAAAAGGCATCATGCCCATCTACGAGCCGGGACTCGAAGAACTGGTGCGCCGCAACGTCAAAGCCGGGCGGCTCTCTTTCACCACCGATTACGCCGAAGCGCTCCAAGGCACTGAGTTCGCCTTTATCGCGGTCGGCACGCCCTCCGGCGTCAACGGCGAGGCCGATTTGCAGTATGTTGCGTCAGCGGCAGAATCCATCGCCCGCAACATGACTGCTCCACTCATCATCATCAACAAATCCACCGTGCCGATTGGCACCGGCGACTGGGTGGCCGACATCGTCAAACGCGCCCAGCCCCAGCCTATCGACTTTGCGGTCGTCTCCTGCCCCGAATTCCTGCGTGAAGGCTCGGCCATCGGCGATTTCAGCCAGCCGCACCGCACCGTCATCGGCTCCTTCGACAAGGACGCCGCCAATAAGGTCGCCCAATTGCACCTGCCCCTGCGCGCGCCCATCGTCATCACCGACCTGCGCACCGCCGAGATGATTAAATACGCATCCAACGCCTTCCTGGCGACCAAAATCTCCTTCATCAACGAAATCGCCGAAATCTGCGAAGCCTACGGCGCGGACGTGAAAGAAGTCGCCGCCGGGATGGGCTATGACGCCCGGATTGGCCGCCACTTCCTCGACGCCGGCCTGGGCTGGGGCGGCTCGTGCTTCCCCAAGGATGTCAAAGCCCTGGCTTACATGGCCGAGGAAAAAGACCTCGACCCGCGCATCCTCAACACCGTCATGGAGGTCAACTACGACCGCCGCAAACAGGTGGTGCGCTGGACGGAAAAGATGGTCGGCTCGTTCAGCGGCAAAACCATCGGCCTGTTTGGGCTGGCCTTCAAACCCAACACCGACGACATGCGCGACGCCCCCTCCATCGACATCGCCCACGAACTGACCGCCGCCGGGTCCACCGTGCGCGCCTACGACCCGGTCGCCATGGACGTGGCCCGCAGCATCCTGCCCGCCGTGCAAATGTACAACGACCCCTACGAAGCCGCCACCGGCTGCGACGCCGTGATTATCGTTACCGAATGGAACGAGTTCAAGCAAATCGACCTCGAAAAACTCAAAAGCCTGCTCAAAACCCCGGTCATTATGGACGCCCGCAACCTCTACGACCCGGAGCGAATGAAGGAGATAGGCTTTACCTATCGGGCGATTGGACGATGACTGAATCCCCCCGCGTTTGCGACTACGAAGGCTCCGACTACCAGACCTCCTTCTGGGAAAAGGGCGGGCGCGACTATGAAGATAAAGCGGAGCAGATTGCCCTGCGCCGGATGTTACCCGATAAAGGCAGTCTCCTGCTCGAATTGGGCGCTGGCGCCGGGCGGAATACGCCTCGCTATACCGGCTACGACCGAATCGTGCTGCTCGACTATTCGCGCACCCAACTTCGACAGGCCCGCGCCCGATTGGGCGACTCGCCCCGCTGCATCTACGTCGCGGCGGACATCTACAAACTGCCCTTCGTCAATGCCCTGTTCGACGGCGCGACCATGATTCGCACCCTGCACCACATGGCCGACGCCCCCAAAGCCCTGGCGCAAATCCGACGCGTATTGGGCGGCAACGCAACATTCATTTTAGAGTTTGCCAACAAACGCAACCTGAAAGCCATCCTGCGCTACTGGCTCAAGCGGCAATCCTGGAGCCCGTTCACCCTCGAACCGGTCGAATTCGTCAAACTCAACTTCGACTTTCACCCCAAAGCCATCCGCCAGTGGTTGGGTGAATTGGGTTTTCGAATTGAAAAGACCCTGACCGTCTCCCACTTCCGGCTCGGCCTGCTCAAGCGGACCCTGCCTGCCGGGTTCCTGGCCGCGCTCGATGGCCTCTTCCAGCCAACCGGGGAACTCTTCCAGGTCACGCCGAGCGTTTTCGTCAAAGCATCTGTAGCGCGGGATGGAATTCCGCGCCACGCGCCCGATGACATCCTGCACTGGTTCCAATGCCCCGAATGCGGCGCGCATCCGCTCGACGAGCGGGGCGACCACCTGCGCTGCCCCGGCTGTGGGCGCAAGTGGCCCTTCCGCGACGGCATCTACGACTTTCGTGAGTCTTTGTAATTACCGTCCCGAAGGTTCCTTTGAAGTGATTTTGACCGTTTTATAAAGCCTTCGGGACGTTTTCGCCAAAACAGGCCAAAAGGCATTTTGAAACCGTGACATCCCATAATTGACGTCACGCACAACGGGACGTACAATAAGAAACACAATCTATCGCCCAGGGTGCCTTACCCCCGGATGGGAAGGCTCAAAGGCGAAGCCGGTGACACCAAACTGTGAAGTCCGGCACTGTCGCGCAACTGTAAGTTCGTCATTCGATAATCGAGTATTCGAATATCGTCCGAACAAGTCAGGTCGCCCGCCCTGGTCGTTGGTTCTCCACTCTCTCGCAGAAAGGAGGTGGGAACGGCGCATCTGACCCGGATTTGCCCTCCCCCTCCCCTGACCTAAAAAGGCAGGGGATTTTGATTCGGCATCTGCCCTCGAATTAGTACTCACCATTTACCAATTACCATCCTGGAGAAGTCACCATGTTTCGCAAATTCCCCCTCGTCTTTTTGACCTTTGCCCTTTTACTGGCTGCCTGCGCCCCGGCAGCCACGCCCGCCCCCGCGCCAACGCTCGTCCCGCCCACCGAAGCGCCCGCCCCGGCACCAACAGATGTCCCTGCTCCCGTTGCCGAAGCCCCAATCCACAACCTGGTCGAGGGCTGCATCCCCGAAGGCCAGTTCGACCCCAATATGGATTACTTCCCCGAAAAGGCCGCCTTGCAATACACCACCGGCTTCTTAATGGAATATCGCGGCTACTACAAAGTTATCACTGTAAATACCCCCTGGCCCGGCGCGGCGGAATCCATCCAATATGCGCTCGTGCAGTGCGGCGCGCCTAACCCTGAAGGATTCCTGGACGAGCAAATCATCACCGTTCCCGCGCAGAGCATCATCACCATGTCCACCACCTACCTGCCGCCACTCGATGAACTCGGCCTGCTCGACCACCTGGTTGGCGTGGATGACACCACCTACGTTAGCAATCCCAAAGTCCTGAAAATGGCCGAAGAAGGCAAACTGGCCTCCATCGGCTATGGTTCAGGCGTCAATGTAGAAAAAGTGCTGGAACTTTCCCCCGACCTGGTGATGACCTACGGCTCCGGCGCGCCGGACTATGACGCCCACCCCGTCCTGCTGCAAGCCGGGCAGAAAGTGGTGGTCAACGCCGAGTGGATGGACACCTCCCCGCTGGGCCGCGCCGAATGGCTGAAATTCATCGCCGCTTTCTTCAACAAAGAAGCCGAGGCTGAAACC
Organism: Anaerolineales bacterium; assembly: GCA_034432975.1. Taxonomy (GTDB): domain Bacteria; phylum Chloroflexota; class Anaerolineae; order Anaerolineales; family Villigracilaceae; genus UBA5195. The sequence continues at coordinate 9,918 of DAOUAZ010000074.1, read as the reverse complement.
CTGTTTGCCCAAACAGCCCAAGCCTACCAAGAACTGGCCGCCCTTACCGCTGCCGCCAAACAGCAGCCGACCGTTTTCACCGGTTCAGCCTACCAGGGAACCTGGTATATGCCCGGCGGACAGAGTTTCGCCGCCGCCTTCCTGCGCGACGCCGGAGCCAACTACCTGTGGAGTGACGAACCATCCACAGGCAGCCTGCCGCTTTCCGTCGAGGCCGTCTTCGAGAAAGCCCAAGCCGCCGATTTCTGGCTCAACGTAGGCTACGTTGGTTCGCTCGATGACCTGAAAGCCATGGACGCCCGCTACGCCGACTTCGCTGCTTTCCAAAACGGCAGCGTGTGGAACAACGACGCAAAAACCAGTCCCACCGGCGGCAATGACTATTATGAAAGCGCCGTCATCCACCCTGAACTCGTCCTGGCCGACCTCATCGCCATCCTGCACCCCGACCTGCTGCCCAATCACGAATTGGTATACTACCGGCAGGTGAAATAGGATTGCAGAAATCAGAATGATGAATGCAGAACCCAAACTCCCTGCATTCTGCATTCATCATTCACCATTCATCATTGACTAATGTCCCGCTGGCTTTTCCCGCTCCTCATCCTCCTTTTGCTGCTCGCCTTCGCCTTCAGCCTGGCGTTTGGCTCGGTTGCGATTCCCTTCGACCAGGTCATTCACATCCTGCTAGGCGGAACGCCTGATAAGGCATCCTGGGCCGATATCCTCTTCAAATTCCGCCTGCCCAAAGCGCTGACGGCCGTGTTGGTGGGCGCGGCGCTTTCCTCGGCTGGCCTGCAAATGCAGACCCTCTTTCGCAACCCCCTGGCCGACCCCTACATTCTGGGCGTCAGTTCGGGCGCCAGCTTGGGCGTCGCGCTGGTCATTTTAGGGATGGGAACCGGTGGAATCGCCCTGACCTTTGTTGCCGGGCTGGGCGCTTTTGGCGACCTGACCCTGGCGGTGGCGGCCAGCCTGGGCGCGGGTTTGGTGTTGGGGGCGGTACTGCTCCTGGCGCGGCGCGTCCAAAACACCCTCACCCTGCTGGTAACAGGCCTGATGTTTGGCTATCTCGCCAGCGCGGTGGTCAGCCTGCTTATCTACTTCAGCCAGCCAGAGCGCGTGCAGGTCTTCAGCCTGTGGACGGCGGGCAGTTTTGGCGGTGTAACCTGGAGTCAAATGCGCGTCTTCATTCCCGCAACCCTGCTGGGACTGCTCATCGCGCTGGTGATGATTAAGCCGCTCAACGCCCTCCTGCTTGGCGATGATTACGCCCGCTCGCTAGGTCTCAATGTCAGCCGCGCCCGCGCCTGGATTATCGTCAGCGCCTCCCTGCTGGCCGGGGTCTCCACTGCGTTTTGCGGCCCCATCTGGTTCGTGGGCGTGGCTGTGCCGCATGTCGCCCGCAGCCTGCTCAAAACCGCAGACCACCGCGCCTTGCTGCCCGCTTCCCTGATGATGGGCGCGGCCTTTGCCCTGCTGGCCGACCTGATTGCCCAATTGCCTGGCAGCCAGCGCATCCTGCCGCTCAACGTCGTTATGTCACTCTTTGGCGTTCCCGTCATCCTCTCCATCATCCTGCGCCAGAAACAACTGCGGCAGATGTAAGCGATACTCGATACCTGGATATTGCGCGCTGAACACTGAATACTGGTTACTGAAATGCTCACCACCTCATCCCTCTCCATCGGCTACCATCACCCGCTGGCATCCGGCCTGAACCTGGAACTGCGCCCGGCGGAACTGGCCTGCCTGATTGGACCCAATGGCGCGGGCAAATCCACCCTGCTGCGCACCCTGGCCGGGATGGAAAAGCCGCTCGGCGGCGTCATCCGGCTGGGGGATGAAATCCTGAACAACCTGACGCCGCTCGAACTGGCAAAGCGTCTCGCCATCGTCCTCACCGCGCGGGTGGAAAGCCCCCTGCTGACAGGCCGCGAACTGGTCGCCCTGGGACGGCATCCTTATACCGACTGGCTGGGAAGGCTCTCCGCGCGCGATAAAGAAGCCGTGCAGCGCGCCATGCAGCAGACCGACACCCTGCGCTTCAGCGCGCGCCCGCTGGCCCAACTGAGCGACGGCGAACGCCAGAAGGTGATGATTGCCCGCGCCCTGGCCCAAGAACCGAAAATCCTCCTGCTCGACGAGCCGACGGCCTTCCTCGACCTGCCCCGCCGCGTCGAATTGCTCCAACTCCTGCGCCGCCTGGCGCGCGAGACCGGAACGGCCATCCTGCTCTCGACCCACGACCTCGACCTGGCCCTGCGCCTGGCCGACCGGCTGTGGCTGCTCTCTTCGGCGGGAAAAATGGAAGTCGGTCTGCCCGAAGAACTGGCCCTCAACGGCGCGGTGGCGCGAGTCTTTCACAGCGAGGGCGCTCACTTCGACCACGCCATCGGCGCGTTTCGCGTTCACCGGGCGGTTCATGGACCCGTCAGCCTCGATGGGCAGGGGCATGGCGTCACGGACGCCTGGACCTGGCGCGCCCTCGAACGCGCCGGCTACGAAGTCCACAATGACAATAGCCGCCATACCATTCACATCGAAATCCTGGACGAATCCCGCTGGCGGCTCATCACGCCATCCAGCCAAAGCGAACACCGCTCCCTCGAAACCCTGCTCCACCACCTGCAATGTTCGAGTATTCGATATTCGAATACTCGAACATCGAATATCTAATCTCGAATATCGACCTCGAACCCCATGAAAATCTACTGCGACCCCCTCGGCGGCTTCGTGGAACTGCCCGAAAAACCGCGCCGCATCGTATCCCTGGCATCGGGCCTCACAGAAGCCCTGGTCGAGATGGGCTATGGCAATGCCATTGTCGGAATCTCCGAATTTTGTCCGCGCTACACGCCACAACTGCAAGCCCCCATCGTCGGCGATTACTTGAAAATCGACGCCCAAAAAATGCGCGCCATCCAACCCGACCTGATTCTCATCACCACCGGCATCCAACGCGCGCTGGCGCGCAAACTGCGCCAGGATGGCTGGCCTGTGTTCGTGCTGCCCCTGCCCAACAGCCTGCATGGGGTTTTGGAAAACGCGCTGTCGCTCGGCGCGTTGGTAGATGACCTGCCCGCCGCCCGCGCGCTGACCCAAACCTGGAACCGTCTCTTTTTGGAACTCAAAGCAAATGGCCCAACCCCCAGGCCGCGCATCTACGCCGAACTCTGGTTCGGAAAACACGTTCGCATGACGGGCGGGCTGACCTTTGTCCATGACCTGATTGAAGCCGCGGGTGGCGAAAACATCTTCGGCGATGTCCGCGCAGGCTACCTCGAACTGGACCTTCGGGAAGTCCAGCGCCGCCAGCCCGACATTTTCCTGTGTTTCTCCGAACCCGAACATCCCGTCCAGGCTGCTGACCTGCTCCGCGGGCGCGGCTGGAACTTTCCCATCATCCAGGCGGATGTTTCCCCCGACCACAACCTCATTCACGACGGCCCTTCCATGATGAAAGCCGCCCGCTGGCTGCATGATGAAATTAACCGCGTGAGGCAGGAATCACTATGAAACGTATCCTGCTCTCCTGGTCTTCGGGCAAAGACAGTGCCTGGGCGCTGCACATCCTGCGCAAGCAGGCGGATGTCGAGATGGTTGGCCTGCTCACCACCTTCGACGAGAGCAACAACCGGGCCGCCATGCACGCCACGCGGCAGGAACTGGTACAGGCGCAGGCTGAAGCAGCCGGATTGCCGCTTTGGCCTATTCCCCTGCCCTCTCCCTGCTCGAACGATGAATACGAAGCCCGCATGAGCGCCGCGCTGGAACGCGCCCGCCGCGAAAACGTCACTCACATTGCCTTTGGCGACCTGTTCCTCGAGGATATCCGCGCCTATCGGGAGCGCATGATGACCGGAACCGGAATCCAGCCCATCTTCCCGCTCTGGCGTTCCCCGGCAGAAACGTCTGCCCTGGCTCAAACCATGTTCCAGGGCGGATTGCGCGCCGTTCTCGTCACCATCGACCCCAAACAACTTGCCCCAAACTTTGCCGGGCGGATGTACGACGCCCGATTGCTGGCCGAACTGCCTGAAACAGTTGACCCCTGCGGCGAACGGGGCGAGTTCCACACCTTTTGTTTCGACGGGCCAATGTTTTCCCGCCCCATCCCTTTCCAAACCGGCGAAGTCGTCCAGCGGAATGGATTCTATTTCACCGACATTCTTTTACCGCCTGAGGAGCGTTTCTCATGTCCCCCAACGTCAAACGCGGCCTGACCATCGTCCATACCGGCAACGGCAAGGGCAAATCCACCGCCGCCTTCGGCATGGTGCTGCGCGCCTGGGGACGCGGTTTTCGGGTCTGCGTAATTCAATTCCTGAAATCCGAAACCGGCAACTGGGGTGAAGTGCTGGCCGCTCAAAAATTGGGCATCGAATGGCACATCAGCGGCGACGGTTTTACCTGGGTCTCGAAAGATATGGACACGACCATCGCCCGCGCCCAACTGGGCTGGGAACTGGCCCGGGAAAAAATCGCCAGCGGGGAGTATGACCTGATTGTGCTGGACGAATTTACCTATCCCCTGGCCTTTGGCTGGCTCGACCCTGCCGAAGCGTTGGATTGGCTGCGCGAACGCAAACCCGCCAGCCTGCACCTGGTCGTTACCGGGCGCAATGCCCCGCCCGCGCTGCTGGACTACGCCGACCTGGTGAGCGAAAGCCGCGAAATCAAACACCCCTTCCACCTGGGATTGAAAGCCCAGCCCGGAATCGAATTCTAGCCAGACTGTAGCGCGGAATGAATTCCGCGTCATCCCCATCGGAGTATCCATGAACCTTCCCACCATCCCACCCCTCGACCAACCCTGCCTCGACGCCGCCCGCGCCCGGCAGGACACCCTCACCAAGCCCCAGGGCAGCCTGGGGCGGCTGGAGGAACTCTCCATCCAACTGGCGGGCATCTACGGCCAGCCGCTTCCGTCCATCAATGAGAAAGCCGTCATCGTCATGGCCGGCGACCATGGGGTCGTCGCGGAGGGCGTCAGCGCCTTCCCGCAGGAAGTCACCCCGCAGATGGTTTTGAACTTCCTGAACGGCGGCGCGGCGATTAACGTGCTGGCCCGCCAGGCCGGGGCGCGCATCACGATTGTCGATATGGGCGTCGCGGTGGAAATGCCCTCCCATCCGGGTTTGCTCGTCCGAAAGGTCGCGCCCGGAACCCGGAACATGGCAATTGGCCCGGCCATGACCCGCGTCCAGGCCGAACAGGTCATTCAGGCTGGCATCGAAGTCGTCGAAGCGGAAATCGCGCGCGGCCTGGATGTGGTCGCCACCGGCGATATGGGCATTGGCAACACGACCCCCTCCGCCGCCATCGCCGCCGCGTTCACCAGGCAGTCTCCCGCCCAGATAGCGGGACGCGGCACCGGCCTGGATAACGCCGGGCTGGAGCGCAAAATCGCGGTCATCGAGCGCGCCCTGGCCGTCAACCAGCCCAATCCACAGGACGGGCTGGATGTGCTGTCGAAGGTCGGCGGGTTCGAGATTGGCGGCCTGGCCGGGGTGATGATTGGCGCGGCAGCCCACCGCAAGGCGGTCGTGGTGGATGGTTTCATCTCCACCGCCGCCGCCATGATTGCCGTCTCTCTCTGCCCGGAGGTCAAACCGTATCTCATCGCCGCCCACCGCTCGAAGGAAAATGGACACGGCCTCATGCTCGACTGGCTGGGCGTCAAACCCCTGCTCGATTTCGACCTGCGCCTGGGCGAAGGCACCGGCGCGGCCCTGGCCTTCCCGATTCTCGAAGCCTCGCTTGCCATCCTGCGCGAAATGGCGACCTTTGGCGAAGCGGGGGTGAGCGAGAAAGGGTAATTGGTGATTGGTAATTCGTAATTTTTACCAGTATCCACTCGCCAATTACCAATTACTATTATGCTCCGCCTCGCCTTCTCCCTCCTCACCACCCTGCCCATCCCTGCCCCTGCGACCTGGAATCCCGGCGACAGCGGGCGGGCGGCGGGCTGGTATCCGCTGGTTGGGCTGGTAATTGGCTTGCTCGTGGCGGGCGTCCACTGGCTGGGCGGGCTGTTCCTGCCCCCGCTCGTGACCGGCGCGCTGGCGCTGCTGGCCTGGGTGGCGCTGACCGGCGGCCTGCACCTCGACGGCCTGGCCGACTGCGCCGACGGCCTGCTCTACCCCGGCGCGCCCGAAAAACGCCTCGAAATTATGAAAGACCCGCGCCTGGGCGCCTTTGGCGGAATCGGGCTGGGATTGGCGCTGCTGCTCAAATTCTCCGCCCTGGCCTCGCTCACGCCTTCGACGCTTCCCGGCCTGCTGCTGGCGGCTTCGCTGGCGCGTTGGTGTCTCATCCCAGCCGGGTTGATGAAATTGGCAAAATCAGGGGGGATGGGCGCGGATTTCGCCGCCGGGCTGCGCAAAACCTCCCTGTTGTGGGGCGGGCTGATTCCGCTTGGCCTGGCGCTGGCCCTCGGCTGGGGCGGCCTGCTGGCCCTCGCCCTCGGCCTGCTCACCGCCTTCGGCGTGCTGACCCTGGCGAAAAACCGCATCGGCGGCGTGACGGGCGATGTGTTTGGGCTGCTGGTCGAGAGCGTAGAAATCGTTGTTTTACTTGGATATCTTTCGCAATAGAGCCAATGGGAAATCAGATAAAATTGATTCGCCATGATCCCTACACTTTCCGATGAAAACGTTGAACACCTTCATAAAAGCCAGCCGCTCACGCGCCTGATTCTGATTGGCTTGTTGGCCTATTTCTTATCTATCCCTGTCCTTGGACAAGGCATCTCTACAAACAACGCCTTGTTGATATTTGGGTGGTTTTATTTTGTCATTTTGATCGAGGCCGTGTTAGCGATTTGCGCCATTCAGTTAGCCAGGCAAGGCCCGGCAGCGTATTCTCCTGTGCTTGCCTGGACGGGCGTGTTTCTCATTGCAGCAGCAATCTGGAGCGATGTGCTGGCAACCGTTTACCACTCGCCCGACCTGATGCGTGAAGGCAATCCAATCATTATTTTTCTGCGCGAGAATGGCCTTCCGCTGTGGTTTCAATATGCAGCCGATTTTACTGCCCAGTTTTTATTGACAGTGATTTCTTGCGCTTTGTGGTTTGCTTTCGCGCGTCATCTCTCCCTTTACAGGGAGATTCTTCTCGCCATGCGCCCGCAATCGCTTGTCGAATTCGTTTGGGCATCGCTGGGAGGGAGGACGTACTTCTCGAAAACGGAAAGGCTTAAGGTTTCGCGTTCTTACCGCCTCTTGTGGTGGCTGATGCTGCCTCTCATCATGCCTTTCGACCGATTCCTGCTGGCCCTGGAATGGATGAAGGTCATTCCTCTGGCGTCTCTAATGACCCAACTTGTTACCTTTGCGCAGCCCATTTTTTCTCTGGTTTTGTTGTTGAGCTGGTTGATGTATGTTTATTTCGAAAACCGCGCTTCCCTGCGCAATGGCCTTGCCTTGACCCGCCGCGCAAACCAGGCCATCCTCAAAAAATTTGCTGCTGGCTGCTCAATGTTGGTGATTGGGACCTGCGCGCTGGCTTGTTTATTTGGTCTCACCTATCTTTGGGCGACTCGTGAGCCGGAATATCTCGAAGCGCGCATCGAATATATGCCTGAAACCATTACAGCAAATACGCCTTTTCCGATTACTTTCGTCATCGAAAACATCGGCGCGAAAGAAGCGGCTGTGTCTAAAGTCCAAGCGACTGTTTGGGAACCAGAAGGGAAGGTCGTTTCTGGAAAACTTCTCTTTGTACTCGCCAATCCCCCTGCCTTGGTGAATGCTTACGGACCGCAAACGATTCTTGATTATGAAAACATTATGCTTTCGCCTGGCGAAACGCTGCAGGTTGAACTCTAGTTTACGGCAATCGAGCCAGGCGATGCGCTGCTCAAGACCAGCATTTACTCTGGCTGGCGCGAAAAAAGGACCGAATCGATTCCCATTACCATCATATCGCCATGAATCCATCTTTCCCCTTCCGCCTCGGCACAACCTCCTACATTCTCCCCGCCGGCATCCTGCCCAACCTGCATTACCTGGCTGGCAAAGTACAGGATGTCGAACTCGTCCTGTTTGAAGTGGATGACGGCCCAAATAACCTGCCCGCGCCCGCCCAGGTGGACGAGATGAACCGCCTCGCGCTGGAACACGGCCTGACCTACACCGTTCACCTGCCGCTCGACCTGCGCCTGGCCGACGACGGCTCGCTGCGCCATATCTCGCTCGAAAAAGCCCGCCGGGTCATCGAATGCGCCCGCCCCCTCAACCCCTGGGCTTATGTGTTACACCTGGACGGCAAAGCCGCGCGTGAGAATCCCTCCCCCGCTGACTATGCCCGCTGGCTGGAGCAGGCCGAAACCTCGCTGCGGCAGGCCGGCGAATGGGCCGGCGGGCTGGAAAAATTGGCCGTCGAAAACCTGGAAGGCTGCCCGCTCGATTTTTACGAACCAATCTTCGAGCGCGTCCCGGTCAGCCGCTGCGTGGATGTCGGTCACCTGTGGCTGGATGGCCACGACCCGCTGCCCTATCTGCGCCGCGCCCTGCCGCGCGCGCGCGTCATCCATATACACGGATTGGCCGAACGAGACCACCGCTCGCTGGCCTTTGCCGCGCCCGGTGCGCTGCGCGCCGTTTTGGATGAACTCATCCTCGCCCGGTATGACGGCGTGTTTACGATAGAAGTTTTCTCAGAAGAAGACTTCCTGACCTCACTTCAAGCCATGGAGGCTGCACCACATGACTCCTGACATCCCGGCCACTGGCATGACCCTGATTTTGGGCGGCGCGCGCAGCGGAAAAAGTTCCTACGCCGAAAAAATTGCCCGCGAAACAGGCCGCCCGGCCCTCTACATTGCCACCGCCACCGCCTTCGATGATGAAATGCGCGCGCGCATCGCCAACCACCGCGCCGCGCGTCCCGCCGACTGGCAGACCCTCGAAGTCCAGCAGGGAGTTGGGCAAGCCATGCTAAACTTCCTTAGTCCCCCTCTCCCACCGGGAGCCCCCTTCGGGGATGATAAGGGGTTAGGGGTGAGGGACATCCCTCTCCCACCGGGAGCCCCCTTCGGGGATGATAAAGGGTCAGGGGTGAGGGCGGCCATTCTGCTCGACTGCATCACCCTCCTGGTCAGCAACGTGCTGCTCTCCCTGCCCGAAGACGCCCCGTTCGAGACAGTCATGGAACAGGTCCGGGCAGAAATCGAATCGCTCATCGCCGCGCAAACCCAAATCGGCGGGCAATGGCTGGTCGTCTCCAACGAAGTCGGGTTGGGAATCGTCCCGACCTACCCGCTGGGACGCATCTACCGCGACGCGCTCGGCTGGGCCAACCAGCGCCTGGCGCAGGAAGCGGCCCGGGTCCTGTTCATGGTGGCAGGGATACCGCTGGTGGTGAAATAGGAAACGTTCTATCCACCCTTGTCACTCCAGTTGAAATCCTTTATACTGGATTATCGTCCAGTATAAAGGATTTTAGTTGCCAACTGATTCCGAAACCTCCTCCGTCGAGCGCGCCCTGCTCCTGCTCGAAATCCTGCTCGAACAGCCCACCGGCGTCGAAGTTCCCGAACTGCTGGCGCAGATAGACATCTCGCGCAGTTCGCTGTTCGTCCTGCTCAACACCTTGAAAGCGCTCGGCTACATTGAACAGGCCGAAAAACGCGGACGTTACCGCGCCGGGCCGCGCCTGCTGGCCTGGCGCAGCGCAACATCCCTGGCGCCCAGCCTGCAAACCGCCTTCCACCAGGAAGCCTCGGCCCTGAACCTGGCTGAAACGCTGGCCCTGGCCCTGCCTTCCCCCACTGGCGCGCTGCTGGCCGCGCAAGTAGAAGGTTCGGCGCAGGTGCGCAGCGTGTATCCTTCAGCAGAACAATTCCCGGCTGCGAGCGCGGCTGCCCGGGTTTTGCTCGCCTCCCCACCGCCCGAAACCGCCCAAACGGGATAC
>DAOUAZ010000073.1:0-12117 GCA_034432975.1 Anaerolineales bacterium | reverse complement strand
CCCCAAATTCTGCGAATTTGGGGGAGGGGGGAGGGGGCTGAAAGCGCCGGGGTGTTCATCGGGGAAGATTTCGCGCAGGGTGCGCTCGTATCGGTCGGGCATCGCCCGGTCGGGGAAGAAGAAGTACAGTTCGCGGGCATCTTCGTCTCCAGAAAGAGCGGCTTTAGCCCAGGGGTGTTCGTCCGAGGTGTGGTTGAAGACCAGGTCGGCCACCAGGCTGATTCCGGCGGCGCGCAGGTCGCGGGCCAGGGCAGCCAGTTGTTCCATTGTCCCTAGCGGCGGGTGGACTTGCCGGTAGTCGCTGACAGCGTAGCCCCCATCGCTTTCACCCTCAGGCATTTTGAAGAACGGCATCAGGTGCAGGTAGGTGAGGCCGAGTTCCTGGAAGTAGGGGATTTTGGCGCGCGCGCCTTCCAGGTCGTTGGCAAACAAATCCACGTAAATGACACCGCCCAGCATTTGATGGGATTGGAACCAGAGCGGGGCGGCTTCGCGTGACCCATCCAGGGCGCGCAGGTCGGCGGGACGCTCGAACCAGGCGCGCGCCAGGGTAAAGAGCAAGTCTTCCAGATGGTAGAAGAAATCGTAACGGGTATGGTAGAGGTCGTAATACAGGTCGAAAAGCGCAACGAAGCGCGTTTCGAGTCGCTGCCGAAAGGCGCGCCAGGCGGCTGGATCGGCGGCAATTTCGGCAGCCAGGGCTGATTCGAGACGAGGCAGGAGGCGGCGGAGAGAGCGGGAGGATTCTGACATAGCACCGAGTGATGAATGGTGAATGATGATTGAGCGGCTTATTCTTCCAGGCTAAGCCACATAAATTGATATGGCGAGAGAGAGAAGGAGGCCCGCAGGTGATGGACCTGACCGGTGAGCAGGTCGCGCGCCGCGCCGCGCAGGTTGGGCGCGATGGCAATCGCCTGGGGCAAATCGCTCAGGTTTTGCAAAACGAGAACGGTTTCACCGGCCAGGACGCGGGTGTAAGCCGCAACCGAAGAATTTTGAATACCCTCCAGCCAGTTCAGGCTGCCGCGCCCAAAAACGTGATGCCGCTTGCGGATGGCGAGCATGTGCCGCAGGCGATGGAAGAGCGATTGGGGGTCGTTCGACTGCGCCGCAACATTGAGCAGGGCCGGGGTGTACCCCCCCTCGGGAAAGGGCGCGTACGGGGAAACGGGGGAAAAACCTGCGCTGGGACTGGCGTCCCACTGCATGGGGGTGCGCACGCCGTTTCGGTCGGGCAGGCTGAGGTTTTCGCCCATGCCAATCTCATCGCCATAATAAAGCACTGGCGAACCGGGCAGGGTCAGGAGCAGCGAATGCGCCAGTTCGATTTTACGCCGGTCGTTGCCAAGCAGGGGCGCCAGGCGGCGGCGGATGCCCAGGTTGATTCTCATGAGCGGGTCGGGGGCATATTGCTCCCACATCCAATCGCGCTCTTCGGGCGTGACCATTTCGAGGGTCAGTTCATCGTGGTTGCGAAGGAAGGCGCACCACTGGCAATTGGCGGGGATGGAAGGCGTGCGCCGCAAAATTTCAACGATATCATCACGGCATCCTTTTTGAAGCGCCATGAAGATACGCGGCATGAGCGGGAAGTGGAAACCCATGTGGAATTCGTCGCCCTCGCCAAAGTAAGGCCGCAACTCTTCGGGCCACTGGTTTGCTTCGCACAACAACATGCGCCCCGGGTAATTTGCATCCACAAACGCGCGCAGTTCTTTCAAATAGGCGTGCGTTTCGGGCAGGTTCTCGCAATTCGTTCCTTCGCGCTCGAGCAGGTAGGGAACTGCATCGACGCGGAATCCATCCACGCCGAGGTCGAGCCAGAATTTTACAACCGCCAGCATCTCCTGGCGGACGGCGGGATTGTCGTAGTTCAGGTCGGGCTGGTGCGCGTAAAAACGATGCCAGTAGTATTGCCCGGCTTGTTCGTCCCACGTCCAGTTGGATGCTTCAGTGTCGAGGAAGATGATGCGGGTTTGGGCGTATTCCTGGCCAGTGTCGCTCCAGACGTAATAATCACGATAGGGAGAATTCTTGTCGGCGCGGGCAGCCTGGAACCAGGGGTGCTGGTCGGAGGTATGATTTAACACCAGGTCGGTGATGATTCTCATGCCGCGCGCATGAACGGCAGCCACCAGTTCCTTGAAGTCTTCCAATACGCCATAGTCGGGGTGGACGTTGCAGAAATCGGCGATATCGTAGCCATCGTCTCTGAGCGGCGAGGGGTAGATTGGCATCAACCACAGGCAATCTACCCCCAGGGTTTGCAGGTAGTCGAGTTTTTGGGTCAGGCCGCGCAGGTCGCCATTGCCGTCGCCGTTGCTGTCGTAGAAGGCGCGCGCATAGACCTGGTAAAAAACCGCGTCTTTGTACCAAAGAATATCACCACGCGGCATATTTCAACCCTTAACCGAGCCAGCCATCATGCCGCGCACGAAGTAACGTTGCAGGGCAAAGAAGACGACCAGCGGGAGTAACATGCTGATAAACGCGCCGGAGGTCAGCAAGTGCCAGTCCTGGCCTTTTTCGCCGACCATGGCCGCCAGCGCGCTGGTCATGACGCGGGTTTTATCACCCAGGAAGACCAGGGCCACCAGGTAATCATTCCATACCCACAAGAACTGGAAGATGGCGAAAGAGGCCAGGGCCGGGACAGAGAGCGGCAGGATGAGCTGGGTGAAGATGGTGAAGTGTGATGCGCCGTCGATGAAGGCCGCCTCGAGGGTCTCGCGCGGCAATTGGCTGATGTAGTTGAAAAGCAGGTAAATTGCCAACGGCAGGCCAAAGCCGGTGTGCGCCAGCCAGATTGCCAGGTACGTGCCGTTCAGGTTCAGGCGGGTGTAATCTTGCAGAATCGGCACGAGCGCAATTTGCAAGGGAACAACCAGCAAGGCCACCACCCCGATAAAGAACATTTTGCGCCCCGGGAAGTTCATCCAGGCAAAGGCATAAGCGGCGAAGGCGGCAATCAGGATGGGGATGATGGTGGCCGGAACGGCGACGGCTATCGAATTGAGGAATGCGCCGCCCAGGTTATTGCCCATGCGCAAGATTTCCTTGCCGTCTGCTCCCTTGAAGCGGATTTCCTGTCCCGAAAGCACGTTTTGATAGTTTTCGAGGGTCAGGTTGGCGTCGAAGCCAACCCATCGGTTTTCGTACACTTCCACCATGCGCGAGCGCCTGTTCCCAAACCAGACCAGCTTGCGCCCATCGGAAAGGGTCACGCCCTGGCGAAGTTCCTCGAAGGTGGCCTGCGCGCCCTCGATGGTCATGACACCGCTCACATCGACATCGGCAGGCAGCCGAATTTCACCCACTTTGATATCCGCTTTGTGGGGAAACACAGTCCACCAGCCGGTTTTGAAGATATCCTCGCTATTGCGAAAGGAGGTAATAAACACCCCAAACGCTGGCGCAAGCCAAACCAGGCAGATGAGGATAAGCACCAGGTTAATCAGGAAACTGGAGATTCGCTTACTGAGTTTGAAACCGGCAGGAGCAGACATCAGAACGCCCTCCTCTCGCGGAATTGCCGCAAGTTGTAAATCATGACCGGGATAACGGCAATCAGCAGGACAATCGCAATCGCAGAAGCGCGCCCGGCGCTGCCGTAAGTAAATCGCTGGATATAGAACTCGTTGGCGATAACGTTGGTGCCGTAGTTGCCGCCAGTCATCACGCGCACAATGTCGAACAATTTCAGGCTGAAAATGACAATGGTGGTGGTGACGGTCAGCAGCGTACCTTGAATGGAGGGGATGATGATTTTGAAAAACACCTGGAACTCATTGGCGCCATCGACCCGCGCGGCTTCGAGAACTTCGCTGGAGATGCCCTTGATGGCCGACGAAATCACCACCATTGCGAAACCGGTTTGCAGCCAGACCATAATGACAATCAGGAAGAAATTGTTCCAGGGCGGCAGTTGCAGCCAGGGCTGCGATTGCCCGCCCAGCGCCAGCACAATCGCATTCAACAGGCCGATTTCCGAAATCCCGACCCCTTCGCCTTTGTAGGTGTAGACGAATTTCCAGATGACGCCCGCCCCAACGAAGGAAATCGCCATCGGCATGAAGATAATCGCTTTGTAGACGCTTTCGAACCGGCTTCGGTCGGCCAGAACAGCGATGACCAGCCCCAGCCCAACGCAGAACAGGGTGCCAAATATCATCCAGAGCAGGTTATTGCGAAAGGCTTCGAGCATGATGCGGTCGGTAAGAGCAAAAATGTAATTCTGCAAACCAATATAGCGCTGACCGGTGGCATCCTTGAGGCTTAAATCAAGGGTGCGCAGGGTAGGCAGGGCCAGGAACCAGAAAAGAATCGCCAGGGCCGGCCCGACGAAGACGAATGGCTGTAGCCGGGCAACCCACCGGGTTGGGAGCTGTTCCACCAGCCAGTTGGAGACAGCATATAAAATGCCTACGCCGCCCACGCCCCATAGGATGGCAACCAGCACAATCACCAGCTGCGGGGCGTTGCTGTCGCGCAGGAAGATAAAACCCTGCCAAAGCACCAGGAAGGTGAGAATTGGCACGATTAATGAAACCAGGATACGGCCCAGATTGGCTGCCAGCCAGTAAAAGGGACCATCGGAGAGAACACTTTTTTTCATGTCTGCCGCTCCTTCTGAAATCCAATCGATACAAGTTCTCGCAAATCGAGATTTCAAACCATTCAGGAACTTGCAAATAACTCTCTGGAAATAAAGGGAAAGACCCTGAAGATTTCGCTCTTGCTCAGATTGTAAACCTTCAGGGTCTGCGATGGGTTGGGGTTACTTCGGCCAGGAGGCGTCGATTTCTTTCAGCGCCGTATCCTCGTCGATTGCGCCGGTGACGTAAGAGGTCATCGACTTCCAGAAGGAGCCTGCGCCCACTTCACCGGGCATCAGGTCCGAGCCGTCGAAGCGGAACGCCGTGGCGTTCTGCAACACTTCAGCCACCTTGCGGCTGACCGGGTCCTGGTACCAATCGAGGCTGGCGTCTTTGTGCGGCGAGATGGCGCCGCCCGCCTTCACCCAACCTTCCACCGAAGCGCCGGTCGAGAAGTACTGGATGACAGCGCGAACTTCGGGGCGGTCGCTGAACACGGCGTAGATGTCGCCTGCGCCGAGGACGGGTTTGCCGTAAGCCGGGTCGATGGGCGGCAGGTAGAAGAAGTCATAGTCTACGCCTGCTTCGAGACCTTCAGGGAAGAAGGTCGTGATGAAGTTGCCCTGCTTGTGCAGCCAGCACTTGGGAGGATTCTCGAACATGGGCTTGGGGGCATCGCCGAAGGAGGTGGTGGCGATGGAGGCGCGTCCGCCATAGACATAGCCATCCTTGAACCAGATGTCGGTCACGTACTTGAGCGCATTGCGGACTTCGGGGGAGTCAAACTGAAGTTCGCCCGTCACCCACTTGTCGTAGTTCTCCAGCGAGGTGGTGCGGAGCATGGTCTCTTCGATCCAGTCCGTCATCGCCCAACCGGTGGCCGCGCCCGATTCGATACCCACGCACCACGGGGCATCGCCGTCGGCCAAAATCTCGTCGCTCAGAGCAATCAGGTCATCCCAGGTTTCGGGGATTTGATAACCGGCTTCGTCGAAGGCCTTCTTGGGGTACCAGACCAGCGATTTGCCGTTGGCGCGCGCCCAAATACCGGCGGTGACGGGGCCATTCGGGCCTTCCATCGTCCCCATTTCGAGCCAGGCTTCGCTGTAGTTTTGCTTCAGCCAGTCGGGGTTGATGACGGTGTTCAGGTCAACAACGCGGCCTTCTTTGACGAAGTTCGCCAGCAAACCAGGCTGCGGGAAGTCTACGATATCGGGAGCGCTGCCGCCCTCGATCGAGATGCGGATGGATGCTTCGAATTCTTTCGAACCGGAGTATTGAATATCGATGCCGGTGGCCTGCTCGAAGGCGGCAATCGATTGCTCGAATTTGACAGCGTCGTTATCGACGAAGGGGCCTGCCATGGTGACGACCGTGCCTTTGAACTTGCCGGTATATGCCTCGGCCAGTTCGGGGCCGGCGGGCGGCAGGTTGGCGGGAACTTCAGCGGCAGGGGCTTCAACTGCCGGGGCTTCGGCTGCCGGGACTTCAGTAGCGGGCTGCTGGGGCTGTTCGGGCGCGGGGGCCGGGGTAGCGGTTCCGCCACCACAGGCGCTCAGAATCATCGAGGCCAGGATGAGCAGGCTGGTCAGGGACCAGAAAATACGATTGGTTTTCATCTTTTTTCTTTCTCCTCTTCTTGTCGTACAGTTGAAAAAGTCGTTTTACTCGGAATACCAGGTGCGAGAAACTTTTTTGCGCGGGAAAAATCACCTCCTTTCAGGCAATGGCGCGGCAGGATTTTCGTAAAATCAACTCGGTTTCCAGGTTGAGATGTTTCACAGGCGGCGATTGTCCTTGAATCAAATCGAGCAGCACCACGCAGGCTTGTTGCGCCAGCGATTCGGCCGGCAGGTGAACCGTGCTGAGCGGCGGGTCGGAATAATGCGACCAGGGGATGTCATCGAAGCCCATCATGGAAATATCGTCCGGCACGCGCAGGCCCGCCTCGCGGATGGCCGACTTCGCGCCGATGGCGACGTTATCGCTGGCGACGAAGACGGCGGTAAAAGGCGCGCCGCCCTCCAGGAGCGACTTCATGCGCTCGTAGCCGCTTTCCGGGTCGAAATCGGCATATCGAATCAATTCGGGGTTGGGGGAAATGCCCGCGGCAGTCAACGCATCGAGATAGCCCTGGACGCGCTGCGGCGCGGCAGTATAAGTGGCCGGGGCATTGGTGATACAGGCAACCTGGCGATGACCGAGCGCGAGGAGGTGACGAACCGCCTGCTCGGCGGCGGCGCGGTTGTCCACGTCCACCGAATACAGGTTCGAGTTTTCCAGGTGTCCCATCAAGACGGCGGGAATTTCGGCCTTTTCCAAGGAAAGCAAAGCCTGATCATCCATGCGCGGGGTGAGCAAAATCATGCCGTCGATGCGCTTGGCGCGCGCCAGTTCCAGGTAGGCCTGGCTCTGGCGTTCGGCATTGACCTGCTCTATCATCAGGCGCAAGTTTTGGGTTTTGGTTACTTTCAGCAAACCGCTGATAATTCGGGGAAGGAAAGAGTCGCTGGCAATGTGATGCGGACTGCGCGTCATCACCAGCCCGATGGCGCGGGCCCGGCGGCTGGCCAGGGTTTGGGCGGCGGAATCGGGCACGTAGCCCAGCTGGGCGGCGGCCTCCAGCACCTTCTGGCGCGTTTCCGGGCTGATTTGAAACCCCTCCACATTGTTCAGCACGAAAGAGACGGTCGTGCGCGAAACGCCCGCAAGATTGGCAACATCCTGGCTGGTAATGCGTTTGGTTTTGACACTCAACACGAGTTTCTCCACAAACTAACGCGAGTTACTAACACGCGTTAATGATACAACAAATAAAAACGAGAGTCAATACCGAAAATTCCCGCAATCCCGGCTCCGCCCGGAGATAAATCTCCGGGCTGCCGGCACAAAGTCCGCTTAAGCGGACTAGATAGCCGGGTTTAGCCGTCTTCAGACGGCTTTGAATGAATAGTCCGGACATTCATGTCCGGGCGGGATGGCGCGAAAATATTTTTCGGCAGGCGCTTCGTGAAATCCGCGCAATCGGTGGACTCTCTCATGGGTTGATTCGATAGACTGTAAAACGGCGGTTGTTGAAGACTTCTTCCAGCGCGGCGCCGGGACAGGCGCTGATTTGCTCCGGCGGTATCTGGCCGACATCGCCGATTTTCTCGTGGACGGCGACATAGTCCCCCCTGGGCAGGTCTTCGCAGCGGGTGGTCATGAACGAATCGCGGTCGGTGAACAGGCGCATGGCGCGCGGGCGGACGAAGACGATGACCGAGTCGGCGGGGGTTTCGTCGCGGATGAATTCGTACAGGTCGTAACTGAATTCGTCGAAGGGGCCGTTGATGTCGCGGTTGGCGGCCAGGTTGCCCCAGGCCGAATACACGGAAGTCCCCAGTGAGAGCAGGAGCAGGATGCCCCAAAAACCGGTCACGGCGCGGGGGGCGAGGGTCTGCCAGCCTGCGGGCAGCCGCTCGATCGCCAGTTTCATGCCATCGAAGGCGAAGAGGAACAGGAAGGGCAGAACCGGGTAGATAAAGCGCAATCCCTGGCGCTCGGGCCACAGGATGAACAACCCAAGCGTGACCAGGCTGTAGGCGTGGATGGCGAGGTCGCGTTTCCAGCGCGCGAACACACTGACGAGCAGGAACATCACCAGGAGCGGGTAAAAAACGGCCCCGGCGGGGATGTAGTTGAAGGTCCAGGAGGGCAGCCACAGGTAGAACAGGAAGTTATCCCACAGGCGCGGCAGGTTGAACATGGAGAAGTGACTCAGGTACGAATCCTGCCCGTTGGGGAAACTCCAAGCGGCGGCCAGATACAGCAGGCCGAATGCGCCGAGCGGCAGGAGGAAACGCCGCAGGAGGGTTTTCCAGTCGGGCCAGTACTGAACCAGGAGCGAGACAGCGAGCGGGGCAAAAAGCAGGATTCCGTTGGCGCGCAGGAAAGCGGCGAGGAAGATGGTTGGACCAATCGCCAGACCCAATAAAAAGTCGGGAGACTTTTTACTCCAGCGGTCGATCAACAATATCCCCAGCGTGGAGACGGCCAGGAAGGGGATGTCGGAGAGAATCAGGTCGTTTGCCAGCAGCAGCATGGGGTTGACGGCCAGGATAGCGGTCAACAAGAGCGATTCGTTCTCCGTCAGGCGGGTTCGGGCGAGCAAAAAGAAAACGACCAGGAACAGGGCGTAGAATGCAATCCCAACCAGTTTGAGCGCCAGGGCGTGGATGCCAAAAATCGCCACGACCGGCGCAAGCAGCAGCGGGTAGCCCCAGGGGTAGGCGACCGGCCCCGGCGGGTAAGAGGAGTTCTGGACGGTGAAGGCGTTGCGGCGCGCGAACTCGTCCATATCCCCGTTCAGGATGGCGCGGGCCTGCATGACGTAGGACGCGAAATCATCCCACCAGGGATGGCCGCGCGTCAGCATGGCAAAACTGAGCGCGGCGGCGGTCAGGATGATGAAGGCGAGGATGAGCAGGCTGCGTTTGTTGAGTGACACGAATTCTTCCAAAAATAGCGTCCCGAAGGTTTCCCTTTGGGCCTTGAACGAACCAGGGAACCTTCGGGACGGTTGTCGAAGTTATTGCCCCACGCCCAGCGAGGAGGTCCCGGCGGGCGGCAGGACGACGCGGATGGTGGTTCCCTGGCCCAGCCCGTCGCTCTCGGCCCAGATGCGCCCGCCCTGGGTTTCGATGAGACCCCTGGCAATCGTCAGGCCGATGCCCAGGCCGCCGAAATGGCGGGTGGTGTGCGGCTCGACCTGGTAGAACTCCTGGAAAATCTTGGGCAGGTTCTCCGGGGCGATTCCGATACCGGTATCCCTGACCCAGGCCAGGATGTTGCCGCCCCGGTTCATGGCACTGATGGTGATTTCGCCGCCGGCCGGGGTGAAGCGGATGGCGTTGTTGATGATGTTGACGAAGGCCGGGGTCAATTTATCGGGGTCGGCGGTGACGAGCAGCGATTGCGGCGGCAGTTGCAGGGCCACCGAGTGGCGCATCTCCTCGGCGATGGGACGCATCTCCTCATAGGCAGCGCGCAGCACCTGTTGGACGGGGACCACGCGCGGCTTGAAGGTCAGCCCGCGCGCCTGGAGCAGGTGCAGGCTGGTCATCGATTCGATGATGGAGCGCATCTGGCTGGCGGCGGCCAGCACCCGCTCGGCGTTGTCGGTCACGTCCGGCAGGTTCGATTCCTGCAAAAACGAGGCGTAGCCGATGATGATGCCGAGCGGGGTGCGCAGTTCGTGGGAGGCCAGCGCCAGGAAGTTGGACTTCAGCCGGTCGGTCTCGCTGATGTCTTCGCAGGCTTTTTGCAGGGCGCGGATGAGTTGGGCGTTGTGGATGGCGATGGCGGCATGGGAGGCGACCACGCCGAGCAGTTTCTCATCGTCCGGGCTGAATTCGCCGTCCCGTTTGTTGAGCGCTTCCAGCACCCCCACGCCCCGTTCCTTGATGCGCATCGGCACGCCCAGCAGGGAGCGGGGCTGGAAGTCGATTTGCTCGCCGACCGCGCCGTAGTGACGCGGGTCCTGGGTCACGTCGTTCAGGATAATCGCCTTGTCGTCGCGGAAGATGTTACCGGCCAGCGACCCATCCAGCGGGACGGGAATCTGGGCCAGTTTTTTGGGGTCCGAGCCGGTGGCGGCGGCAAAGAACAGGCGGTTGCGCTTCTCATCGTGCAGCAAAATCGAAGCCGCTTCGCACTGCAAAATCTCGGTGGCGGTCTGGATAATCGATTGGAGCAGTTCGTCGAGGTTCTGGGTCGAGTTGAGCGTCAGGCTGACCTCGACCAGCCGCTCCAACTGCTTCAGACGTTTGTCGGGTTCGGGCGGGGTGTCCATGCTTATAGTGTATTCGGTTTTGGTGGAGAGGGCAACAGGGAGAGATGATTTCTTCGGAGAAGCCGCCCGGGCTGCCGGGAACCCAACGCGAGTAGATGTTGGCGGTGTCGATAAAGTTGATGCCTGCCTCGTAAGCGGCAGACAGGATACGGTGTGAGAGCGATTCGTCCGCCGACCAGCCAAATTGCTTTGTCCCCATGCAAAGCGGGGAAACTTTGAGACCGGTTTTTCCCAGGTTGCGATAATCCACGCGGAACTCCTTCTGTATTATCTCAAAAAATGAGAAAACGTCCCGACACTTGCGCCTGCGCGACAAGCGCAGGTGAGGTTTGCTGGAAAAGCCTGATTGCGTCGTTCCACCCTTCGGGACGGTGCTTCTCTCCCAAAAATAAAACAGGGGCGAATGTGTTCGCCCCTGTCGATGGCAGGTTACTTCTTTTCAGGCATATCCAGCACCTGGTCAACCAGGCCGTACTCCACCGCTTGCTTCGCGTCCATGTAGAAGTCGCGGTCGGTATCGCGCTCGATGACTTCGAGCGGTTGGCCGGTATGCTTGGCCATGACGTTATTCAACAGGGCCTTCAGGCGCAAAATCTGCCGGGCCGCGATTTCGATGTCGGTGGCCTGGCCTTGCGCGCCGCCCAGCGGCTGGTGCATGTGGATGGTGGCGTGCGGCAGGGCGTAGCGGCGGCCCTTCGTCCCGGCGGTCAGCAGCACGGTGCCAAAGGAGGCGGTCACGCCCACCGCGACGGTGCTGATAGGGTTGGAAATCATCTGCATCGTGTCATAAATCGCCAGCCCGGCGTAAATCACGCCGCCCGGCGAGTTGATGTACATCTGGATTTCTTTTTCCGGGTCTTCATGATTCAAGTGCAGCAACTGTGCCACGATGATGTTGGCAACCTGGTCGTCGATGCCTGTGCCGAGGAAAATGATGCGTTCCTTGAGCAAGCGAGTGAAAACATCATACGAACGTTCGCCGTAATTCGACGATTCGATAACATACGGGGTGACATTCTTGAAATTGGGAATCATGCGGGTTCCTCCTGCTTTGAATAGGGCAATGATACCTGTTTTTTGTTGGAATTGTATTAAAACGCCGTCATAATCTCGTCTCTCGGCAGGGGCAAGCCGGATACATTTTGCAAACCTGTATTGCGGCAGGCCGCCAAATTATGGTTAAATTGCGCCAGGAGCATCTGCCAATGGATAAAACCTATTCCGCCTTCCTGCAAAAATATCCCGGTTACGAAAGCACAAGCAGCCTCGACCAACTGCGCGCCAGCGACTACAGCCGCCTCGACCGGGCCGGACAAGTGTATCTCGATTACACCGGGGGCGGGCTGTACGCCGATTCGCAAGTCCGCAAGCACCAGGAAATCCTGCTCGCCGGTGTATTTGGCAACCCGCACTCCTCCAACCCAACCTCGATGGCTGCCACCCGGCTGGTGGAGGGCGCGCGCGAACATGTCCTGCGCTTCTTCAACGCCGACCCCGCCGAATACGACCTCGCTTTTACGCCCAACGCCAGCGGCGCGCTCAAACTGGTCGGAGAATCGTACCCCTTCGGCCCCGGCGACCGCTACCTGCTGACCTTCGATAACCACAACTCGGTCAACGGCATCCGCGAATTTGCCCATGCGCGCGGCGCGACTGTGACCTACGTTCCGCTCGCCTTGCCCGATT
>DAOUAZ010000072.1:0-7532 GCA_034432975.1 Anaerolineales bacterium | reverse complement strand
GCCCTGTGGGATGCGTCCATCCCAACCGGCAGATACCGTTACTACGATGGCCTGCTCTACATGCTCGGGCTGCTGCAAACCAGCGGCAACTTCCGCATTTACGAGCCGGGCGTTACGCCCCGCGCCGAACTGCCGCCACCGCCCCCGCGCGCCATCGAAGGACGCTTTGCGCCCGTTACCGGGCGGGCCTTGCTGCTGGTTGGGCCGGGCAGGGAGGGCGTTGACGCATATTTCGACAAACTGGTGACCGCGCCGGGCGGCGTGAACATCGAACTCTCGCTTCAATCGCCTGATTTGGAAGCGCTGGAGAGCCTGGCGAAGAAATATCCCAACAGCACGCTCTCGATTGGGCTGTCGCTGGATGGTTCGGTTGCGGAGGGGAATGCGCAGGTTGGCGAACTGCTCGCTGCGCTGGCTGCCTATCCGCGCCCGATTTTCCTGCGCATCGGGCCGGAATTCGATAGGCCGGCAAACGGCCTGGGTCCGGAGGAATACGTTGCAGCCTGGAAAACCCTCCATAGCGCGATACAGGAATCAGGCGCGAAAAATATTGCCCTCGTGTGGCACAGCGCCGGGGCTTGCGAATCGCCCTTTGGCGGGTATCCGCTCGAAGATTGGTATCCCGGCGATGAATTTGTAGATTGGGTGGCCGTTTCGCGCGCTGCGCAATCAGACGATTGCGAGGGACAAACCGTTGAGGCGGTCTTACAGTTTGCGCGTGAACAGTTCAAGCCGGTCCTGCTGGTTGCATCGCCCGCGGAGGGCATCTTCGGGTTGGTCTACGCCAACAATGACGTGGTTCGCGCCCTTTTGTATCTCAACACTGAGCCAGACCTGTTCGACAGCCCCGAATTTCTGAGCGGCTGGAAGGCTGAAACCCGCGAGCAGTTCTGGCTGCGCGGCAGCCCGTCGCTTTTCTCGACGCTTAGGAAATGAGATGAACAACATCGATAACGAAATCCGCAAACATCGAATGGTGCGTGCTACCCTTACCCTGGCGCACCAGGGCAAACCAGTGGCAGGCCAGGAAGTTACCCTTGCCCAGAAAAAACACCACTTCTTGTTTGGAACCAATTGGGGCGAGAGCACCATTCCGCTGGTCAACGGCGAACTCACGGGCCGCGAGAAGGAATTGGCCGAACGCCGCAACGAACACTTCTTGAATCTGTTCAATCAGGCGACGCTGCCGTTTTACTGGGCGCGTTTCGAGCCGCAGCGCGGCCAGCCCGATACTGCCCGCATCATGAAGACAGCACGCTGGTATGCGGAACAGGGCTGCGCCCTCAAGGGACACCCGCTTTGCTGGCATACCCTGACTGCCGACTGGCTGCTGGAGATGAGCAACGAAGAGATTCTCGAAGCCCAGTTGGCGCGCATTCGGCGCGATGTGACCGATTTTGCCGGAATCATCGAGACCTGGGATGTGGTCAACGAAGCGGTCATCATGCCGATTTTCGATAAATATGACAACGGGATTACGCGCCTGTGCAAGCAGATGGGGCGGATTGGGCTGATTCGCGCCATGTTCGAGGCGACCCGCGCCGCCAACCCGAAGACGGCCCTGATTTTGAACGATTTCGATATTTCGCCCGCCTATGACCTGCTGGTCGAGGAATGCCTGGCGGCTGGAATCCAGATTGACGTGATTGGCATCCAATCGCACATGCACCAGGGCTATTGGGGTGTCGAGAAAACCCTGGAAGTGTTGTCCCGTTTCGAGCGCTTCAACCTGCCGATTCAGTTCAGCGAGAACACGATTGTGTCAGGGCATCTCATGCCGCCCGAAATTATCGACCTGAACGATTACCAGGTGAAAGAGTGGCCCAGCACGCCCGAAGGCGAAGAGCGCCAGGCTGAAGAAGTGGTGGCCCACTACAAGACCCTGCTTTCGCGTCCGCTGGTGACAGGCATCACCTGGTGGGACATGACCGACGGCGGCTGGTTGAACGCCCCGGCGGGCCTGCTGCGCCAGGACCAATCTCCCAAGCCCGCTTATAACGAATTGCTCAGGTTGGTCAAAGGAGAGTGGTGGCTTTCCCCGACTCGGATGACCACTGATTCTGCCGGTCAAGTGACTCTTGAGGGATTTTGCGGTGAGTACGAACTCTGCCTGGATAACCAGAAATTTGTTTTTTCACTGACTTCCCACGGTGAATCAGGAATTTTCATCAATCTCTGATGCTGTCAAAGAAGGACTTATGACCCAACCTGCCTATCTCAACGTTGACCTTCCCATCCTTGACCGTGTGCGGGATTTGATTTCGCGCCTGACCCTCGAAGAAAAAGTGGGGCTGATGAGCCACCCAGCCCTGGGCGTGCCGCGCCTGGGTATCCCGGCCTACAATTATTGGAGCGAAGCCCTGCACGGCGTGGCTCGCAACGGGCGCGCGACGGTTTTCCCACAGGCGATTGGCATGGCCGCTACCTGGGACAAGGATTTAATCCACCGGGTCGCCACTGCCATCAGCGATGAAGGCCGCGCCAAGTATCACGCCGCGCTCAAGCGCAACGGCTATACCGACCAATACCAGGGACTGACCTTCTGGTCGCCGAATGTCAACATTTTCCGCGACCCGCGCTGGGGGCGCGGCCAGGAAACCTGGGGCGAGGACCCGTTCTTGACCGGTGAAATGGCCTCGGCCTTCGTGCGCGGTTTGCAGGGTGACCATCCCAAATATCTCAAAGCGGCGGCCTGCGCCAAGCATTATGCCGTCCATTCCGGCCCGGAGAAGGACCGCCACCACTTCAACGCCATCGTCAGCCAGCGCGACCTGCGTGAGACGTACCTGCCCGCTTTCAAGAAACTGGTCACGAAGGCCAAAGTCGAATCGGTGATGGGCGCCTACAATCGCACGCTCCACGAACCCTGCTGCGCCAGCAAGTTGTTACTCGAAGACATCCTGCGCGGTGAGTGGGGTTTTGAAGGGCATGTGGTCTCAGATTGCATGGCCTTGTCAGATTTCCACCTGCATCACAAGGTGACAGAAGACGAGGCAGATTCAGCGGCCCTGGCCCTGAAATACGGTTGCGACCTGGGTTGCGACCATGTGTTCGACCACATCCCTGCTGCCATCGAGCGGGGCGCTACGACTGAAGCATTGGTCGACCGCGCCCTGGAACGCACGCTTGGCACGCGCTTCAAACTGGGCATGTTCGACCCCGATGAAGACGTGCCATTTGCCTCGATTTCGATGGATGTTGTCGCCTGTGAAGCGCACCGTCAACTGGCGTATCGCGCTGCCGCCGAATCGGTTGTCTTGCTCAAGAATAAAGGGAATCTCCTTCCAATCAAGCCTTCGACCCGTAAAGTTTTCGTCACCGGGCCAACCGCTGCCAGCATGGAAGTCCTGCTCGGCAATTATTATGGCTTCAATAACCAGATGGTTACTCTGCTGGAAGGTATCACCGGGCGGCTGCCCGAAGGCATGGGCATGGAATACACCTCCGGGGCGCTGCTCAAGCATCCGCGAGAAATCCACCAAACCTGGGCGACTGGCATGGCCCAATCGGCGGATGTGACCATTGTATGCGCCGGGCTTTCCTCCTTCCTCGAGGGCGAGGAGGGCGAATCCCTGCTCTCGCCGCAGAACGGCGACCGCGAAAGCATTTCACTGCCGGCCAGCCAGGTGAACTACATTAAAGAACTGGCAGCCAGCGGCGCGAAGATTGTGTTGGTACTGACCGGGGGCAGCCCGATTGCATTGGGCGAGGTGGAAGACATGGTCGACGCGATTGTCTTGGTCTGGTATCCGGGCATGGAAGGCGGGCGGGCGGTGGCCGATGTCCTGTTTGGGGATATTGTCCCGGCTGGCAAACTGCCCATTACCTTCCCCAAGTCACTCGAGCAACTGCCTGCCTTCGACGATTACAACATGACCGGGCGCACCTACCGCTACATGACCGAAGAGCCGCTCTACCCCTTTGGGTTTGGGCTGTCTTATACCACTTTTCAGTACCGCGACATTCATGTTGCGTCACCCGCTCGAACTGGTTTCCAGGTCTCGGTCACTGTCCAAAACATGGGCGAAATCGCCGCCGATGAAGTCGTTCAGTTCTATATCAGCGCGCTCGAAAGCCGCCTGCCTGCGCCTATCAGCCAATTGGTCGGCTTTGAACGCATCCACCTCCAGCCGGGCGAGAGTAAAATTGTCAGGCTGGAGGTCACGCCCGAAATGCTGATGTTGTACGATGAAAACGGTATTCAAACACTCGAGCCGGGCAAATTCCGCCTGACCGCTGGCGGCTGTTCTCCCGGCGCGCGCGGCCTGGCGCTCGGCGCTCCGCAGCCGGTCAGCATCGAACTCCAAATTTGAGAAGTCCGCGCCCACAAAAAATTAAACAGCCGCCTGGCGAAAGGTGTCAGGCGGTTGTTTGTTGGAACTGCGCAAAGAATGGCTTTTGCTGACAGGGAATCAGCGATTCTTCTTGAAGTAAACATCCAGGAAAACGGCCAGGATGAGCACTGCGCCTTTGACGACATATTGATATGCAGAGGGGACATTCAGCATTTGTAAACCGTTGGTCAGCGAGGCCATAATCAGGCCGCCAATCATCGCGCCAAAAATCGTCCCAACCCCGCCCAAAGTGGATGTGCCGCCTAGAATACATGCTGCAATTGCGTCTAATTCATAACCTTCGCCAGCGGCGGTAGTGCCGTAGCCTACATAAGATGCCAGGGCGACCCCGGCCACGCCGCACAGGAAACCTATCAGCACAAACACCATGAAGATACTGCGTTTGATGTTGATGCCTGAAAGCCGGGCCGCTTCACGATTTCCGCCGATTGCATAGGCGTAACGCCCAAAACGGGTATTGTTGGACACGTATGCCATTATCAGCGCAGTGACTGCCAACAGCAGCACCGGCACCTGGATACCGTTATAGCGGTTGACGATGAAAATATAGGCGATGACCAGGGCGGAAAGAAAGAGGGTGCCGAGCAAATCGATGCTGAGGCTGGCGACTTCGAAGCCGTATTTTCTCTTGCGCAAGCGGCTATTGAACATATTGAAGAACAGGAGCGCCACCACAACCGCTCCCAGCACCCAGCCTGCCCAGAGAGGCAGGTAACCTTGGGCAATTTCTGAAAAAGCCGGTTGGTTGGCGGGGATGGTTTTGCCTTGTGTGATGATAAGGATGCCGCCGCGCAGGACGAACATCCCGCCCAATGTCACGATAAAGGCCGGAACGCTCAAGTAGGAAATGATATAGCCCTGTAAAACTCCGAACAACATTCCAGTCAGTAAGCCAATGGCTACCGAAAGACTGGCGGCCAGCACCGGCTGGTCGGGGATGAGGGTACTCCAGACTTTGGCCTGGAAAAAAGCCACCACCACCGAGACAAAGCCTGCCAACTTGCCAACCGAAAGGTCGATATTGCCGGTCACAATCACCAGCACCATCCCGGCGGCCAGGAACGAGGTGACGGTCATTTGCCGGAACAGGTTGGAAAAGTTTTGGGGTTGCAGGTAGGCAAAGTTGGGCGTCAATAGGGCAAAGAGAGCCCAAATCATAACCAACGCCAGGATGATGGTGTAGGTTTGGATATTATCGCGGAATCGCTTGGTAATTTCGGTAAAAAGGTTCATGAGCGTCACCTCTTGGAGTTCGAATCAGGCAATGCCTGTGGCAAGAGCCATAATCTTTTCTTGGGTTGCGTCGGCAATCTCAAGCGTCCCATTCGAGCGGCCGGCGTGCATGACAACGATACGGTCGCTCATCCCCAGGACTTCTTCCAGGTCGCTGGAAATCATGATGATGGAGACGCCGTTTTCGGCCAATTCGTTCATCAGTTTGTAAATTTCATATTTCGCGCCAACGTCGATGCCGCGCGTTGGGTCATCCATAATCAGGATTTTGGGCTGGGTCAAGAGCCACTTGGCAATTACCACCTTTTGCTGGTTGCCTCCCGAAAGGGAACTCACCGCGGCTTGCAGGCTGGACGCTTTGAGTGCCAGGTTTTTCCCTTGTTGGGTGGCCGCAGCCAGTTCCGCATCCTGGTCGATGCGGAAGAAGCCGGAAAACTGGTCGAGATTGGCAAGAGAAATATTACGCAAAATGGCCTGGATAAGAACCAACCCCTGGCCTTTTCGGTCTTCCGGGACCAGGCTGATGCCCACCTTCATTGCGTCGCGGGCGCTTTTGATTTGGATAGGTTTTCCATCCAAATGTATCGTTCCAGCGGTCAATTTGCCATATTCGCCAAAGATGGTTGTGACCAATTCGGTGCGCCCGGAACCCATCAACCCGGCAATCCCGAGAATTTCCCCGCGCTTCAGGTCAAAACTCACCCCTGAAAGAACTTTATGGCTTGGTTCATTGGGGTCAACAGCCTGCAAATTCTCTACTTCGAGAATCACTTCTCCCGGCTGGCGGTTTCCTTTTGGGAAACGCTCTTTCATTTCGCGCCCCACCATGTTCTGCACCAGGCTTTCCTGGTTGAGGCTGGCAGTCGGGCGGGTGGTGATTGCTTTCCCATCCCGCAGGATGGTCACAGTATCCGTAATGCGGAAAAACTCTTCCAGTTTATGCGTAATGTAGATACATGTGACGCCATGACTCTTCAGCGTCTCCAGGATTTCCATCAACTTATCGATTTCGACCTTGCTCAAGGCGCTGGTGGGTTCATCCAGGATAAGGATTTTGGCATTTTCAGAAAGCGCCTTGGCGATTTCCACCATTTGCATCTTGCCCACGCCAAGGTTTTTCACCAGGGCCTGGGGCGAAACATCGAGTTTGTATTTGGTCAGGATTTCTCTCGTCTCAGCATAGAGCTTATCCCAGTTAATGCTGCCATTTTCAACGGGTTCCTTGCCGAGGAAAATGTTTTCGCCAACAGTCATGCCAGGGACGAGGGTCAATTCCTGGTAGACAATGGCGATTCCTTGTTCGATGGCCTGGCGAATGGAACGGTCTTCCAGTTTTAATTCCTGACCTTCATAAAGTGCTTTTCCTTCGTAAGACCCGTACGGATAGACTCCGGACAGGATTTTCATCAAGGTCGATTTCCCGGCGCCATTTTCCCCGCACAAGCCATGAATTTCGCCGCGCCGGATTTGCATCGAG
Organism: Anaerolineales bacterium; assembly: GCA_034432975.1. Classification (GTDB taxonomy): domain Bacteria; phylum Chloroflexota; class Anaerolineae; order Anaerolineales; family Villigracilaceae; genus UBA5195. The sequence continues at coordinate 467 of DAOUAZ010000072.1, read as the reverse complement.
ACGTTATCCAATGCGACAACGCCTGGAAATTTTTTGGTGACGTTTTGAAAATCGAGGATGATATCGTTATCCACTGGATACTCCTCTGTTAAAGTAGGTGTACAACCACCGATGGTGAAATCCCGGCTCCAACGGTCTTTCGAAGGAGCCGGGATTATTTTACTGCAAATTACAGCCTACGGCTTGGGCGGGCGCTGGGCTTCGGGAACGTCACGATAGACATCATCGTAACTCTGGAAACCGCTCTTCACGACCAGTTCATAGACGTTATCGGCGGTTACCTGCTGAACTTCGAGGAAGACGCAGGGGACTTCGCCTTGCATGGACGGGTCAACGGTCAGCTCGGCCAGGGTGAAGTTCTTCATCCCACTGACGGGCTGGCCTTTGAGCAGTTTGTCGACCACATCGATGGCCAGCGGGGACAGGTTGCGGATGTCTTTCAGAATCGAGACGGTCAATTCACCCTT
>DAOUAZ010000071.1:0-11085 GCA_034432975.1 Anaerolineales bacterium | reverse complement strand
CAACTACACCAGCATTCCTGTCCAGCCCAACAAGGCAATTGTCGGCGCGAATGCCTTCGCCCACGAGGCGGGTATCCACCAGGACGGGATGCTCAAGCACAACCAGACCTACGAAATCATGCGTCCTGAGGATGTCGGCGTCAACCAGTCCAAGTTGGTGCTTGGCAAACACTCTGGCCGCCACGCCCTGCGCATTCGCCTGGCCGAAATGGGTCATGCGCTCGATGAAGCCGAACTCGATAAAGCCTTTGCGCGCTTCAAAGAACTGGCCGACCGCAAGAAAATCATCACCGACCTCGACCTCGAGGCGCTCATCGCCGACGAGTTCTACCGTCCGCGCGACATTTTTGCCCTGGACGGTTTGCAGGTCGCCTGCGGCACGATGGGAATGCCTACCGCCACCGTGCGCCTGCGCGGCCCCGACGGAAAAATCCATACCCATGCCAGCATCGGCACCGGCCCGGTCGATGCCACCTACAAGGCCATTGATTCCATTGTCAAAATCCCGGCTGCCTTGCTCGAATTCAACATCCACGCTGTTACAGAAGGCATCGACGCGCTTGGCGAAGTGACCGTCCGCGTCCAGCCCAAAGACGGGATGCAAAAGATGGACGCCCAGCGCGAAACGCCCTATGAGCGTATTTTTGGCGGTCATGGCGCCGATACCGACATCATCGTCGCCAGCGCCAAGGCCTACCTGGCCGCCCTCAACAAACTCATCACCGCCCAAACCGAGGCCGCCGAGGCCCGGCAGCATGATTATGGAGTCATGTTGGGCTGAAAACCAAAAGGAGCATACCATGAACCCCCCTTCCAAATCCCAGGAAAATCTTGAAGTTTTCCCCTCCCCCATTTTCGACCCGTTCCCCGAACCGCGCGCCTACCCCTCGGGCTGGGACCTGAGCGGATTCCTCCCGGCCTCGAACCCGCCTGCCGCTGAACCGGCGGGGGATGATACTGAATCCTGATACCGTTTCCCGGTGAACAGTAATCAGTCATCAGTTATCAGTTGAGTTTGCTGGTAACTACTGTTCACTGTTCACTGACAACTGATAACTGATAACTGGTACTTTTATGCCAAAGACCTTATTCGAAAAACTCTGGGGCTCCCACGTTGTCACCGAACAACCCGATTCCCCGGCCATTCTCTACATCGACCTGCATCTTGTCCATGAAGTCACCTCGCCCCAGGCGTTTACCGGTCTGCGCCAGCGTGGATTGAAAGTTCGCCGCCCCGACAAAACCGTCGCCACGATGGACCATTCCATCCCGACCACTCCCGTCGATGTGCCGATTGCCGACGCCCTGGCTGCCGCCCAAATCAAGCAGATGGAAACCAACGCCGCTGAATTTGGAATCACCTTGCACGGGATGACCAGTCCGCATCGCGGCATAGTCCACGTCATTGGCCCGGAACTCGGCCTCACCCAACCCGGCATGACCATCGTCTGTGGCGACAGTCACACCGCCACGCACGGCGCGTTTGGCGCGCTGGCCTTCGGAATTGGCACCAGCGAAGTCGAACACGTCCTGGCGACCCAATGCCTGCTCCAACGCAAGCCCAAGACCTGCGAAGTTCGCGTCGAGGGCGCGCTCCCGCCTGGCGTTTCGGCCAAAGACATCATCCTGGCCCTGATTGCCAAAATCGGCGTTGGCGGCGGGACGGGGCATGTGTTCGAGTACACCGGCTCCGCCATCTGCGCCCTGACGATGGAAGAGCGCATGACGGTCTGTAATATGTCCATCGAAGGCGGCGCGCGCGCTGGCATGGTCGCTCCCGACGAAACCACCTTCGAGTACCTGGCCGGGCGTGAATTTACTCCCAAAGGCGCGGATTGGGAGAAAGCCGTCGCACGCTGGAAAACCCTCCCCACCGAGGAAGGCGCGGCCTACGACAAATCCATCACACTGGACGCCTCGGCCCTCGAACCGATGATTACCTATGGCACCAATCCCGGCATGGGCATGAAAATCACCGAGCGCGTGCCAGACCCGGCCCATCTCGGCGACGCCAACCAGAAACTGGCCCTCGAAAAGGCCCTGACCTACATGGGCCTCCAGCCCGGCCAATCCCTGCTCGGCAAAAAAGTGGACGTGGTTTTCATCGGCAGTTGCACCAACTCGCGCATTTCCGACCTGCGCCTGGCCGCCGCGCTGCTCAAAGGCCGCAGGGTGGACGCCGCTACTCGCGTGATGGTCGTCCCCGGCTCGCAGGATGTCAAGAAGCAAGCCGAAGCCGAAGGGCTGGATAAAATCTTCAAGGAAGCGGGCGCCGAATGGCGTGAAGCAGGCTGCTCGATGTGTATTGCCATGAACGGCGACCAGCTCGAACCTGGCCAGTATGTCGTCAGCACCAGCAATCGCAACTTCGAAGGCCGCCAGGGCAAAGGCGGGCGCACCTTCCTCGCCTCGCCGCTAACCGCCGCCGCATCCGCTATCACCGGGCAAGTTACAGACGTTCGGACAATGCTCTAAAACCTGTACAAGGATTAGACGGATTTCACGGATGAACACGGATAAAACCTTTGAAAAATTAAAAATCCGTGTTTTTCCGTGTAATCCGTAAAATCCGTGTTCCAAAAAAGGTTTTACGCAATACGCAATAGGATTTCACATGGCTCAATTTACCTCCCTCACCTCTCGCGCCGTTCTCGTCCCGGTCAACGACATCGACACCGACCAGATTATCCCGGCCCAATATCTCAAAGTCACCGACAAAAACGGCCTGGCGAGCGCGCTTTTTTCCAACTGGCGCTACCTGCCCGACGGCTTGCCCAACCCCGATTTCGTGCTGAACAAGCCTGAATCCGCCGGGGCGCAAATCCTCCTGGCCGGAGACAACTTTGGCTGCGGTTCGTCGCGCGAGCACGCTCCCTGGGCGCTGACCGGATTCGGCTTTCGGGCCGTCATCAGCACCTCGTTCGCCGATATTTTCCGCAACAATGCCCTGAAAAACGGCCTGCTGCCCATCACCGTGGATGAACCCGTTCACAAACTGCTTTTCGACCTGGCCGAGGAAGCCCCGCGCGCCGAACTGACGATTGACCTGGATTCCCAAACCCTATCCTACCCTGGCGGCTTCGTCACCTTCCCCATCGACCCGTTCAACAAGACTTGCCTGCTGAACGGCGTGGATGAACTCGGATACATCATGGGATTCGAGAAGGAAATCGCGGCGTTTGAACAACGTGTTGCGTAGTTCGTGTTCCGTGGGACACAGAGCAAACGAAACACGCTCCACGCAACACGGAGTAATTTATGACTTTTATCCAAATTTACGACACCACCCTGCGCGATGGAACCCAGTCCGAAGGCTTCAACCTTTCGGCCAGCGACAAAGTCCGCATTGCCCAAAAACTGGATGACCTGGGCGTGGCCTTCATCGAAGGCGGCTGGCCCGGCTCGAATCCCAAGGATGTGGAGTTTTTCGACCGCGCCCGCGATATCGCCTGGAAACACGCCAAAATCGCGGCCTTTGGTTCCACCTGCCGCGTCAAAGGCGGCCCGGAGGATGACGCCAATATCAAAGCCTTGCTCAAATCTGGCGCGCCGGTCTGCACCATTTTTGGCAAGGCCTGGACGCTGCACGTTAAAGATGTGCTGTTGACCACGCTGGAAGACAACCTGCGTATCATCGAGCAGTCGGTTGCCTGCCTGCGCTCCCAAAACCGGCGCGTCATCTACGACGCCGAACATTTCTTCGACGGCTACAAAGCCGATAGCGCCTACGCCATCGAAACGCTCCAAGCCGCCATGCGCGGCGGGGCCGAGACGCTCGTGCTGTGCGATACCAACGGCGGGACGATGCCCTGGGAGGTTGAATCCATCATCCGCGAGATGAAAGATTCCGTTCGGGGTCTCGATACGGCCTTGCCACTCGACCCCCGTCTCGATACGGCTTCGCCGCTCGACCACCATCCTTTTGGCATTCACACCCACAATGACGGTGATTGCGCGGTCGTCAATTCACTGGTCGCGGTGCGCGAGGGTGCAATCCAGGTGCAGGGAACCATCAACGGTGTCGGCGAACGCTGCGGCAACGCCAACCTCGTCTCGATTATGGCCGACCTGGAACTCAAGATGGGTCTCAAATGCCTGCCGGAGGGCGGGCTATCCAAACTGACCGACTTGTCTCACTTCGTAGATGAAGTCGCCAATCTGACTCCCAACGACCACCAGCCATACATTGGCCGGAGCGCGTTTGCGCATAAGGGCGGCGTGCATGTCGCGGCGATGCGGCGTTCGGCGCAATCGTACCAGCATGTCGCGCCTGAGACCGTCGGGAACAAGATGCGGGTGGTCGTCTCGGACCTGTCGGGGCGCGGCAACCTGCTCGTCAAGGCCGAGGAACATTTCCTCGAGGTCGATGTCGATGAAGTCGTTCCGGTGCTGAACGAAATCAAGGAGCTCGAATCGCGTGGTTTTTCTTTCGAGGCGGCAGAAGCCTCGGTGGCGATGATGCTCAAACGCCAGGAATTGCATTACAAGCCGCCTTTCGAGTTGGTAGATTTCCTTGTCAATGTCGAACACCGCTCCGGGCGCGGGATTTTTGCCGAAGCGATGGTCAAAGTGCGCGTCAAAGGCGAGATTTTGCACACCGCCGCTGAGGGCAACGGCCCGGTCAATGCCCTCGATCTGGCCTTGCGCAAAGCCCTGCTGCCGCATTATCCTGTTCTGAATCAGTTCCAACTGGCTGATTATAAAGTCCGCATCCTGGACGGCAACAACGGCACATCCGCCCTGACCCGCGTTCTCATCGATACCCAAAACGGCGCTAAACGTTGGAGTACCGTCGGCGCGAGCGCAAACATCATCGAAGCCTCCTGGCAGGCGCTGGTTGATTCGGTGGAGTATGGGCTTCTGGTGGCGCATTAGTTTACCCTCACCCCTTGCCCCTCTCCCGCCGGGAGAGGGGTTGGGGTGAGGGCGAATGGAGAATCTCTTGAATTTCAAAATTACCCTCCTCCCCGGCGATGGCATTGGCCCCGAAGTGGCTGCCGAAGCCGTGCGCGCGCTGGATACGGTTGCCGTTAAATTCGGCCACTCATTCACTTACACCGAGCGCCTGATGGGTGGCTGCTCTATCGACAAATTTGGCTCCTCGCTCACCGACGAGACCCTGGCCGACTGCCAGGCTGCCGACGCGGTGCTGCTCGGCGCGGTCGGCGGCCCCAAATGGGACGACCCCAACGCCAAAGACCGTCCCGAACGCGGCCTGCTGGCCCTCCGCAAAGGACTGGGCGTGTTCGCCAACCTGCGTCCGGTCAAGGTTCACCCGGCGCTGATAGATTCCTCCCCGCTCAAGCCCGAAAAACTCCAGGGCGTCGATATTCTCGTCATCCGCGAACTGACCGGCGGGCTGTATTTCGGCTGGCCGAAGGGCCGCGATGTCAAAGATGGCCGCGAGCGCGCGGTGGACACGCTCGAATATTACGATTACGAAATCCGGCGCGTGATGGAACTCGCTTTCCGCCTGGCCGCCGGGCGCAAGAAAAAGATTACTTCGGTCGATAAGGCCAATGTATTGGAATCCTCCCGTTTGTGGCGGCAAATCGCGGCACAAACTGGGGCGCAGCACCCCGACATCGCCCTGGAGCATGTCCTCGTCGATACGGCCTCCATGCGGCTGATAACCGGACCCGCCTGGATGGATGTCATCGTCACCGAGAATATGTTCGGCGACATCCTGACCGACGAAGCCTCGGTCCTGGCCGGTTCGATGGGCATGCTGCCCTCCGCCAGCATTGGCGAACAAGGCCCTGGGCTTTACGAGCCGATTCACGGCTCCGCGCCGGATATCGCCGGGAAGGGCATTGCCAACCCGGTCGGCACGATTCTCTCGGCGGCGATGATGTTGCGTCACTCGCTCGGCCTCGAAACCGAAGCATCCGCCCTCGAAAAAGCCGTCGACCAGGCCATCACCGATGGATGCCGCACCAGCGACATTGGCGGCAAACTATCCACCCAGCAGATGGCGGATGAAATCATCCAACGAATGATGAATGCGGAATGATGAATGCGGAATTTTCCGCGCTTCATCCTTTATTCATCATTCATCATTTTGCATTCTGCATTAAGGAGTTTTTTATGGGCATGGAATCAAAATTCGTCTGGATGGACGGCGAACTTGTCCCGTTCGAGAAGGCCACTCTCCACTTTCTCACCCCGGCCCTGCACTATGGCGCAGCGGTCTTTGAAGGGATTCGCGCCTATGACACGCCGAAAGGCCCGGCGGTTTTCCGCCTGCGCGACCACGCCGAACGCCTGATTGAATCGGCGGAGATTTTCGGCTTCCGCGACCTGCAATTCACCCCCGAGGATGTGGTCAAGGCGGTCAAGGATGTGGTACGCGCCAACGGTTTTGGCGATTGCTATATCCGCCCGCTGTTGTATCTGACCGGCGGCGGCTGGAACCTGAACGTGGATGGCGGTCGCGCCGCGCTGGGGATTGCGGCCTGGGAGTGGGGCAACTACCTGGGTGAGGAAGCCCTGGCCAAGGGCATCCGCGCTAACATTTCATCTTTTACGCGCCATCATGTCAATGTGATGATGACCAAGGCCAAGATTTCCGGGAACTATGCCAACTCGTTCCTGGCAAAGACCGAATCGGCGCGGCTGGGTTTCGAGGAAGCCATCCTGCTCGACCCGGCTGGTTACGTGGCCGAATGTACCGGCGAGAATATTTTCATCGTCCGGCGCGGCAAGATTTATACGCCGGCCACTGCGCCCGTCCTGGAGGGGATTACCCGCCATTCAATTCACACCATCGCTGGCGACCTGGGCTACAAAATCAAGGAACGCCCCATCAGCCGCGACCAACTCTATACCGCCGATGAAGTGTTCGTCTGTGGCACCGCCGCCGAGGTGATTGGATTGAGCGAAATCGACTTCCGCAAGATTGGCGAAGGCCAGACCGGCCCGGTCACGCAGTCCATCCAGAAAGTTTTCCACCAGGCCATCCGCGGCAAAGACCCGCGCTACGAAGCCTGGTGCGATTATGTGGAATAGTTACCGAATCAGGCGAGTTTGTGTACCAGTTTCAATAGAGAGCCAGGCGCGGTCGGCTGTCACTGCCACCGCGCCCATCTTTTTCGCCAACGCCAGGCAAGCCCGGTCGCCGAGCGAAAGACCCGCCGGGCGCGCGGCGTTGTAAAGTTCCCCGCTTGAAAAGGCAGTTTCCTGGTCAAAGTCAACGATTGACAGCCCCAACAGGCTGATTACCTCCCGAATCTCAGGCCCAGGCATTCCGGCTGCCGCTAACCTGGCGCTGACTTCCGCCAGGTTGACCGTTGAAACTGCCGCCGCAGGCAGCATGGACTGAACCACCTCGCTGCCGGTTTCGCTATTCAGGAGCGCGAGAATTACGGAAGCATCCAGGACATATTTACTCATTGGATGATTCCTTTTTTCGCTCCGCCAGAAAATCATCCACCAGCGAGGTCCCGGCGGGAACGTGCCTGCGCACCTTTTCCTGGGCTATTTGCACGGCCTGGCGCATTGGAATCACCTGTAAGACATCGTTTTCAACGCGCAGCATGATGGCGTCGCCTGGCTCAATGCCCAGCATTTTCCTGATTTTGTTCGGAATGGCAATCCTGCCATTATTTTGGAAAGTTGTCAAAATCTCCATTTTGTCACCTTTCTTGACTTGTACAATGATTATAGCGTTAATTTTGCCTCTTGACACATCCTGTTCCCTGGCATAGAATACCGCCCAACATGATCACAACCAAATCCACCCGCTGGTTTGCGTTTTACTTTTATTACGGCTCCCGAATTCCGGCTGCCGGTGGTGGCGCTTAACCAGACCAGTAGGATAAACTGACCTGTAAAAGAGCGAGCCCCGAGCGGCTCGCTCTTTTTGTTTATCACCCCCTCTGTCCCCCCAATTTGGCGAACTTCAGCCAAATGGGGGGGATGAAAGGGGGGTAAGGAGCCCCCCATGCCCATCCGTGGAATTCGCGGCGCCATCACCGTAGATGCCGACCAGCCCGAACTCATTCTCGCCGTCACGCGCGAACTGCTCGAAGCCATCCTCGCCGCCAACCCTGGGATGTGTCCCGGCGACATCACCAGCGCCTTTTTCACCGTCACCGAGGACTTGCGCTCCACCTTCCCGGCCCAGGCCGCCCGCCAGATGGGCTGGAGCCAGGTTCCGATGATGTGCGCCCGCGAGATTCCCGTCCCCGGCAGCCTGCCGCGCGTTATCCGCGTCCTGGTTCACTGGAACACGGAACGCGCCCAGGATGAAATCATCCACGTCTATTTGCGCGAAGCCGTCAAACTTCGCCCCGACCTCGTCGCCGCCCAGTAACGGAATACGCAAGGCGATATTCGATACTCGATTCTCGAATAACGAATATCGAATACCGAACAACAAATTTCGAACAGGAGAACTTGTCCAATGATGATTATCATGAAACCCAACGCCACCCCACAGCAGGTGGAGCATGTTATCGACCATATCAAGGCTGCCGGGCTGGCCGCCCATCTCTCGCAAGGGGTGGAAACCACCATCATCGGCGCGATCGGCGAGACGCACAACCTGTCGACTGAATTGTTCGAAACCCTCGACGGCGTGGACGAAGTCCAGCGTATCACCAAGCCCTACAAGCTCGCCTCGCGCCAGTTCCACCCGGAAAATTCCGTCTTCCCGCTGCCTGTCCCGAGGTACGAGGGAGATGGTTTCACCGTCGGGGGCGAGGAAATTGCCATCATCGCCGGGCCGTGTTCAGTGGAGTCGCGCTCCCAAATCATCGAGACGGCCCATGCGGTCAAGGAAGCGGGAGCCTCCGCCCTGCGCGGCGGCGTGTTCAAACCCCGCACCTCCCCCTACGCTTTCCAGGGCTTGGGCGAGGAGGGTCTCGAATACCTGGCCGAAGCCCGTGAAGTGACCGGTCTGCCGATTGTGGTCGAAATCATGTCGCAGGTGCAGGTCGATTTGATGGTCAAATATGTCGATGTCCTCCAGGTCGGCGCGCGCAACATGCAAAACTTCAACCTGCTGCGCGCCATCGGCGAGACCCGAACCAGCGTCCTGCTCAAGCGCGGACTTTCAGCCACCATCGAAGAACTGCTCATGTCTGCCGAGTACATCCTTTCCGGGGGAAACAAACAGGTCATGCTCTGCGAGCGCGGCATCCGCACCTTCGAAACTGCCACCCGCAACACCACCGACATCAACGCCATCCCCGTCCTGAAAAATCTCACCCACCTGCCAGTCATCCTCGACCCCAGCCATGCCACCGGCCATGCCGACTACGTTGCCGCCATTGCCCGCGCCGCCATCGCCGCCGGAGCCGACGGTCTCATCGTAGAAGTCCACCCCGACCCGGCCCACGCTGCCTCCGACGGCAAACAATCTCTCAAACCCGAAGCCTTTGCGAAAATGGTCAGGCAAGTCGGCCAGATTGCCCAAATCATGGACCGCCGCCTGACCGCCGTCCAGGGCGCCTACACCCCGCGGGGCTGGGCATAACCGGAAAACTGGACAACCTGATAACCGGAAAACTGGATAACAGGAGAACCCACTATGATGATTATCATGCGCCCCGGCGCGCCCCGCGAACAGATTGACCATGTCATCGAGCATATCCGCGAACACCATCTCTCCTCGCACGTCATCGAAGGCGTCGAACAGACCGTCATCGGCGCGGTGGGTGAGAGCCATGCCATTCCTACCAGTGTATTCGAAGGCCTGCCCGGCGTATTGGCCGTCCAGCGCATTTCCCAGCCGTATAAACTCGCCTCGCGCCAGTTTCACCCCGCCGATTCCGTGTTTCCGCTCGATGGTTTCACCGTCGGCGGCGATGAAATCGCCATCATCGCCGGGCCTTGCTCGGTCGAAGGCCGCGCCCAACTGCTCGAAATTGCCCAGGCCGTGCGAGAAGCCGGGGCCAACGCCCTGCGCGGCGGCGCGTTCAAACCGCGCACCTCGCCCTACGCTTTCCAGGGACTCGGCGAGGAGGGCCTCGGATACCTGGCAGAAGCCCGCGAACAGACCGGCATGCCCGTCGTGGCCGAAATCATGGCAAATTCCCAAATTGAAGTCATGACCCGCTATGTCGATGTCCTCCAGGTTGGCGCGCGCAACATGCAGAACTTCAACTTGCTGCGCGCCATCGGCGAAACCCGCACGCCCGTCCTTCTCAAGCGCGGGCTCTCCGCCACCGTCGAGGAACTGCTCATGTCTGCCGAATACATCCTCAGCGGCGGCAACACCCGCGTCATGCTCTGCGAACGCGGAATCCGCACCTTCGAGACCGCCACCCGCAACACCACCGACATCAACGCCATCCCTGTTCTCAAATCGCTCACCCACCTGCCGGTTTTTCTCGACCCCTCGCACTCCACCGGTCACGCCGCCTTCGTCGCCTCCATCGCCAAAGCCGCCGTGGCTGCCGGGGCCGATGGCCTCATCATCGAAGTTCACCAGGACCCCGCCCATGCCCTCTCCGATGGAAAACAATCCCTCACCCCCGAAACTTTCGCCCGGCTCGTGAGCCAGGTTCGGGCCGTCGCCGAAGCCGTCGGCCGCCGCCTCGCCGCCGTTTCCCCTCTCCCAGCGGGAGAGGGGCAGGGGTGAGGGCGCATGTTCAATCTCAAAGAGTCTCATATCGCCATTATTGGATTGGGGCTGATGGGCGGCTCCATCGCCCTCGCGTTAAAAGGACATTGTGCCAGCCTCATTGGAATCGACCCGGATTCTGCCGCGCTGGAACTTGCCCTCCGTCAACGCATCGTTGACCAGGCTGGCAGCGACCCCGCCAAACTCCTCCCCCAGGCCGACCTCGTTATCCTGGCCGCCCCCGTCCCGGCCATTCTCACCCTGCTAGAGCAGTTACCCGATTTCACGCCGAATCCCTGCATTGTGCTGGACCTCGGCTCGACCAAGCGCGCCATCGTCGAGAAAATGAACCGCCTGCCGGAGCGCTTCGACCCCATCGGCGGACATCCCATCTGCGGCAAGGAAAAACTGACCCTCGCCAACGCCGAGCGCACGCTCTACTACGCCGCCCCCTTCATCCTGACCCCGCTCGTCCGCGCCGCCCCCCGCGCCCGCGCCGCCGCCGACCAGATTCTCGC
>DAOUAZ010000070.1:0-2382 GCA_034432975.1 Anaerolineales bacterium | reverse complement strand
ACTTCTCCAATCGATTTATTTATCGACGGCTGGTTCTGTTCGCCAACAAATAGCAGGCCTTCTTTGAATTTTTCGATTGCTGGTACAAAACCTCCTTGTTCTAATAGCGAGTTAGCCCAGGCAGTATATATTGCCAGGAACTGATTTTGTGTCTGTGCAATGATTTCTTCATCAGAAGTGACCTGAATGACCTTTTGCAGCCTTTTGCTTGCGAGTTCGAACTCGCCTTTGTCCTGTAAAAACTGTCCCCACGCCAGGTAAGTTTGGGCAAGGAGTAACTCAGATGTGGCAATTCTTTCTGTTTGACCGGCTGCTTCGGCTCCGGCGCGGAAAGCAAGCAACTTTTTTTCAGCTTCTTCAAAGTTTTCGGCTGTACGCAATTCGCTGGCCCAATCCGTATAAACACTTACCAGCAAGTCTCCAGCCTCTTTGGAATTTGTTGTAAAACCATACACCATCGTCGCAATTTGCAGGTTCTTAACCGCTTCATCGTATTGGCGATTTTGGTATTGTTCATTTGCCAGCCTGACCAAGGAATACGCTGCTTCCTCGTATGATTCGCTCGTGAATACCCCGGTTGGGTATGAGTTGGGATAATTTTTGAATGCAAGATAGGCGTTCTGCCACTCCCCATTTTCTTTATAAGTTATTGCGGCAGAATAGTCGTTGCATTCACGAACAAGGGAAGTTATGCCAGCATCCTCAGGATAAAACCTGTTGAACATTTCACTGAATGATGCTACTTTCTGGCAACTCTTCTCCTGGTATGCAGAGAGAATCATTGTGGGCAACATGCGGCTTCCGGCAAAATAGAGCGCAAGCATACCACCTGCCAGCAATCCAAGTCCCGTCAAACCTGCAATCACTTTGAACATCAATCTTCTGTTCATAAAATTCCCTCCAATATCATCTTGATACAATCTGTTCTCGCTCCGGGCCGACGCTGACCAGCCGAACCGGAATCCCGGCCAGCTGGCTGATGGCGTCGAGGTAGCCGCGCGCCGCCTGGGGCAGGTCATTCCACGCGCGGATGCCGCTCACGTCCTCGCTCCAGCCGGGGAATTCGTCATAAATCGGTTCGTAACCTTCCAGTTCGGTCGGGCCGAAGGGCAGGTCGCTGTACGTCTTGCCGTCTTTTCGATAAGCAACGCATAGTTTGAGCGTTTCGAGACCGGAGAGAATGTCCAGTTTGGTGATGACCAGTTCGGTGCAGCCGTTGATTCGGACGGCGTAGCGCAGCAGGACGCCATCCAGCCAGCCCACGCGGCGCGGACGCCCGGTGGTGGTGCCATATTCGTCCCAGGGGTTGGCGCCTGTCCCGCGCAAGCGCAGGGCAATGTCCTCGAAGACCTCAGTGGGGAAGGGGCCGCTGCCGACCCGCGTCTGGAAGGATTTGCAGACGCCGGTCACGACCGCATCGCGCGCGGCGGTGATTCCGATTCCCAGCCCGCTGAAGACGCCCGCCGCCACAGTCGCTGACGAGGTGACGAAGGGATAGGTCCCGTGGTCGATGTCCAGCAGGGTTCCCTGCGCGCCCTCGGCCAGGACAGCCCCGCCGCGCGACAGGACTTCGCAGGCTTCGGCGGAAGTATCGGCGATGAAGGGTTTGATGCGGGCGGCGTATTCCGAGAATTGGTCGAGAACAGGCTGGATTTCGAGAGCCGGCGCATCGAGCGAGGCCAGCGCGCGGTTGGCCGATTCGATGTGGCTGCCGAGTTTTTCCACGAAATCAGCAGAGAGCATTTCCCCAACCCGCAAGTTGGTGCGGGCGGCTTTATCGGTGTAGGCCGGGCCGATACCGCGCCCGGTGGTGCCGATATTGCCTTTGCCGCGCAGCGCTTCCAGGGCGGCATCCAGGGCGCGATGCGCGGGGGTAATCAAATGCGCGGCGTGCGAGATGCGCAAGCGGCGGGGGGAGATTTCCACGCCCAGGCCCGCGAGCATGTCGATTTCCTTGAGCAGCGATTCGGGATTGATGACCATCCCATTCCCCAACACCGCCACCGGCCCGGAATGGATGATGCCCGATGGAACGAGATGCAGTTTGAATAACTGCTCGCCAACCGTGACCGAGTGCCCCGCATTGTCGCCGCCGTTGTAACGGGCAACAATATCAGCCTCGGCGGCGAACCAATCGACGATGCGGCCTTTGCCTTCATCGCCCCACTGCGCGCCAACGATAATTTGAAGCGGCATGAGTGCCTCCGTGTATAATTTGACAGGGAGATTATACAGCAAGCGGGGCGCAGGAGTGTTAGAATATATCCCTTCAATTCTGGAGTCGAACCATGTTCAAACTACTTGCCAAAGTTTTCCCTTTCCTGTTACTGCTTTCCCTGTCACTGGCGGCCTGCGGCACGGTGAGCGTGCGGCCCGCCGCCG
>DAOUAZ010000069.1:0-8458 GCA_034432975.1 Anaerolineales bacterium | reverse complement strand
CCCGGTTCAGGGCTTCGAGGGCGTTTTTCCACGTCCCCAGCACTGTCACGGAATTGCCAGAAGCGGCCAGGCGCGCCGCGAACAGCGTCCCCAGCGCGCCCGTGCCAACAATCAACATCTTTTTCATGTCACACCGCCTGGAGGGGTTCCATCTCACCCAGGAAGGCATCCCACTCTTCATCCGCCATATCGACCGTGTGCATTTCCGCCGGGAATTGTTTTTCCTGCACATCGGCGATATAAGCCATGAAGGCTTTTTGCATTTCGGTGTGCAGGCTGGCGTATTTTTTGACGAATTTGGGCGTGAAGCGGTCGAACAAGCCAAGCAGGTCATGCGTCACCAGCACCTGGCCGTCCGTCCCGGCCCCCGCGCCGATTCCGATGGTGGGAATCGAAATCCGCTGGGAGATGAACCCCGCCAGCCGGGCCGGGACCGATTCCAGCACCAGGCTGAAGCACCCGGCCTCTTCGAGCAGGAGCGCGTCATCGAGCAGGCGTTTGGCCGCCGAGGCGGTCTTGCCCTGGGCGCGGAATCCGCCCAATTGGTGAATCGACTGCGGAGTCAGCCCCAGGTGGCCCATCACCGGAATTCCGGCCCCCACAATCGCGCGGATGGCCTCCACCCGCTCGCGCCCGCCTTCCAGTTTGACGGCGTCCATGCCACCCTGCTGGAGGAAGCGGCCCGCGTTGCGCAGCGCGTCTTCGGCAGAAACCTGGTACGACATAAACGGCATATCGCCGACCAGCAAGGCATTCTTCGCGCCGCGCGAGACAGCCCGCGCATGGTGGAGCATCTCCTCCATCGTCACGGGCAGGGTGTTTTCGTAGCCAAGCACCACCATGCCGAGCGAATCGCCGACCAGGATGGAATCGACCCCGGCCTGGTCCATCGCCAGCGCGGTGGGATAATCGTAGGCGGTGAGCATCGTAATCGGCTCGCCGCGCTCTTTTTTCTGGCGGAAGGTTAGCGTAGTAACTTTCTTCCGCGCAGGAATAGAAGGAAAAACGTTGGTTGTAGACATGGGTACCCTCCAAAAGTGGTAGAGTCCGTCCGGCCTCAGCCCCTGCGCCGGTGGTTGAATAAAAGTTATCACGCGCCGTCACGTTCTTGCGATACATGCGGCGGGAAGTGAATTATACGACAGTTAAGCAAGCGCGTAGGGCTGAAGCAGGGCTGGATGTTGAACTCGAAATGGCAGGCTGTTTCCAGCCGTTGTATAATGCTGGAAGTTTGCGCGTGTATCGAGTTTGGCTTCCTGCTGGTCTACCGTTCCGGCTGGACCCTGGGAATCACTGCGGTGGTGGTCAACGTGGCCGCCTCGCTCATCCTGCTGCCTGTGGCAATTTTCTTTATTCAAGGATAAAATCTCGTGGGTCAACGTGCTTGGGATTTTCCTGGTTCTGGCAGAATTTGTGGTTTCTGAAATCTGCTATGGAAAAAGGTTCACGCAAAGCCGCAAAGGCGCAATAAAGGTCGAAAACTTGGCGTTCTTGGCGACTCGCGTGCCCGCAAGGGTATTGCGAGGGAAAACCAGCAAAACCACAAAGAACAGCAGAATCAGGGATTTTCGTCTGCCTGGCCGGGCTGGTGATGTTGAATTGGAAACGGTAGAACTCAAATTCGTGTGAATTCGTGGAGAAGTCAATGCAATTTCTTTCCCGCATCAAATCTGCCGCCCGCCTCCTGCTCAAAGGGGAGGCATCCGGTAAAAAACGCGCCGAAATCCCGGCCATCACCGCCGAGGAAGTGGCCGAGGTCAAGCAGTTCTTCCCGCGCGAGAAGTTTTTCATCATGGGTCATGCCCGCTCCGGCACGACCATCCTGATGCGTCTGGCGCGCCTGCACCCCGAAGTCCACTGCAATTACCAGGCGCACTTCTTCACCCGCGCCCCGATGCTCAAATCGCTGGTCGAGACCCCTGAAGCCGCCGACTGGCTCTCGCGCAAATCCAACCGCTGGAACAGGGGCCGCGACCTGTCGCCGCTGGTGATGCGCGCCGCCGCCGACTTCATCATGGAGCGCGACGCCATCCGCGAGGGAAAACGAATCGTCGGCGACAAAAGCCCCTCGTCCACCATTCACGGCCAGGTCGTGCGCGACACCCACGCCATTTACCCCGACGCCAAACTCATCTACATCGTCCGCGATGGACGGGATGTGCTGATTTCGGAGCGCTTCCGCAACTTCGTCGAAGACTCAAAATTCCTGACTGCCGAAGACCGCCGCATTATCGAAGACCTGAAACGCGACCAGACGCCTTTCACCGACGGAACCCGCAGCATCTTCACCGACGCCTTCATCCGCCAGATTGCCCAGCGGTGGGCAGATGATGTGAACGAGATTGATTCGGAAAGCCAAAGGCTCTACGGACAAAACTACTTTTCCCTGCGCTACGAGGACTTGCTGGCCCACCCGTTCGACGAAATGCAAAAACTATGGGCCTTCCTCGGCGTTTCGACGGAAGCCTCGCTCGAAACGGAAATCCAAAACGAGATGGGCCAAAACCTCGACGAAGAGTGGCAGGCCCGGCGGGCAGGCGAGATTGCCAGTTTCCTGCCCAAAGGCAAGGCCGGCAACTGGCGCAACATGTTCACCACCCACGACCGGGGGGTGTTCAAGGAAGCCGCCGGGGAGGTGCTGGTGAAATGGAATTACGAGCAGGATTTGAACTGGTAAATGCCTTCTGACAGGATAACTATGTCTAATTTATTTCGAAAGTTGCAGACAGGCAAGAAACTCATCGTTACGCTATTCCTCGCGGGCAGCGCCATCAGCGGTTTCGTGGCTTTTGCCCAGTTTGTTATCCCTCGCTCCAAACCTGTCGACCAATTGCTGTTTGGGCTGTCGGCCTCCCGCCTGCTCCTGGCAGCAATCTGGTTGGGATTGTTGCTGCTCAACCTGTGGGTTATCTGGCTCCTGTTCCGGCAAAAAGGCTTCGAGCAAAAGGCGCTCGATGTTTTTGCACCGCGTCAGGCGCTCATCTTGGGGATTTTGTATGCCGGGTTATTCCTGATTGGCGCTTTCCTGCTCTTCAACCAGCCCCCTGTCCTGCGCCCGTTTCGGTTCCTGGAATCTACGTATATCCGGCTGGGCGGATTCCTGACCTGGGTTTTCATCGCCGATTTACTGCTGGTCATCCTGCTGCGTTACCTCGCAGCCGAGTCATTGAAGCAAGACCGCTGGGTCGCTCGTCTCGATACTTTTTTCGGCAGTCTGGGCCTGTTCTGCCTGACTATTTTTTTGTATTGGCAGGTCGCCTTCTTGATTAATTGGGTTAACAAAAGCCGATATGCCTTCTGGGATCTGCTGGTTGCTCAACTCTTGCAGGGCAAGCTCTACATCGAAAACCCACCCTATACTCACGACCTGACTCTTTACAACGGGAAGTGGTATGTGCCAATGCCCCCTCTGCCCGCGTTTGTCATGCTGCCAATTGCGTACCTGCTTGGGGTAGAAGAAATCAACCCCAGCCTGCTGTCGATTGTCTACAGCGCCATCAACGGCGCGCTGGTTTTCCTGATTTTGCGCGCGCTTGCCCAGCGTAAATGGCTGGAATTATCGTGGAATGGCATTTTCTGGCTGATGGTGGTTTTCCTGTTTGGCACACCACACCTGTGGGTGGGCATCAGCGGCCGCGGCTGGTACGTCAGCCAGATTTTGACCGTGCTTTGCCTGGCCCTCTCCGTCTATGCAGCCCTGCGCGCCTGGCCCGCCTGGGTCGTGGGCGCTTTCCTTGGGCTGGCCATGCTCGCTCGGCCCAACAGCCTGATGACCTGGCCGTTGGTCTTTGCCATCTCCATGCAAATCTTGCGTGAAAACGAGGGCAAAGCCTCCTGGAAACAGGCTTTTTCCTGGAGCCTGAAATCGGCCATCCCGGTTGCGCTGGCTGTGTTGACCTTAATGACCTATAACTACCTGCGGTTTGACGATATCCGCGATTTCGGGTACACCACCGTCAATGCCGGGCCAGATATTGTGGGGAATGTGCAAAAATATGGGTTGTTCTCACCCTACTTTGTGCCAAATAACCTGTATGTCATGTTCCTAAAACTACCCCAAATCAACTGGGGAACCCCCTGGCCCGTTGAGCCAAAAGGGGCGCTCTGGCCAATCGACCCAACGACCACCGGTATGAGTATTTTCGCAACCACGCCGGTCTTCCTTTACCTTTTCCGGCGATATTCGAAACAATGGTGGATACTGGGCGTCTGGGCAGCCGTTTTGTGTAACCTGGTTATGCTGAGTCTTTACTCCAATACGGGGGCGCACCAGTTTGGGTATCGTTATGTTTTGGACTTCATCACGCCACTTCTTATGATGCTGGCTGTTGGCGTGGGCAAAAAAGTTCCCTGGCATTTCATCCTCCTGACGCTGTTCAGCATTGTCATCAACATTTACGGCGCGTATTGGTTCATGAACGGATAATCGATGAAATATTTATGATATTTATCTATTTTATTGACAAGCCCAAACGGGACTGATATACTCCTCTTTGGAAGTTATTGGAATAACCACCCCAGAGAGAGTATGAAAAGCACACGCGACCGGATTTTACAAACCTTGCTGCGCCGACCGCGCACGACCATCAATGACCTGGCCAAAGCAGTCGGCATCAACCCTATTTCAGCGCGCCACCACCTGACCAATTTACAGGTAGAAGGGCTGGTGGACGCCGAAGAAGAACGGCACGGGGTCGGACGCCCGCGTCTGGTCTACTTCCTGACCGAGGACGGGCTGGAACGCTTTCCCACCCGCTACCTGCGCCTGACCACCCGCCTGCTCACCCAGATGAAGGAAACGCTCCCCGGCCCAGTGGTTGGAGAATTGTTCAAGGAAGTGGCAACCGGCCTGGCGGAAGAACACCGGGAGCAGTTGAAGGGCTTGAGCGTGGAAGAACGCCTGGAAACGGTCAAAGAACTGCTCGCGGCGGAGGGATTTGTCGTCGAGTGGGAGAAAAAAGGCGGCGAATATCACATCCACGAAATCACCTGCCCCTATTTGCAGGTCGGCCAGGCGCACCCCGAAGTCTGCGCCGTCGACCAAACCCTGATTTCCAAAATGCTGGACCTGCCGGCCAACAAAATCCAGTGCATCTTGAGCGGGGCAACGCACTGCACTTATGTTGTTCAAAATACTGCTTTGGAGAACGCCCAATGAGCGATGAATCCCTGAATATCGTCAAGTGGACCATCCACGACACCCACCCGGAGATGGTGGAACCGGCCCGCGAGAAACTCTCGGAGGTGATCGACCCCGAAATCGGCATGAGCATCATCCAGTTGGGGCTGGTGCGCGACATCACCGTCGAAGACACGACCGCCCGCATCAAAATGATTCTGACCACGCCCTTCTGCCCCTACGGCCCGGCCATGGTCGACATGACCCGCCAAAAGGCCCAGGAAGGCCTGAAAATGCCCGTGACGGTCGAAATGGGCATGGAAGTATGGGATTTTTCGATGATGGAAGACCCCTCCGCGCTGGATTGGGGTTTGTACGCCTGAAGAAGTCACCAAAAAGTTTCCAGCAGGGTGGTTTTGCCCGAACTGGATGCTCCGTTCAGGAAGAGCATCGTTCCTGTTTTCATCATTTTCTCCGGTTACAAGCACAAAAGCGGGAGCAGCCGTATGGCGCTCCCGCTTGATTCGCAAGGTCACAAGCCAGGGGGTTACTTGGTTTCGGCAGCCGCGAGGGCCTTCATCAGGCGGCTTTTGCGGCGGGCGGCGTTGTTCTTGTGAATAACGCCTTTTTCGGCAGCCTTGTCGAGGCGGCTGATGGCAAGCAGAACGGCGGCCTTATCGGGCGCGCCAGAGTCAATGGTGGCGCGGGCGGCGCGCGCAGCAGCGCGGGCCGAACCGCGAAAGGCGCGGTTGCGCAGGCGGCGGGCCTCGTTCTGACGATTACGCTTGATTTGGGACTTGATATTAGCCAAAGTACTTCCTCCGAGAAAAAACTATCCTTATATAGCGGGGCGGAATTGTACCCGATGGATTTGGTTTTGTCCAGACCGAATCAGGGGGTCGGCGTGGCGGCTGCCCCTGGCGTGGGCGATTGCAGGATGGACGGCAGGCCAGGCGTGACAGTTGGGCCGGGCGTGATGGTCGGGTTGGGCGTGATGGTCGGCGTCACCAGGTTGACGCGCACTTTGATAACCTGCCCGACAAAAATCCGGTTGGCGTCGGTGATATTGTTGATTGCCAGGATGTCCTCGATGGTGCTGTTGAAGCGGTCGGCAATGGCCGCGATGGTATCGTTGGCCTGGATGGTGTAGTTCACTTCCGCGCCGCGCCGCAGTGCCGTAAAATCAATCGGTGTGGGGGTTGGGCAGCGCAGGTCGGGGTTGGGCAGGGTAATGCGGTCGCCAGGGGCGATGTTATTGATATTGATTCCTTGACCATTGTTTTTATCCGCATTCAGGATGACAATAGTGCACAGGAAATCATCTCCCAGGCCAAACCTTTCTTGCAACCCATACAGGGTGTCGCCGGGCTGCACTTCATACTCGAATGGCATCGAAGGCGTGGGGGTCAGGGTCTCGGTAGGGGTCGTTGTCTCGGTCGGCGTGCTGGTCAGGGTGGCGGTATTGGTTGGGGTGGATGTTGGCGTGACCGTAGGGGTTTCGGTCGCCAGCATGGTCTGGACCGGGCCATCCGCGCCGAACAGCCAGGTACCCAGGATAACCAGGCCGCCCACGACCAACACGATGACCAGCGTCCAAATGACAAAAGGCCCAACCTGTTGCTTCTTGCGGTAGTTGGTCACGCTCAATGCCGGGGGCCGCTGGTTGACGAAGGTTGGCGGGGTGGTTTGGGAGGAACGCTTGGGTCCGGCAGAGCCGGATTCGGCGCTTTCATCTGAAGAAGGAGTCTTCTGCGACATGATGGTTTTCCCTTTCAATGGTGCGGATGAAAAAAGTGACTTCATCCAGGAACATGTTTATTCTACCTGAAAAATAGACGTTTTTTAGACCCAAAACGCTGTGTCAATTTAGACACAGCGTTTTGGGTGTTGCGGACTTTTCGTTTGGACCGCCTGCCCGCTACTTGCCTTTTCCCTCGCTTTTTGCCCAACTGTCCTTCAGCGTCACTGTGCGGTTGAAGACCGGCTGGCCGGGTTTGGTATCCGGGTCGAGGCAGAAGTAGCCGGTGCGTTCGAACTGGACCTTTTCACCGGCTTTGGCTTCGCCCAGGGCCGGTTCGACGAAGGCCTTTTCGAGAACTTCGAGCGAATTGGGGTTGATGATGTTCTCCAGTTCGCCGTCGTCGGGGCGCTCGGTGGTGAAGAGTTGCTCGTACAACCGCGCTTCGGCGGGGAGGGCGTGCCGGGCCGAGACCCAGTGAATGGTCGATTTGACTTTACGCCCATCGGGGGCGTCGCCGCCGCGCGTGGCGGGGTCATAGGCGCAGTGGACTTCGATCACGTTCCCGGCTTCGTCTTTCACGACGCTGGTACAACGGACGAGGTACGCATAGCGCAGGCGCACCTCGTTGCCCGGGAACAGGCGGAAGTATTTGGGCGGCGGCGCTTCGCGGAAATCATCCTGCTCGATGTAAAGCACCTTCGAGAACGGCACTTTGCGCGTCCCGGCGGCGGGGTCTTCGGGGTTGTTGACGGCTTCGAGTTCTTCCACCAGGTCTTCGGGGTAATTATCGATGACCAGTTTGAGCGGTTTCAGGACGGCCATGCGGCGCAGGGCGGTTTTGTTGAGAACGTCCCGAATCACGGCCTCGAACTGGGCCATTTCGACCCAACTGTCGTTTTTGGTCTCGCCGGTGCCGGTGACGAAGTCGATAATCGCTTCGGGCGGCACGCCGCGCCGCCGCAGGCCGCGCAGGGTGGTCAAGCGCGGGTCGTCCCAGCCGCGCACCACGCCGGTTTCGACCAGTTTGCGCAATTTGCGCTTGCTCATCATGGCGTAGGTCAGGTTCAGGCGCGAGAACTCAATCTGCCGGCTGGGGAAGGCTTCCAGTTTTTGCAGGAACCACTCATAGAGCGGGCGGTGGATGATGTATTCGTTGGAGCAAAGCGAATGGGTTACGCCTTCCATCGAGTCGTTCTGTCCGTGCGACCAGTCGTACATCGGGTAGATGTGCCACTTATCGCCGGTGCGGTGGTGGTGAACGTGCATGATGCGGTACATGACCGGGTCGCGCAACAGGATATTTGGATGCGCCATATCAATTTTGGCGCGCAGGACGCGGCTGCCTTCGGGAAATTCGCCGTTTTTCATGCGTTCCAGCAGGTCGAGGTTTTCTTCTATTGAGCGGTTACGCCAGGGGGAATCGACCCCCGGTTTAATGGCAGATTCGGTCTCGCTCCACTTCGTGCCTTTGGGGAGCGTGCCGCGGTTGGCGCTCATCTCTTCCTGGGTCTGGTCGTCGACGTAAGCCAGCCCCATTTCGACGAGGCGCACGGCCCACTCGTAGAGCAGGTCGAAATAATCGGACGCGAAAGTGACCT
>DAOUAZ010000068.1:0-6779 GCA_034432975.1 Anaerolineales bacterium | reverse complement strand
GATGGGCATGGGACAGGATTTCGGTAGTGGTCAGGCCGGGCTTGCGCGAAAGGCCGCCCGCTTCGATGTTCCAGGCCTTTTCCCACTGTTCGGCGTTGCCCGGCGCATCGACCCGCATGTAGCCGGGGAAGTGAAAGGGCATCGCGCCCATATCACTCGCGCCCTGCACGTTGTTCTGCCCGCGCAGCGGATTCAGCCCCGTGCCGGGCCGCCCGATGTGGCCGGTCAGCAAGGCCAGGTGAATCAGCGCCAGCGCGCTGGCCGTGCCGTGCGAGAGCTGCGAAATGCCCATGCCCCAGTAAATGGCCGCGTTTTTGGCCGTCGCATACAGCCGGGCGGCCTTGCGGATGTCGTCGGCAGGCACGCCGGAGATGGATTCGGCGTATTCTGGAGTGAATTTTTCCAGGCTGGCGATGAAGTCGTCAATTCCCTCGGCGCGGGCGCGAACGAAATCCCAATGGGCCAGGTTTTCTTTGACGATGACATGCGCCATCGCGCTGAAGACCGGCACGTTCGTCCCCGGTTTGAGCGGCAGCCACAATTCGGCAAAATCGACCAATTCGATTCGGCGCGGGTCGATGACGATGAGTTTCGCACCGCGTTTGCGGATGGCGTCCTTCATCTGGAGCGCGATGATGGGATGGTTTTCGGTGGTGTTCGAGCCGGTCACGATGAACACATCGTTCAGCATCACCTCGCTGGCGGTGTTCGACATGGCCGAAGTGCCAAGCGACTGCTGGAGGGCCATTACGCTCCCGGCATGGCACAGGCGGGTGCAGTGGTCAACGTTATTGGTGCGGAAAATTGCCCGGAACATTTTCTGGAGCAGGTAATTGTCCTCGTTGGTGGCTTTGGCGCAGCAGTAAACGGCCATTGCGTCTGAACCATCACGCCGGTAGATTTCGACCAGTTTGCCGGCGGTGATATTCAGGGCGGTCTCCCAGTCGGTTTCGACCCATCCCCAGGGGAAGTTATCAGTTATCAGTGGGTCAGTCATCAGTGAGCGGTTGCCGAAGTTAGCGGCATCTTTCCTATTCACTGACAACTGATTACTGTTTACGGATAACTGCTCCAGCAGATAACGCCTGACCATCGGCTTCGTAATCCGCCGGGGGTGGTAGATAAAATCGTAGCCAAACCGCCCCTTAACGCACAAATTGCCTTTGTTGACGACCGAATCGAAGGGCGAAGTGACTTTATAGATAAAGTTATCCCTGACGTGCAGGTCGAGCGTGCAGCCGACGCCGCAATAGGGGCAGGTGGTGCGGGCGATGTGTTGGGGTTCGAGCATAGGTCATTCTCCAAACCTATCCCCCCAGCCCCCTTCCCTTACAGGGAAGGGGGAGAGAGGCAGATTAATTAGAGGTTCTCCAGAATCTTTTTCAACACGCCTTCGATATCGTGATTCACTTCATCGTTTGTCACGCGCAAAACACGGAAACCGCGTGAAACCAGGTGCGCATCGCGCTCGGCATCCTGCTCTTTTTGGGTTTCATGGATACCTCCATCCACTTCTACAATCAAACTGGCGGCATGACAATAAAAATCAACGATAAAACCATCAATGATTTGCTGCCTGCGGAAATGCCAGCCAGCCAGTTTGTTCGTGCGCAACAATTGCCACAAAATTCTTTCGGTCGGGGTCATATTCTGGCGCAATTCTTTCGCCATCCGCCGTTTTTCGGGGGTAACTTTTTGACCGATGACGATATTTTTGACAGGCATGGTTCAATCCTATCCCCCCAGCCCCCTTCCCAGGACGGGAAGGGGATGACTGATGGGAGCGACAAATATGGTTAACAAGGTGTTTTCTTTCTGCATTATTTTCTCTCCTTCCCTGGGAGGGAAGGCGCCGGGGTTGGGTTCTCCCCTTCCCTGAAAGGGAAGGGGCCGGGGGATAGGTTAAACCGTTATCAGCACAATCGCCGCCAACGCCGCTGCAATGCCAACCACCTGCTGGCGGTTGACGTGCTCCTTGAGCAAAAACCAGGCCAGCAGCACCGTCGCGCCGGGATAGAGCGAACCCAGCACGGCGGCAATATCGACCCGTCCGAGTTGGGCGGCCAGGGCATACGCGCCGTTGCCGAGCGTATCGAGCAATCCACTCATCAGAATGGGAAAGAGACTCGCGCGGGAGGGCGCAACCGGCTGGCGGGTGACGAGCGAAAACAGGAGCAGGCTCGAAATCGAGGCAATCCGCACGGCAATGAGCGGGTAAATGACCGATTCTCCGCTGGCAAGGTGCAGCGTGGTAAAGAAAAAGCCGAAGGCCAGGCCGGCCAACAAGGGCAGGCGCAGTTCGGCCAGACGAAAATCCCGGCTGCCGCCAGAGACCAGCCAGATGGCCGCCAACGCCAGCACGAAACCGGCGATGACCCATAGCGAGGGCAATCCATCTGTCAGGGCGGCAAAAACCACCGGAATGGCCGCCGCCACCAGCGCCGAGACGGGCGCGGCCACGCTCATCCGCCCGCTGGCGAGCGCGCTGTAGAGCAGCACCAGCCCAATCGCGCCGCCCAGCCCGGCCAACCCGCCCCACAGCCAGGCCGAAAGCGGCGGGAGCGGTTCGCGCAGCAGGAAAGCGGCCGCCAGCAGCAAGACCATGCTAAAAGCGTGCGCGATGATGACCACACTGAGGGCCTTCGTCCGTTTGGATGCAATCCCGCCGCTGAAATCACCCGCGCCCCAGGTGAGCGCGGCGGCCAGGCCGAAGAGAATGGGCGCAAAGCCAGGGTTCATAAATTCTCCGATAAATCCACTCATTTGCGCCGCTTTCGTCCAGAGTTCATCACCATAATCTCATCCGGCTTCAGCCCTTGCTCCAGTAAAAATTCGCGTTTGGGCTTGAGCGCCCCGGTCGGACACACTCCCACGCACTGGCCGCAGAACACGCAGGTCGTGGCGGGCATCGGCGCGTCGAAAAACGTCCCGATTTCGGTTTCGTAGCCGCGCCCGCTGAAGTTGATGGCGTAGGTGTACTGGGCATCCTCCGCGCAGACTTGCACGCAGCGCCAACACAAGACGCATTTGGCATAATCGCGGACATACATCGGGTTGTCGTCCTTGACCGGGACTTCGCGCCGCTTCGCTTCCGGGAAACGCTCCGCCGACGCGCCGTATTCATCCATCAGCGCCAGGATTTCGGGCGAATCGGACAAATCCACGCTCGAAGCCAGCATCTCCAGAATCGTCCGGCGCGCGCGAATCACCCGCTCCGACCTGGTCTGCGCCTTCATCCCATCCGCCGCCTGGACGATACAGCCCGGCTGGAGCATCCGCATCCCTTCGACCTCCACCACGCACAGTCGGCAGAGACCGTTCGAGGTCGCCGCCGGGTGCCAACAGATGGCGGGGATGTCGAAACCGGCAGTCCGGGCCGCCTCCAACAGGGTCTCCCCTTCCGCCGCTGTAATTTCCTGACCATCGAGAATCATTTTAGGCATGAGAACTCCACTGCCCTATGGGGCTGAGACACAAAAAAATCGCATCTTCTTGTTATTCTGGGTAGAGAAACACCGTCCCGTACAAGCACCGTCCCGAAGGTTTTTACGAGAAATTTTGGTTGTTTCCGGCAACCTTCGGGACGTTTATTGCTAAGGAACGTTTCCCTATTTTCTTGAGATGATACAAAAAATCCGTATAAATCCGCCGAATCTATAAAATCCGTGTACAGATTTTACAACCTGACCAATCCCAATTTCATCGCACTCAGCACCGCGCTGGCCGCCGTCTGCCCCAGCCCGCACAGACTGGCATCCGTCATCGTCCAGCCCACATCCTGCAAACGCTCGAAATCGCCTTCCAACGGCTTGCCATGCGCCAGCCTTTCTAAAATCTCGGCCTGGCGCTGCGTCCCCATCTGGCAGGGATAGCACTTCCCGCATGACTCATGCGCGAAGAAATGTCCCAAATTCGCCAGGGCCTTGCGCAAATCGCGCGACCGGCCGAACACCATCACCACGCCCGAACCGAGCGACAACCCCGCCGCGCGCAAATCCTCGAAGGTCAATCGGACATCCAGGTGTTCCGCCGTCGCAAACGTCCCCGCCGCCCCGCCAAACAGGATGGCCTGGATAGAGGAACTGGTCAACTGGTCAACCGGAGCACCATTCGCCATCGCCAGCAGTTCCCGCAGCGTCACCCCAAACGGCGCCTCGTACACCCCCGGCCTGCGAACATCGCCCGAAACGCAAAACAACTTCGGCCCGGTCGATTTCTCCGTGCCAATCCTGCGATACGCCTCCGCGCCCATCTTCAGGATGAGCGGAATGTTGCACATCGTCTCGACGTTGTTGATGACCGTCGGCTTGCCAAACAGCCCGTGCGTGGTCGGGAAGGGTGGCTTGATACGCGGGAAGCCGCGCTTGCCCTCGATGGACTCGAACAGGGCCGTCTCCTCGCCGCAAATGTACGCTCCCGCCCCCAAACGGATTTCGACATCGAACGAAAACCCGGAGTTCAGGATATTCTCGCCCAGCAAACCGGCCTTGCGCGCCGAGGCAAACACCGCCTCCAGCACGGGCAGCATGTAGGCATATTCGCCGCGCACATAGAAATAGCCATGCGCCGCGCCAATCGCGTACCCGGCAATCAGCATCCCTTCGAGAATGCTGTGCGGGTCGTCCATCAACAGCATCCGGTCTTTGAACGTCCCCGGCTCCGATTCGTCCGTGTTGCAGACCACATACTTCGGCGAGCCTTCCGCCCTCGCCGCCCCCTCCCACTTGACGCCGGTCGGGAAGGCCGCCCCGCCGCGCCCCACCAGCCCCGAAGCCTTCATCTCGTCTATCACCGCCTGCGGAGTCATCGCCAGGGCTTTGCGCAAGGCCTTGTAACCGCCATACTCTGCCAGCGTGGTCAGGCGGCCCCTGCCGCAGCGCGCAGTCAGCAGACGGTCAGTACCATATATCAGCGAGCGGGGGCGCAGTTCCCCCTCGCCCACCGTCCAGCGCCCGTCGTCGACGGTCAACACCGCCGGGGCCAGGTCGCACATGCCCAGGCAGGGCGCGGATTCGATAGTGGAAGCACCCTCCGGCGTGGTTTGCCCAGGCCGAATTCCTTTTTCGGCGCAGAGTTCATTTAAAATGTCTTCCCCGCCCTTCAACGCGCAAGCCGCATCTGTGCATACTCGCGTAATTCGCCGACCAACCGGCTCGTTATAAAACAGGCTGTAAAACTCGATGACGCCATGCGCATCGGCCAGCGGCACATTCAGCGACCGGGCCACTTCGGCAGCAGCCTCCGGCGGCAGCCAGCCATACAAGCCCTGCGCGGCGTGCAAAGCGGGCAGCAGACCGGAACGTCCCTGCGCGGAAAAACGCGGCAGGATTTCTCGAAGCGGGGCAAGGTCTATTTCAGACATAAACTCTCCAATAGTCAAAAGTATAGCGCAATTTTTCCAAATTCATCCACAGATTACGCCGATTTCGCGGATTTTCCGGCCAACCGATGTAACTTGAGTTTAGAGTTCACTTTAATTCGAAGGGAAAGACAAAAAACTTGGTATCTTCTCAAAAAAATGGGGAAACGTCCCGACACTTGCGCCTGCGCGACAAGTGCAGGTGAGGGTTGCTTGAAAAACCTGGTTGAGCCGTTCAAATCGCTCGGCTGAGCGCTCGCGGCGAAGCCTTCGGAACGGTGCTTCTCTCCCCAAAATATTGAGAAGATACAAAACTTGGCTCATTTGACGCAAAAAAACCAAACCTTGTACACGGATTACGCGGAGTCTCACCGATTTTTTTAAATAATCCGCGCGCCCCTACAGGGGCAGTCCGTCGAATCTGTGAAATCCGTGTCCAAAGGGTTTTGATTTCAAACGAACTCTACATTCCAGATGTAATCTGTGGACAAGAAACCCTGCCTGAAGAATTCCCAAAGAATCATTGCGCAACTTGACACAAAGTACGCTATACTTTTTTCATGCCCGGAGAATTGCTCACCCACACCCTGTTCGGACGTTACCGCGCCGAAGCCTTTGCCGCCTCCACCCCGCAGGGCGAACTCTACCGCGCCTGGGATTTGCATGGCAGCCGCCACGTCGGGCTGACGCTCCTGCCGCCCGAAGCGGTCGCCAATCCCGAAGCCTTCAAACAATTGGATGTGCGCGTCATCCCCCTCAAAAAAATCCGTCACGCCGGGCTGCTGCCCTTCTACGGCCTGGCCCAAGACGAAAAAAACACCTGCCTGCTCGAAGGCTGGGTGGACGGCCCCTCGCTGCGCGATGTCCTGCTCTCGCGCCCCGACCAGCCCCTCAGCGTGGCCGAAACCCTGGCCTACGCAAAAGCCCTGTCCGCCACGCTCGACTTTTTACATCTCCAGGGCTACGTCCATGCCGGGATATGCCCGGAGCGCGTCCACATCGACCGGGAGGGGCGCATCCAACTCAGCGGGCTGGGCGCCAGCAAGCGCAGCGGCGAAATCGACTTCCAGCCCGCCGCGCACCCTTACGCCGCGCCCGAACAGGTGCATCCGGCCCGGCTCTCGCCCGCCGCCGACATCTACGCCCTGGCCGCCCTCCTGTTCGAGCTGCTCACCGGCCAGCCGCCGGTAGACGAACTGACCAACCCCCGCAAACTCAACCCGGAAATTCCCGACTTCCTCGCGCGCCTGGCGTTGCAGGGCTTATCCAGGTTGCCAATCGACAGATTCGCCTCCGCCGGGGAATTTTTCCTGACCCTGTGCATGGCCGCCGGGCTGCCAGCCGAATCCATCGCGGAACGCGCCGCGCACGAGCAGACTCCCGTTACCGGGCATCTCCTGCACACCTGGCATTACCTCCC
>DAOUAZ010000067.1:0-6537 GCA_034432975.1 Anaerolineales bacterium | reverse complement strand
ACCGGGCCAGCCAGAGCGGAGCGGCGTTCACTTTCCGGGCAAAAGCACTCAAGGCAGGCCCAGTCAACTTGCAATGCCAGGCGCGCGTCTCCAGCGACGACAAAACGCTCACCAGCCTGCCCTTCCTGAACGCCGACCTGACCATCGCCGAGTTCACCCCGACCCCGACACTGACTCTGGAACCAACCATCACCCCAACCTTCCCACCGACTTCGACGCCTGGGCCTCGCCCCACTGCCACGGTTCCACCCCCCACTACCGGCACGGTCAACGGTCAAATCCAGGTCAGCAAGCCCGCCACAGTCGCATTTTACGCAATGGATGGCAGACTGGTGACATCGCTCACCGCAGCAAGTGACGGCACATTCAGTCTCGAACTCTTGCCTGGAACCTATCTCGTTGGGATAACCGCCAGCGGTTTCCTCTCCGCGCAGGGTCAGGTGAACCTGAACGCCGGTCAAACGGTGGAATTACCTCCCATCATCTTACTGGCTGGCGACCTGGATGGCAATCATGTGATTGACCAGTTCGATGCCCTGACGATTGGCATGAACTACAATACCAACGTCCCCGCCGAGGCAGATTTGAACGCCGATGGAGTCATCGACCTGCTCGATTTACGCCTCCTGGCGCGCAACTATCGCAAAGCAGGGCCAATCAACTGGTAATCACCCGTGAAGTCGAAACCCCCATTCTTGCCATGCTGCGAGAGTGGGGGTTTTCTGTTCCGAAGGTTGCCAGCCGCTCATATCTATTTTATACTCGGCGCAAAGAAATTATTTCAAAGGAGGGCCGATGAATAACGATTCTGCCCAGGTGGCCGTTTTCATTGACTACGATAACATCGAAATCAGTGTCACCGATACCCTCGGCAAAGACGCCGAGGTGGAGTGGGATAAAGTGTTGGAAACCGCCAGCCGCATCGGGCGGACGGTGCTGCGGCGGGCATACGCCGATTGGTCGGAGCAGCGCAGCGTCCAACGCGATTTGTTGGGGCTGGGCATCGACCTGGTGCATGTCTCCAGCAAACGCGGCAAAAACGCCGCCGACATCCGCATCGTCATCGACGCGCTGGAGATGCTCTATAACCCCAACAGCCGCATCACCCACGTCTTGCTGGTTTCGGGTGATGGCGATTTCACCGAACTGGTCCACCGCCTGCGCGAACAGGGCAAAGTGGTGATTGGGATTGGCATCAGCGGCACGAGCGCCGAATACCTGGTCAACGCCTGCGATGAGTTCATCTTCTACGATAAACTGATTGCCCCCCCGCCGGCCCCGGCCAAGCCCAAAAAAGTTTCGCCCAGCGAAGCGCCCGCCCCTTCCTTCGACATCACCGAAGCCCGCCTGCTCCTGCGGCGCGTGTTGGAATCCTGGGAGGCGGAATGGATGCCCGCTTCGGAGTTGAAAAAGTCGATGCTGCGGTTGAACCCGTCCTTCAGCGAACGAAATTACGACTTTTCCAGTTTCAAAGACTTCCTCCAGGCCCAGCAGGAGATGATTACCCTGCGCACCAGCGGCGACCAGCTCGAAGCGCAACTCATCCCCGAAGCCCCGCCCTCGCCCGAAACAATTCTCGAAAACTATTTGCAGGTTCTCGCCTCGCAAAAAATCCGCATGACGCCCAACGAGTACCGCCCGGCAATCATCTTCAAATTCCACGAGTTCGGCAAGGTCGGCGGACTTTCGCTGACCCAACTCAAAGACCGGGTTCACGCCCACTTCGAGGAGAACGCCCCGCACGTTACCGGCGCATACATCACCGAGACGGCGCACCAGCTGTTTCACACCTTCTGTTTTACGTTCGACAAGGAAGGCAACGGCCATGCCTCCGATGTGAAACTGTGGGACCGGCGCGTGACCTTTGCCCCCGAAATCAACCGCGCCACCGAACTGCTCGACCGCTGCGACAAAGGCATCTTGCAAAAAATCGGAAAAGCCGTCGGCTCGCCCGATAAAATCGACAAACAAGTCGCCGCGCGCCTGCTCTATGGAAGTTTTCGCGGCCAGCGCATGCTGGACCATGTCAGCCAGTTGATTGCCGGGTTGAAGTAAGACAATGAAAAAGGCAAAGTTCTACGTTGTCTGGAAAGGCCGCCAGGCCGGGATATTCAACTCATGGGAGGCCTGTTCTGCGCAGGTATCGGGCTATCCTGGCGCCGAGTTCAAAGCCTTCGACAGTCTCCCGGCTGCCGAAGCCGCGCTGCGCGGCAGTTACGAGCAGTTTCGCGGTAAACCGGCCTCCGCCCAGGCCTGGTTATTCGCTCCTACCCAGCCTTTGCTGCCCTCCCTTTGCGTCGACGCGGCTTGCAGCGGCGTCCCCGGCCCGGTCGAATGGCGCGGCGTGCAGACCGAAACTGGGGAGCAAATCTTCCACCGGGGGCCGCTTCCCGACGGGACCAACAACGTTGGTGAATTCCTGGCGCTCGTCCATGCCCTGGCCTGGATGGAGAAAAACAACCTGTCCGTGCCGATTTACTCCGATAGCGAAACCGCTCTTTCCTGGGCGCGGGCCAGGAAATGCCGCACAGAACTGCAACGGACGGAACGCAACGCCGAATTGTTTGCGCTCATCGAGCGCGCCGAATCCTGGCTGGCGAAACACGAACCGGACGCGCAGCTCCTGAAGTGGGATACCAACGCATGGGGTGAAATCCCTGCCGATTTTGGCCGAAAGTAACCCGAAACCGGATGTTCATCGCGCGCCTTGATGATTTCCGTCCATCCGAGGCCGCTAAATTGAACGGGGGTTTACGATATAATTCCAGCATGAGCCGCATCCGCTTTATCGTCTTTTTGGATTGCCCCGCTGCGCCCAACGCTGCGGCGCTTGGGCTGCCGCCCGACGGCTGACCCTGACCTGACTCCCCCAGGCCGGTTTTTTGTTTTTGGGGAGAAACCCAACCCACCTTCCATTCCAGCCCGTTATCCCCCGCCTGCGGGAGGTCGCATTCTCATCTGATTCTGCCGTTGCGCGGTCAGATTCGTTCAACCATCCCTCACCGTTGTTGCCAAAACGAACTTTCTCTCTTCTTTCATCTTTCGAACAAGGAGTTTACATGAAACCGATGAACTTACCCGGCCCCAAGGCCCGCGCGCTGGTCGAGCGCGACGAGGCCGTGATTTCCCCCTCTTACCCGCGCGATTATCCCTTCGCCATGGAGTATGGCAAAGGCGCGTGGCTGTGGGACGTGGACGGCAACCGCTTCCTCGACTTCATGGCCGGGATTGCAGTCAATTCCACCGGCCACAGCCATCCCGAAGTGGTCAAGGCCGTCCAGGAGCAGGCCGAAAAATTCCTGCACATCTCGTCCGACTTTTATCACGTCAAAATGATTGAAATGGCCGAAAAACTGGACGAAATTGCGCCAATGCAGGAAAAAGCGGTCACATTCCTGACCAATTCCGGCACCGAAGCGGTCGAAACGGCCATCAAACTGGCGCGCTACCACACCGAACGCTCGAACTTCATCGGTTTTACCGGCGGCTTTCACGGGCGGACGATGGGCGCTGTGACCTTCACTGCCAGCAAATCGACCTATCACCGGGGCTTTTATCCGTTGATGAACGGCGTCACCCACGCCCCCTTCCCCAATCCCTACCGTCCCATTCTCGATTGCAAGCCGGGCGAAGATTACGGCGAGGCGGTCGTGCGCTACATCGAAGACCAGATTTTCCGCCAGATTGTCCCCGCCGAGGAAGTAGCCGGTATCCTGCTGGAACCCATCCAGGGCGAGGGCGGATACATCGTCCCGCCGCCCGGATTCTTCCCGGCCCTGCGTCAACTGTGCGACAAATACGGCATCCTGCTGATTGCGGATGAAGTCCAAAGCGGCATGGGGCGCACCGGCAAGTGGTGGGCCATCGAACACTTCGGCGTCGAACCCGATATCCTGACCAGCGCCAAAGGGATTGCCAGCGGCGTTCCGCTGGGGGCCTGCATCGCGCGCAAGAGCATCATGACCTGGGAGCGCGGCGCGCACGGCAACACCTACGGCGGCAACCCGCTCTCCTGCGCGGCAGGCGTCAAGACGGTCGAGTTGATTCAGCGCGAATACCTTCAGAATGCCGCCGAAGTCGGCCAGTACACTCTCGACGCATTGCAGGAAATTGCCACGCGCCACCCGTCGATTGGCGACGTGCGCGGCATCGGCCTGATGATTGGCGTGGAATTTGTCAAGAACAAAGAGACGAAGGAATACGCCCCCGAACTGCGCGACGCGGTCGTCCATCACGGCTTCGAGCGAGGCCTGCTGCTGCTGGGCTGTTCCAAATCGGTCATCCGCATTGCCCCGCCGCTGTGCATCTCGAAGGCGGAAATCGACGAAGGCCTGGAAGTTTTCGAGGAAGCGGTTGCGCTGGCCGAGCAGGAATTCCTACAGGCAGCGTAACTCGTAAGTGCCTGTGATAAAACAGCCCGCGCAAGTTTGCTCGCGCGGGCTGTTTTGGATCGCAAGAAACTCACTGACCGAGCGCGCTGCCCGCCAGCCAGCCGGTTGTCCAGGCGTTTTGGAAGTTGAACCCGCCGGTCAGACCGTCGATATCGAGCACTTCCCCGGCAAAATACAGGCCGGGGACCAGGCGGCTTTGCATCGTCTTGAAATCGACTTCATCAAGATTTACGCCGCCACAGGTCACGAACTCATCCTTGAATTGCCCCTTGCCTGAAATCTCGTAACGGCCAGCGGTCAATTCCTCGGCCAGGTTGCGCAGGCTGGGCTTGGAAACATCGGCCCAGTTCTGGTTTTCGGTGATACCTGCCGCTTCGACCAGCCGCTTCCACAAACGTGTGGGGATTTCCGGGAAAACGACGTGCGCCGCTGGCTTTTTACGCGCGTTTTCGGGCAGATTTTTATGCCGCTGGAGCGTTTCGAGGGCCTTTTCGGTCGTCAGCGGATTGAGCCAGTTGACCAGGACCCCGGCGCGGTACTGGCGCTCGCGCAGCCAGCGCGCGCCCCAGGCCGAAAGCCGCAGGGCCGCCGGGCCGCTCAAGCCCCAGTGCGTAATCAGCAGCGGGCCTTGCTGGGGAATGACAGGGATTTTTTCAGAGACCGATTCCGTCACCAGCCGCAAGGCGGCATTCGGAACAGACAATCCCGCCAGGTCGGCCAGGCGTTTGTCGGCAATGTCGAAGGTAAACAACGATGGAACCGGCGCCGACAGGCTGTGTCCGAGGGAGCGAATCAGTTCATGCGTGAATGAATCGCTGCCGGTGGCGAATAGCAGGTTTCGCGCGGTAAGCGCCGCTTCGCGTTCGAGATTGGCCCGCCACAATCCCAACCGGAAGCGGGGCGAAAAATCATTCGCGCCCGAGATTCTCTCCACGCGCCGCAGCGCTGCTTCAGGCCACAGCACCACCTGCTCGCGGCGGGCCGACTGCAACAGGCAGTCGGCAATCGTTTGGGAATTATCCGTCACCGGGAACATGCGTCCATCGGCTTCGGTTTTAAGCGTCACCCCGCGTTTTTCGAACCACTGCGCCGTATCACGCGGCTGGAAACGACTAAACGCCCCGCGCAAGGCCGCCCCGCCGCGCGGATAATATCCTGCCAATTGGGCCGGTTCAAAACAGGCGTGGGTCACGTTGCAGCGCCCGCCGCCCGAAATCAGCACCTTGCCCAGCGGACGGCGTGAGCGTTCGAGAATCAACACGCGCAATGGCATGGAGCGAGAATTCGCCAGTTCGGCGCAGCGGATGGCCGCAAAAAAACCAGCCGGGCCGCCGCCAACAATGACCACCTCCCACGACTGGTCAGTGATTTCGGAAAATGTCATGGAATTTATTCTTTCAAGATTCGATGTTTGAGATGGCGGCAAACCTGGCCTGGGTCAGCGCCGCCAAATCTTTCACCGGCAGGCAGATGTTCAACCCGCGCTGCCCGCCGGAAACGTGGATTTCGGCGAATCCCTGCGCCGCCGAGTCGATGACAACCTGGAAGCCCTTGTTGATGAGCGCCAGCGGCGAGATTCCGCCCGCCTGCAAGCCGGTCAACTGCTCGGCCTCGCGCTCGGTCGGCAGGTTGATTTTTTTCTCGCCCAGGGCGGCCGCCAGCGCTTTCAGGTCGAGGTGACGGGGGCCGGGGATGACCGCCAGGATGGGTTTGCCCGGTCGGACGCGCGTGGCGACAATCGTTTTGAAGACCTGTTCCGGCGGGAGGTTCAGGAATTGGGCCGTTTCGAGCGCGCCCAGTTTTTCGGCGGGCGTCTCGAAGGCCGTGTACTTGACTTTTCTTGAATCGAGAAATCGGGTGACGTTATTGACCATGATTCGATTATACAAAATTTTCGCCGCCGTCCTATAATAAAAGCGATGGGAAATTCACAACTCGCCACCGCCCGCCTCTCCAACCTGCTTGCGCTGGCCGTCATCGCGCTGGTGTTCCTGTTGCTGCTCTCGGTACTGGCCGAAGCTTTCGTCCCGCGCGCCTGGCTGAGGAGCCCTTATGTGGCCGGGTTCTGCATCGGACAGCGCATGGTTGTCAGTGAGGGCCGACACCTGCCCTGGCTTCGAGGCATCTGGCTCTCGGCCCCGCCCCG
>DAOUAZ010000066.1:0-6044 GCA_034432975.1 Anaerolineales bacterium | reverse complement strand
CACGTCCTGCAGCGCGGCGGCCTCGCCGTCCGCTCCCCCCTCGACGATTGACGCCTGCGCGTATTTTCTCTGCCAATTCTGCGCGCTTTGCGCTTAAGGGCTTTTGCAGTAAACCCTCGACTAAGCGGCAGCCGAAAAACACCGCGCTCCCAGCCGCGCCAGCCCCCAATAGCCAAACAACGCCCCCGGTAGGCCGTTCGGGAGGAAGAACAAGGTCTGTTCCAGTCTGTCTCGCCGGGTGATGTCCCACTCCAGCCAGCATTCGCCCCACGAGAAGGGTTCCGCCTTCAGGCGCAGCAGGGTCTTGGTCTGCCGCTCTATCTGACGGAATTGAACGCCAAACGGCAGGCGGGACGGCGCGCTGGGAAGAACCGCCTGCTCGCCCGGCAGGTGCTTCCGCCGGTAGTCGATGAACATGCCCTCGTGCAGCATCCGGGCCTGGTCCTGGTCCAGGTCGAGCCAGGCGCGCTCCACCTTATCGGGGTGCGTATCGGCCAGGGCGCGGCGGACGGCTTCCGCGTAGTCTAATGGTTTTATATCGGGAAACAGGCTCAGGGGAGTCCGCTCCCGGACAAGGCTGTCGTTCTGGAGTCCTTCCACCAACGGCAGCGCGTAGGAGTAGGCAACCGGCGTCAATTGATCGATAAAAAAAGCCATCCAGGCCGGGGGGATGAGCGGCAGCAACAGCGGCAGGCGCTTCAGGCCGCGAATTTGGGCGTATTCGGTCATGACCTCGATGTACGCGCGCGCTGTTTCACAGCCCAGTTCGATGACCTGGCCCCGGCATTCCGGCATTTCGAGCGCGGCGGTCAGGTAAGCCAGGATGTCGGGCGTGGCGATGGGCTGGGAGCGGTGAATGAGCCAGCGCGGGCCGACCATCAGCGGGAATTGCTCGGCGATGAAGCGAATCATCTCGAAGGAGACCGAGCCGGGCCCAACGATGACTCCTGCCCGGAACTCGGTGACGGGGACGCCCGCTTCGGCCAGGGCCGCCCCGCACTCGATGCGCGATTTGAGATGCAGGGCCAGGTTGGGGTCGTCGGGGTCGGCCAGCCCGCCAACGTAAATGATATGTTCGACGCCGGCCGCTTGGGCCGCCTGCCCGAAATTGCGCGCCGATTCCAGGTCGAGACGGTCGTAGCCATGCCCGGCGGACATGTTGTGGATGAGGTAGTAGGCGGCGCGGACGCCGCGCAGGGCGGCGGGCAGGGTTGCGGGGCGGGTCACATCCCCGGCAATCACCTCCACCTGCTCATACCAGCCCCGCGCCCGCAGCCGCTCCGGGTTGCGCGCCAGGCAGCGCACCCGGCAGCCCTTCTCCAACAGCAGCGGAACCAGGCGGCTGGCAATATACCCCGTCGCCCCGGTCACTAAGATGGGGTGATTTTCTGATTGCGTGTTTGGGTGATTGGGTGATGGATTCAAAATGGAATACCCGATAACAGACACCGGTCACTGTACACTGATTACTGGATACTGATTACGGGTTACTGATGACTGATGACTGATGACTGATGACTGATTACTGATAACTGATAACAGCCGCCCTCTCCGCTATCTTATCCGTCAACCCATCGAAAATGAACTTGTGGAACGGCCACATGGCGTACCAATAGAGAAAGCCGAACAGGCCGCGCGGGTCGAAGTAGGCAGTCGTCGTCAGGCGGGTTTTGCCCTCCGGCAGCGGTTCGGCCTGGAATTCCAGCCAGGCCTTGCCGGGCAGTTTCATCTCGGCCCGCAGGCGCATGAGACCCTTCCCATTGTGATTTTGCGGCGCGATTAACTGCTCGACGCGCCAGAAATCGAGCGATTCGCCGACCCAGAGGTCATCGGGATGCCGCCGCCCGCGCCGCAAGCCCACCCCGCCGACAATTTTATCGAGCCAGCCGCGCAGCCCCCAGGCCCAATCCATATACAGCCAGCCGCGCCGCCCGCCGATTCCGGTAAAGGAGCGGAAGACGGCCTGCGGGGGCAAATCCACCACCCGCTGGCGCTTCTCGATGAACATGCCCTCTTGGATAGAAAAACGATACGGCTGGGTATCGCCCGCGCTCGTCACCAGGGCGTCGGACCACGAGGATTCAATCTCGCCCGCTTCGATTTTTTTGAGCGCGTAGCGCGCGGCGGTCTCGAAGTCGAGCAGTTTGACGTAGGGGAATAAGAGCCGCGCCAGGTCGTCGTTCACCAGCGAATCGGCGTGCAGGCCCTCGATGAGCGGCAGCACGGCGTGGTACGTGACCGGCGTGACGAGATGCACCCAGTAGGCCGAAAGGCGCGGGGCGTAGACCGGGGTGGGGATGAGAATGCGCTTCAACTCGCGCACCCGGGCGTATTCCATCAGCATATCGGCATACGTCAGGCGCGTCGGGCCGCCGATTTCGATGAGTTTGCCCACGCTATCGGGTTGTTCCAAGGCCCCGGCCAGGTAATCCAGCACGTTGCGGATGGCGATGGGCTGGGCCTTCGAGAAAAACCAGCGCGGGCAGACCAGCAGCGGCTCGCGCTCGGAGAGATAGCGAATCATCTCGAACAGGACTGAGCCGGAGCCGATAATCATCCCGGCCCGGAATTCCGTGACCGGCACGCGCCCCTGGCGCAGGAGGTAGCCGGTCTCGTGGCGCGAACGGAGATACGGGGAGAGCCGCGCCGCCGGGTCGACCAGCTCGCCCAGGTAAAGAATCCGCTCGATGTTGGCCCGCTCGGCCGCGCTGGCGAAGTTGCGCGCGGCCACCAGGTCGCGCTCGGCGCTGACCTTGCCGCCCTGCCGCCCGTGAATGAGGTAGTAGGCCGCCGAAACGCCCTCCAGTGCCGGGGGCAGGGTCTCGCGCCGGGTGGCGTCGCCCTGGAAAACCTGGACATTCTCCAGCCAGGGGCGCCCCTCCAGCCGGGAGGGGTCGCGTACCAAGACACGGACGGTACAGCCGCAATCCAGCAGGCGCGGAATCAGGCGGCTGCCGACATAACCGGTCGCGCCGGTGACGAGGACGAGTCTGTTTTGCATGGGGCAGAATATATCTCAAGTTGGGGCTGCGCGCAAAGGGTTGGAAGGTTGTATAATCTCACCCATGAGTGACTACACCCGTTCCACCCGTGAATGCGCCTTCGACCAGTTGCGTCCCGAACTGCGGCGCGCCATCCTGGAACATGCCCGGACCCAGGAGATAGGCAGCCTGGCCGACGAACTCCTCGGCTGCTGCGAGACCAAATCGGAAAAGAAAACGGGCGGGTTTTTCTCCGGCTGGTTCGAATCTGGCGCCGACCAAATCATCTACACTGGCGCGTTGTTCACCGCCGAGTGGCTGGTCTGGGCGCGCAGCGGGGATGTTTCAGGGACGCATGTCACCGCC
The DNA here is from genome assembly GCA_034432975.1 of Anaerolineales bacterium. GTDB lineage: Bacteria > Chloroflexota > Anaerolineae > Anaerolineales > Villigracilaceae > UBA5195. The sequence goes on along the minus strand of DAOUAZ010000066.1, from coordinate 2,697 downwards.
GCCCGGCTGGTCGATATCCGGGTAAAGCCGTATGCCTCCCTGCTGGCGCGTGATAACGGCCTGGAAGTTTTCGGGTACGTGGGCGCCGCCAACAGCCGGGTGCGCGGCTATATCGGCATGGGGCCGGAACCAGCCGCGCAGGCTTTCTGCCAGGCGGCGCAGCAGGCTGCCGAGAAGATTAACCCGCCCAATAAAAAACTCCCATCCTGGATGGGAGGCCCTGCGCAGGGTTGATGAGGCGGCGCGCCAGGCGGTTGATTGGTTCGCAAAGCAGGGGATGACTGTACCTTGCGCCTTTCCTTTTGGGAAAGGCGTAAGCGTTTTACCGGAGCAGCAGTCCTACCTTATCAGGATTATTCGGCTGGCTTGGGTCGGCCAGAACGGCGACCACTGACCCGACCTGCACCTGCGATAAATTAATCAGCGGCAGGGTAACGGTTTTCTGTACCTGATAGGGCGGGCAGCCGGGAATGCGCACTTCCATCACGATGGCGACGCGCGGATTGTCGTTGATTCTCATGCCGGTATCCTGCAAGGCCAGGATGGTGGCCTCGCCCTGCTGGCCGGTCGCCATCAATTCTTCGGCTTTTTTCTGGTTATTTTGGTTCATGCGGCGGATGATGATAAACGGCACGGCGATGGCCGCGGCTGTGATTAACAGCGTACAGCACACGGAAAGGATAATGAAAACAACGGTCATGCCTCCAACTGCGGCAAAGGGGTCCATACGTTTCCTCCATTTTGGTTTGTAACACGGAATTCATTCCGCGCCCTGACTGTTGCGCCGCTCTTTGCAATTGGCGCGCCTGCGATATTCGATGCTATAGATAGTATATAATAAATAGGATAAGTTGTGTCCTATTAAATTGCCCCTTGGGGTGGCCCGAAAGGGGCAATTTGGGGATAAAAAATCCCCTCTCCCGCGCGGGAGAGGGGATGGAGGACGGGCGGGTTATCTGTGAATGATAATGGAGCCGCTTAGCAGGGGCAGTTTGCTGGCTGTATCGTAAACGACTGTTCCATCGCTTTTCCAGATTTTGATGCGGATTTTATCGGGGCGGCTGTCATCGACCCAGGCCATGAACTTGTAAGAGCCTTTGCCGTTTATCCTGCCGGTTCCCTGGAATTGGGCGGTCTTGTTAACCAGGTCGACCACCAGCCAATCGAAGGAAGTGGCCCGGAATTGCAGGTTGCCCGCCAGGAACAGGAGTTCAAAACTACCGGAAGGCGTGCTGCTGGAACTGCGCGGATATTTCACAGCGAAAGAGGTAATGGCCAGGCCTTTCTGGGCTGGTTTTTCGATATATGCCCCGGCAGGCGAGTTGAACCAGCCGCCGCCGGTGACAAAACCGCCGTTCGGGTTGTAGACGATAACCGTTTTGAAGGCCGCCTGGCCTGCGCCGCCGTCCTTATCGGTGACGGTCAGCGTGACGATGTACAGGCCGGCTTTGGTATAGGCATGACTGCCCGCGACGGAGCCGGAGCCGTTCGTTTCGGTCACGATTCCGCTCGAAGTGCTGCCATCGCCCCAGTCCCAGAGCGCGGTGTGGGTATCCAGGATACCGGCGTCGGTGAAGTTCGCGCTGGCGTTGACGGTCGTTCCGGTTTTCACCGGGCTGCCAGGCGCAGTAATTACCCCAACCAGCGGGGCAAGGTTATCGACCGTGATGACGGTTGTGACGGTTGCGCTGAGTCCGCCATTATCTGTGACCTGCACGCCCACAGTGTAAGCTGCCGGGCCATCGACGCCTGTGAAAGAAACGTTCTGCCCGCTGGTTTCAAAGGTTCCGTTGTTATCGAGGTCCCAGGCGTAGGCCAGTGGATTGCCGTCAGGGTCGGCAGCAAGGGCTGTCAGGGCCGCGCTGCCGCCTTCGTCGACAGTGTACGGGCCGCCGGTGTTGACGAAATAGGGGGACTCATTCACATCCGTGACGGTCAGGGTGTAATTGACCGCCGCGTCGGGGCTGCCGCCGACCGTCTCGTCCTCTACGCTTACGGTTACGGCGTAACCGGACTTCGTCTCGAAATCGAGGGCTGCGCCAGCCTTGAGATACAGGGCATTCCCGTTCAGCGCAAAGACGTTGGCATCGGGGCCGCTGAGGCTGATGATATTGATTCCCAGGGCGTCATCGTGGACGACAATGTCAGCCAATTTGAGGGCGGCAGTGGTATCGCTGTTTTCCGGCAGCGTGGTCAGCGCGTTTTGCAGCGTGATGGCCCACGGGGCGGCGTTGGTGAAGATGGCGTCGCTGCGCAGGAGCAGGTTCTGGATGCGGGTATCGAGGGCGGCGGGAGTATCGGCCTTGTTGTAGGCAGGCGCGCTGAGCGGATACTTCGCTGTCAGGTGGTTGCTGAACGCCGTTTGCTCAAAGACGCCCATATCCACGCGGTTGCTGCCAAAGGTCGGGAAGGGGTAGTTATCGCCGCCCAGCCCGTCGTTGTTTACGCCGTCATCCACCAGGAATCGCAGAGTCACGATACGGAAGGGCCGATTGGGGTCGCCCACGATTGCGCCGTTTTCGACAATTTTCTCAAGCACCAGGCCGTTTTCGTCGATGAGCGCGACATTACGGATGCGCTGTCCCTCGGTGGTGACGGTTGCAAGGCCCGTGCCGGGTTTGCCAGCCACGACTTGCGCCGGTCTCGTTCGGTCGAAACTGAAGGCGATGCCGCCAATTTGCGGGAACTGGCCGGGGG
>DAOUAZ010000065.1:0-17125 GCA_034432975.1 Anaerolineales bacterium | reverse complement strand
GTTCACAGCCTTTTCACAGGAAAATCTCATATATTTGAGGTTGTGATATGATGAATCGAAAGAAAACGAACCATGACCACTGTTTTGATTGTTGACGACGACCAAAAACTGCTCAAAATGCTCCAGCGCACGCTGGCCTATGAAAACCTGACCGTTTTCACCGCCAGCAATGGGCAGGAAGCGCTCGATGCCATTGACCAGCATTCCCCCAACTTGCTGATTCTCGACTGGATGATGCCCAAGATGGACGGGCTGACCCTGCTCCAGCAGTTACGCGCCGAGAAGAACAAAGTCCCGGTGTTGATGTTGACCGCCCGCGACGCCATCGAAAACCGCGTGGAGGGGTTGGAGAGCGGGGCCGATGATTACCTGGTTAAGCCCTTCGCCCCGGCCGAACTGGTGGCGCGCGTCCATGCCCTGCTGCGGCGAATCGAGACCAGACCTGAATCACAGGTCGTTTCGTATGCCGATGCGCGCCTTGACCCCTCCACCCACGAAGCGCGGCGCGGCGAGATGAGCCTGTCGCTGACCGTGACCGAGTTCAACCTGCTGCACCTGTTCCTGCGCCACCCGCGCCAGGTGCTGGAGCGGCTCCAGATATTGAACGAAGTCTGGGGCTACGATTTTGGCGGCGACGATAACGTGCTGGAAATCTACGTTGGCTATTTGCGCAAAAAACTGGAAGCGGGTGGCGGTTCCCGCCTCATCCAAACTGTGCGCGGGGTGGGCTACGTTTTACGCGAGGAATAATGTCCATTCGTCTGCGCTTTACGCTGTTGTATAGTGCCATTCTTGCCATCACCCTCACGGTTGTTGGCCTGGCAATGTATGGCATTCTCTCGCGCGTCACCTACCTGGCCTTGCAAGAAGACCTGCGCCGCGCCAGTTTTGGGCTGGGGGAGGCCGTTCTCGCCCTCGACAGCCTGGATGGGACGCTTCCTATGGTGGGGAGTTCCCGCCCGCCGCGCTCTTTCAACGACTTTCCTGAAGACCGTCCGTTTCGGGATTTGCGCGAACGCGAAATTGTGCGCCTGCTCGACCCGCAAGGCCTCTTGATTGCCAGCCCGCAAGGCCGCCTCGAAGATACCTTGCCGCTAAGCGCCGGAGGCCTCTCGGCCCTGCAAAGCGGGCGTGAATGGTGGCAAACCGCAACCGTCAACGAACAGTCCATGCTCATTTACAGCCGCCCGCTCTTACGGGATGGGCAGACCGTCTACATCTTGCAACTGGCGCGTTCGCTGGATGAGCGCAATCGTTCGCTGTACTTCTTCAGCCTGGCGTTTGGCGCGATTGGCCTGTTTATCATTTTGACGGCTGTTGGGGTTGGCTGGTTGTTTTCAGGGTTCATCCTGCGCCCGATTGTAAAAATCACCCAAACCGCGCAGACCATTGGCGATGAGCGCAATTTCGCCCACCGTGTTCAGTATCACGGCCCGATGGATGAAGTTGGGCAACTGGCGACCACCTTTAACTCCATGCTCTCGCGTTTGCAGGATGCCTACCAGCAGGTGGCGCATTCGCTCGAAATGCAGCGCGATTTCGTAGCCGATGTCTCGCATGAACTGCGCACCCCGCTCACCACCCTGCGCGGCAACCTGGGCCTGCTGCGCCGCCAGCCGCCCATCCCTGCCGAGGAACGGGAAGACGTCCTGGGTGATATGACCGAGGAAAGTGACCGCCTGATTCGCCTGGTCAATGACCTGCTGGTGCTGGCCCGCGCCGACGCCGGGAGAAGCCTGTTGAATGAGCCGGTGGAAATCCTGCCTATGCTGGAGGAAACCTGCCGCCAGGCGCGCGCTCTTGACCCCAAACGCGAGATTCTGCTCGAAGCCGAACCGCTCACCATCCTGGGCGACCGCGACGCGCTGAAACAGGTCCTGCTCATCGGGCTGGATAACGCCCTCAAACATTCCAGCGGCCCGATTCTGGTCAAAACCCGTCGAAACGGCAACCAGGCTGAAATCCAAATTCGAGATGAAGGCCCCGGAATCCCGCCGGAAGCCCTCGCCCACATCTTCGACCGCTTCTATCGCGGCGAAGACAGCCTGACCGTGCCGGGCTTTGGGCTGGGATTGCCGATTGCCAAGTCCCTGAGCGAGAATATGGGCGGCGCGATTTCGATGGAAAGCGAGCTTGGCAAGGGCAGCACCTTGACTTTCTCCTTCCCTGCGGTTTTCTGAAAACCGTTAAGAAGGCCTTTGACAAAGAACGCGCCCCATGGGGCGCGTTCTTGATTTAGGAATACAAAAGTTTAACGAAATACGTTCGTTTATTCGTATAAGAATCCGCTACAATCATGTCGAACTAAAATACAATAGAGCCGATGGACCCGCAAACACCTTTCCCTATCAGCAAAACGAAAATCACTCCCCCGCGCCGCCGGGCCGAGTTGATTTCGCGTCCCCGGTTGATTGAGATGCTGCACACCCTGCTGAACAAGAAACTGGTGCTGGTCTCTGCCCCAGCCGGGTATGGAAAAACCTCCCTGTTGATAGATTTCGTCGCATCGAGCGAAATCCCTGTCTGTTGGCTCTCCCTCGACATCCTGGACCGGGAACCGCAGCGTTTCCTCGCCTACCTGATAGCCGGTATCAGGGAACGATTCCCTGGATTCGGCGCTGAATCCATGGCGCTGCTCAACAGCATGGCATCCATCGATAGGGAAAACGAACGACTGGCGGTCATCCTGACCAACGAAATCTTCCAGGACATCCGCGAACATTTTGCCATCGTTTTAGACGACTACCAGTTCGTCGACCCGATTCCCTCGCTGCGCCTTTTCATCAACCGCTTCATCCAACTCGCAGGCGAACATTGCCACCTGATTCTGGTTTCCCGCATCCTGCCGGCCTTGCCTGACCTGCACCTGCTGGTGGCGCGCGACCAGGTAGGCGGCCTGGGGCTGGAAGAACTGGCTTTCCTGCCGGAGGAAATCCAGGGTCTGTTTACCCAAAACATCAAGCAAACCATCTCTCGTAAAGAAGCCGAACTGCTTGCCGAGGAGACGGATGGCTGGATTACCTCTATTTCCCTGACCAGTCTCTCGCTTGGCAAAGGCCCCAAAACCCCGGCGGCTCGTACCGGCATCGAACTATATGATTACTTTGCCCGCGAGGTACTCGACAAGCAAACCCCAGCAATGCGGGAATTTCTGCTGGTGACATCACTACTCGAGGAGGTGGATGTCGAGATTTGCGAGGCGGTTCTGGAACCGCTCCTGCCGGGACTGCGTGACCATTGGCGGGCTTTATTCAGCGCGGCTAAAAAAAACAACCTGTTTGCCATCCCGATGGGCCGCGAATCAGGCTCGTTTCGTTACCATCACCTGTTCCAGGATTACCTGCAAGCAATTTTGCAGGAGGAAAATCCCGAAATTATCCGGGAGGCGACGCGGCTGCTTGCGGTCTATTACGAAAAAAAGCAGGATTGGGAAAAGGCGCACCACATTTACGAGCAAAATGGCGACCTGGACGCCCTGGTCGAACTTTTGGAAACCTGCGGCACGTACCTGATTCGGAATGGCCGTATCGCCATGCTTGGGGATTGGCTCGACCGCCTGCCGGTTTTCCTGCTACGGCGGAATTCCCGGTTAATCTCGCTGCAAGGCGTGGTCGCCTATACGCGCGGCGAGACCCAGGCCGGGATTTCCCTGCTGACCCAGGCCGAGAAAAGCCAGCGAGCGGCAAACGTCCTCGAGGAACTGGCCGTCACCCTGGTACGCCGGGCGGCCGCTTTCCGTGATTCTGGGAATTATGCCCGCGCCCTGTCCGATGCGGAAGAAGCAATTGCCATCACCAGCGGTCCTCAGGATTCGTATGCGCAATATAATTTGGCTGCCGCCTTGCGTGTCAAAGGAATGTCCTTATTCAGATTAGGACGGGCCGCGGAATCGGTCGAATGGCTCGAAAATTCTTTGAGCCTGTTCAGCGCTCTCCAAGACCGAGGATATATTCCTATTTTGGAAATGGAATTGGGAGCAATCCACAACGTTTTGGGCGAAAATGAAGTCGCTATAAAGTTTTACATCAGCGCCCTGAAAGCGTGGGAGGCAAGCGGCAACCTGGGCTGGCAGGCAACCTTGATGAATAACCTTGGTGTGTTGTATCACCAGGTTGGCGAATACGAGAAGGCGTTTCGCGCCTTTGAAAACGCCCTGGATGCAGCCCGCCGCAGTGATTACATTCGAGCGCAGGCGATGACTCTATGCAGCCTGGGAGACTTGCTGCTCGATTTACAGGAATTCGAACACGCCAGGGAATGTTATGAACAATCGCTAGGGATTGCCTCCCAACACCAGTATTCTTTTTGGATTTTTTATAACATGGTCGCCCTGGCGCGCGCCGCCAGGCTTGAAAAGCGGTACAACGTTGCCGAAAACCTGTTGCAGGATTTATTTGGACGCATCAGCCTGGAGATTTCAGCGGGCGAAGAAGCCCTGTTCCGCCTGGAATATGGCATCCTGTTACTGGAAACAAACAAGCCCAGGCAGGCCGCCGAAGAACTAACGCTGGCCACGCGCCTGTACGAACAGGATGGGCGCATCCTGGAACTCAATATTTGCCGCCTGTGGCTGGCCGCTGCTTTGTTTCAGAGTGGACAGGCCGAGACAGCCTTGTTGCCATTGCAGGATTTCGTCAGAGCGTACCAGATGATGAAAGAAACGGCGACTTTGCATGTCGCCGCCGGACAAACCAGGAAGTGGTTCGACCAAATTTCGTTCCCGCCAGAGTTATCAACCGCGATGCAGCAACTTTTCACGCAGTCTGCCCTGTTGAATGCGAAAATCCCGGCCTTGCGAAGAAAACTGCGCCAGGTGTCCAAGTCGGCTTTCATTTCGCAACCGCGTCTTAAAATTCACGGCTTTGGACCGGCCCAGGTGTTCCTGAACGGAAAAAAAGTATCCCTGTCCGACTGGCAGACCCGCGAAACCCGTGACCTGTTCTTTTTCTTCCTGCGCTCCTCGCCGCGAACAAAAGAAGACGTTGCGCTTGCGTTCTGGCCCGATATCAGCCCGGCGCGCATGAAAATGCGCTTCAAAACGAACATGTACCGCCTGCGCCACGCCATTGGGCAGGAAACCATTCTCTTCGAAGAAGAACGCTACCGGTTCAATGCAGATATCGATTACGACTACGATGTCGAAAACTTCGAGAAGATTCTGGAGCGAAGTAAGACCGCAGTGACGATAAAAGAAAAAATATCCACCCTTGAGGCGGCAATTGGGTTGGCGAAGGGGTCTTACCTGTCTGATATCGACCTGGAATGGGTCGATGCGGAACGCGCGCGCCTGGAATTGGACTATCACGCGGCTTTATTGCGGCTGGCGGGCCTGTACCTGGAGACCGGCCAATCGCATCGCGCCCTCGAAACCTGCCAAACCGCGCTCAAAGCCGACCCGCTGCTAGAGGAGGCTTATCGCTTGAGTATGCGCGCATACGCAGCATTGGGGGATGGCGCGGCCATCGCGCGCATTTACCAATCCTGCCGCGTCGTGCTTCGGGACGAATTGGGGGTCAATCCATCCGAAGAAACGGAAAAACTCTACAAAAAACTGCTCAAGCGCTGAGTTTGTAGTCACCTTTGTAGCCTGGGATGGGATAACCTTTAGACAATATTTTCTACCCATTCCCAAAAGGTGACCCATGAAAAACGCAACCGCTTATTTCGCATCCGTCGTTTCCAAAATCCAGAAGCAGCACGTTCAATTTGTCCTGATGGCGTTGGTCATCCTGATGCTCGTCCTGGGCGCTGGCGCGCCGGTTGACGGCGGCGGCATCGGTCATAAATGATTCTCGGCGCCGCTGTCATTGCCGGGATTCTGGCAGGCATGTGCATTGCCAGATGGAAAAAAAAGCCCTGGCAGCCTCCGGCGCTCAGGCACTCCTGGCTGGTGGTTGTTTTCTTCCTGCCGCAACTGCTGGCCTTTTATTTGCCTGCTACGCGAAATCTTTTTCCTGCCCCGCTCGCCGCCGCCAGTTTGGTCATTTCGCAACTCGGGTTGCTCACATTCTGCATCCTGAACTGGCGGCTGGCAGGGATGCCCATCCTGGCAATTGGCCTGCTCCTGAACCTGGTCGTCATCCTTGCCAACGGCGGGTTGATGCCAATCAGCCCAGACACCGTCGCGCGCCTGGTATCGCCCGAAGTGCTTGCCCGGTTGCAGGTTGGTGAGCGGCTAGGCACATCCAAAGACATCCTGCTCGCCCCCGATGCAATCACCTTTCCCTGGCTGGCAGACCGCTTCGCGCCTCCCGACTGGATTCCCTATCGATTTGCCTTCAGCGTTGGGGATATCCTTATCGGGTTGGGCGCATTTATTCTCCTGGCCTTCCCGGCAGGGAAAGCGGCATCTATCAAGAAAGGTAATTTTAGCTATGTTAACCAGCCCAATTTTTAAGCAGCGTGTCGCGCTTCGTGGAAGCGGTTCAGATTTTTGCGAAATCAACCGTGTGCTTGCCGCCGCAGTGGTCAGCCAAAAATTTTGCGCCCTGCTCTTGAATGACCCGGCCCGCGCAGTGGCGCAAGGATATGCCGGGGAACAATTCTTCCTCTCGGATGTCGAATACGACCTGGTACTTTCTGCGAAAGGCTGCTCGTTGCAGGAGTTTGCCCAACGGATTGGCGAAACGATTTCATCCCGCCCGGTTTTTACGATGCAGCCTGCGAATTTAGGCAGTATCGATACCCCAATGCCCGCCTTCTAAAAAATATGCGGCAAACCTCGCTGGCGGCCTGTTGGGGGGAATACCGTTTCAGCGGGCTGCCTCCAACCCTCGAAGGATTATTACAGGTACTTGCGCTCCGCGACCAGGAAACCCAGGGACATACACAGCGGGTTACAGGCATCACCATTCTATTGGCGCGCAAATTAGGCGTTCCGGAACCTGAAATCGACCTGATTCGCCAGGGTTCGATGTTGCACGACATCGGCAAAATCGGCATTCCGGATTCGATTTTGCTGAAACCGGGCCCGCTTACGCCGGGAGAATGGGCCGTTATGAAAAAACACCCGCTCTATGCCTATCAAATCCTTTCCCGCATCGAACACCTGAAACCGGCCTTTGAGATTCCCCTCTATCATCATGAAAAATGGAATGGCAGCGGATATCCCTGCGGTCTGAAGGGAGAACAAATCCCCTTCGCTGCCAGGCTGTTTGCGTTTTCTGATGTCTTCGACGCCCTCACATCCGACCGTCCCTACCGGAAGGCCTGGTCCAGGCAAAGGGCAATCGCGTCTATCAAAGCCCGCCTGGGGACCCAGTTCGACCCACGCATCACGCCAATCTTCGAACGCATGATGGAAGAAATCAATTATCTTTTTTGAGGGAGCGTTTTTTGCTTGCAGGGGGTGTAAAACAGGCATTACAATACCGGCATGAAAGTTTTGCCGCCTGTCTAAAAGCCCACTTTGCGGCGGATGATGCCGGTATTGCTGGTAATTGCCAATATCCTGTGCTTCGCCTGCCTGGTGTTGGCTGTCTTGTGCCTGCTCTGACAGATGGTACCCGCCGATATGTCTACCAACCGCCTTGCCGTCTCCAGCCTGGTCGCTGCCCTGCTGACCATCCTGTCGTTTTGCGTCGGGTTTGCCCCCTTCCTGCCGCTGACCGCCGGTGTATGTTACCCGGCGGCTGTTTTTTTCGGCATCGTGTCCATCATAACCGGGTTCCGCGCCCTGCGCGAGGTACGCGCCAGCGGCAAAAACGGACGCTGGATGGCCCTGACCGGCATCTGGACGGGGAGCCTGACCATCCTTGCAGTCGTGTGCGCTGCCACCCTGACGCTGACGGCCCTGTTCCTGGGCCTCGATTACATCCAGACTCTCTTGCCGACGCCTCTTCCTTGAACAGGGATGCTTATTTCATCCCAAATAATTTTGTCACAACCGGGTTGGGCTTGACGCCCAATTCGTAAATCAAGGCCGGGACAGCAATCGAGAACGGATAAACTATCAGCGGGGTGTAGATGCCCGTGTTGAGCAGCAGATCGATTTTTTGGGTCAGGTACGATTGCACCGGGTTGTGGAAGATGAGAATCAGGACCGAGATGCGCCCCATGTAAGAGAAAAAGCCAGAAAGCCAGCCAGGGCCGCGCTCCAGTTGGCGCGAAAGGGCCAGGATAAACAGGATGCCCGTCACCGCTTCCAGCGTAAAGACGACCGGCAAGCCGTAGGAACGAGTATTGAAATCCATCGTTTCCGGGAAGAGAATATTCAGTCCCAGGTTGATTACGAATGCGCCCAAGAGCAGGATGGGCGATAAAAACCATTCCTGCGGCGCGCTGCGAAACACTTCGCGTCCCAGCATGAAGTAGAAACCGGCCAGCAGGGCCAGGTCGATGCTCCAGGGCAGGCCATTGAGGGTCAGGCTGCGCCCCAGCAGGTTGAGTTCGATGGGGCTGAACCAGCCGGCCGTCCAGGCGCCGAGCGCCAGCACCACGAACAGGCCAATCCAGCGCGGCCAGGGCTTCTCAGCCCGGCGGAATACCAGGTAGAACAGGAAGGCAAACAGGTTGACGGTGAAGAGGGCCGGCAGGAACCACATCGCCACCCAGTCGAGATAATAGCCGTTGGCGTACATGGCCTTCACAATGCGTCCCCAGGCGATGGGCAGCCCCATATTGTCGAAGAAGACCGCCTCGAAATAAATCAGGAAGATGCTGAAGAAGAAAGGCTTGAGCAAACTGTCGAAGCGGCGGCGCAGCAGGTCGAGGAAAGCCATATCGGGTTTGAAGAACAGCCCCGAAAGGAAGAAAAACAGCGGCATGTGGAAGGAGTAAATCCAGTGATGCAGAAAAGGCGCATAGGCTGCCGTGCCGTTGTGTCCCAGCGCCACCAGCAGGATTCCGATGCCTTTGGCAATGTCGATATAGGGGAGACGGTTCATGGGATTATCGATTTTGGATTTTGGATTGGGGGGTTGAACGATAAATTACTCATCCTCGAACACGAAGGTGGGCATGCCCTCGACATCGGTGTGGATGCGGAACAGGCCACCCGTGAGCGGATATTCCACTAAATCGGCAGATGGCAGGCCTTTGCGGGCCGAGGTGACGAACAGGTCGCTCCCGTTTTCGCCGCCAAAGACGCAGGCGGTGACGTTTTTGGCCGGAATGGGGATATTCTCCAATAGCTGGCCGTTCGCCGGGTCCCAAACCGTGACTGCCGCGCCGCCCCACAGCGCAATCCACAGGCGTCCCTGGGTGTCGGAGGTCATGCCGTCGGGGAAGCCGAGCCGGGGCGGGATGGAGACGGCTGCGCGCGGGTTGCCAATTTCACCGCTGGCGAGGTCGTAGTCGTAGGCCATGACGTTGAAGGTGGGGGTGTCGATGTAGTACATTGTCTTGTGGTCCCGGCTCCAGGCCAGGCCGTTGGAGATACGCGCGCCGCTGACGAGGGTCTTGAGCGTGCCATCGGGCGAGTAGGAGTACAGCGCGCCGGAGGCTTCCGTTTCGCTGTTATCCATCGTCCCGGCTAAAAAGCGTCCGTCGGGGGCGCATTTACCGTCGTTGAAGCGGTTGCCGGGCAGGCGCGCTTCGGGGGATGCGAGAACGGTCAATTTAGCGGTATCCAAATTGAGTGACGCGATGTCGTGGCGAAGGCCAAGGATGAGATTCCCGCTGCGGGCTGGGGCGGCGCATCCGAGCGGGGCATCCACCTCGATTTTTTCATCCAGGTTGGTTTTTGGGTCGTAGATGCGCAGGTGTCCGGCATAGATATCGACCCAATAGAGCCGCTTGCGGGCAGAATCCCAGGCCGGGCCTTCACCAAGCGCGGCCTGGGCGTCGAGCAGGAGTTGGGGGGAGGAAAGTTTCATTAGAGCCAATCGCGTTTATAAAAGATGTAGATGGCAAGCGCGGTAAGCGAGACAGAAACAGCGATGATGTAAATGAAAGCGGCGTGGTTTTCCTGTAGAGGCAGGTTTACATTCATGCCGTAAAAGGATGCAATGATGGTCGGGATGTTGAGCGCGATGGTGAGGGCTGCCAGGATTTTCATGATAACGTTCAGGTTGTTGGAAATGACACTTGCAAAGGCATCCATGAGGGCGGCCAATACTTCAGAAGCGATGTTGACCATCTGGATGGCTTGTTGGTTTTCGGTGAGAACGTCTTCGAGCAGGTCCTGGTCTTCTTCGTATTGATTGAACATCTGCATCCGGCGCAGGCGCTCCATCATCACCTCGTTGGAGTGCAGGGCGGTCGCAAAGTAGGTCAGGCATTTCTGGTATTTGAGCAGTTCGAGCACTTCGCGGTTGCGGGTGGATTTTTGCAGGCGGTCTTCGATGACTTCGGTGGTTTTGTTGATTTGCCGCAACAGGGAAAGGTAGCGGGTGGCGGTTTCGAGCATGATGTAGAGCGCGAAGCGGTAGCGCTTGGCAGTTTTTAACCCGCGATATTTTCCGTTGCGCAGCAGCCGGATGACTTCATTTTCCTGTTTGGAGATGGTGACGACGCAATTGTTGAGCAGGATGATACCGAGCGGAAGGGTGATGTATGGCACGTCAGCGGCGGCGCCATTGTCGAAGGGGATGCGCAGCAGGATGAAGGTGTAGTCTTCGTCCCGTTCGGCGCGCGCCATTTCGTCGATGTCGAGGGAATATTGGACGTAATCTGGATGGACTCCCCATTCTTCGAGTTGCCTGATTTCTTCGGCGGTGGGGTCGATGACGTTGACCCAGCAGCCGTTGATGAAGTGTTCTAAACTCTGCAAGCCCTGCTCGGTGCTTTTGATGAATGTCAACATGAGCGCTTTTCCTTATTTTTAAGATGGTTATGGATGGCGCTTCAAGGCGCCCGCCGTTAAATGAGTATCGCCAGCACTGGGAGGCTGGCTATCTGTAGAACCGGAATGGTCGCCTTCTTTCGACATTTTTCCTCCTTTCTCGAGGGGATGACCCGTCAATTTTACGACTTAACACCTTTTGTCACAACCTTCCGCGCCATTCAGTTTTGCAATCGACGCGCAGGTTTGGTGAATCGAGAACGTTCGCGGCGATGCCTTAATGCCGAACCGATTTTGATTCACCGGGGATAAACAGGGCTGTTAAAAATATAACAGCCCTGCCAATTCTGCAGGGCTGTCATCAGGCTGGTTTGTCAGGGAACTACACCGTTTCAAGTTGAACAAGATTGAGCTTTTCTTTGGGAATACGGGTACTCAGGTTAAGGATTTCAATTCCGACAACCAAATTATCTTTATCGAAATCCAAAATCACACCGGGCTGGACTTCTTCGGAATCAACAATTTCAGTTTCGTCCAGGCGTAAATAAAGAGCGTCACTTTGCTTGTCAATTTTTAGTCTCATTTTGGCTTCACCAATCTACGCACTACTCCTGCCACAGCGCCGGGATTTCTGCCGGGCTGTAGGGCTTCAGGCGCACATCGCGGATACCTGAGCGCAACAGGCGGGTCATTTTGTCCACGTCCATTGCGGCGGTCAGGACAATGGTTTTGGCGGCCAGTCCGGCAGCCTGGGTTTCGGCAACCAGCGCGTCGAAATCGGCGTTTTCGAGATTTTGGTCGATGAGCAGCAGGCTGGCGTCGGACGCTTTCTCGCCTCGTTTCGCGCCCGGGACGGCAGACAGGAAGAACCGCGCCCAGGCGTCGTCATCGTCGAGCAGCAGGATGCCCGGCTGCCCGGAGATTTCGGCGTCCAGGGGTTGGGCGGCAGGCAGGGTGATGTGAACGGTCGTGCCGGTTCCCTCCTCGCTGTGAATTTGGATTTGCCCTTGCAGTTGGGTGATGACGTGCAGCGCGGCAGGCAGTCCCAGGCCTTGATGGTCCGGTTTGGTGGAGTAGAAAGGCGTCCAGGCCTTGTCAAGCGCGTCGGCAGGGATGCCCGCGCCGTTGTCGCTGATGGTGAGATACACCTGTCCCCTGGCATCGGAACTGGCGCTGAACAGGATGGAACCTGCCCCGGATTCGGCAGCATTTTGGAGCAGGTTGCCCAGCGCGCGCGCCAGTTGGGTGCTGTCGGCCACCACATAAGCCGCTTCCGGCGCGATTTTGGTCTCGACTCCCGCGATTCCGCGCGCATGAACGGCGGCGTGCAGCACATCCGCCAGCAGGACGGGGCGCGGCTGCTGTTCGCGCGCCTGGCCGATGAGTTGTTCCTTGACCTGCACAATCATCTCGGAAGCCTCGGCAATCAGGCCGAGGTCTTCGCCCAGCGATTCGAGGTCGGGCTGGCCCTCGGCCAGGTCTTCTTTCAGGCGGGCGATGGTCATGCTAATCGGCAGGGCTTTGTTGCCAATCCAGTGGATGGCCTCCGTGGTGGCGGCGGTCAGGGCTTCGTAGACCTTGTTCCGCAGGATTTCTGCGTGGGCCGCGTTGAGCGCTTCGAGCGTGTAAGCGTTGTTGATGGCAACCGCCAGGTGGTCGGCCATGGTTTGCAGGCTGGTGATGTCATCCTGGCTGAAGGCGCGCTCCTCCACGCTTTG
This sequence comes from Anaerolineales bacterium, assembly GCA_034432975.1. GTDB lineage: Bacteria > Chloroflexota > Anaerolineae > Anaerolineales > Villigracilaceae > UBA5195. The sequence continues at coordinate 4,684 of DAOUAZ010000065.1, read as the reverse complement.
AATCGTCACCGCCCCGAGCACTTTTTCGCCAAATGGCAATGGCAGCGCCATTTCAGAACGGGTATGCGGCAGGCGCGGATTTTTGAAATGGACGCGCTCCTCGCCGACATCCAGCGCGATGCGGGCTTCGTTCAGGTGGATGCAGGTTCCAATCATCGAGTTGCCGCCGACTTGCAGTTTGTGTCTCTCGGCCAGCATGGACTGGCCGGCTTCGCCATACCCGGCGCGCAGGCGCGCCCAACCGCCGCTTTCATCAGTCAGGAAAATGCCCGCGTAGTAGAAGCCATAAGCCTCTACAATCGTGTCGACCATCTTGGGCAGCAGTTCATCGAGACTCAGGACGGAGGTGACTTCCTTGCCGACTTTATTGGCGGCCTGTAACAGGCGGGTACGGCGCTCGGCCTGGCGCAGCAAATCCTGGTTCTGGCGGTGGAGGTTGGCATTGGCGATGGCGACGCCCAACTGGTCAGCCATGGTTTGCAGGGCGGCGATGTCGTCATCGCTGAAGGCGGCTTCGATTTCGCTTTGCACCGTCAGCGCGCCGATGACCGCGTCCCCGGCAATGAGCGGCAGGGCCATCTCGGAGCGGGTCTTGGGCAGGAAGGGGTTGCGGAAAAAGACCGCTTCCTTGCCCACGTCGAGCGCAATCCGCCCGCCGCGGTTTTCGATGGCCGCGCCAATCATCGAGTTGCCGCCGATGTGCAGTTTGTGATGCTCGGCCAGCATGGCGCGTCCCGCCTCGCCGCGCCCGGCCTTGAGGACGGCCCATTCGCCGCTCTCATCGACGACGAAAACGCCGGCGTAGTAGAAGCCGAATTCGTCGCAAATAATATCGACGGTGCGGTTGAAGAGCAGGTTCAGGTCTAAAATCGATGCAATACTGCGTGAAACCCGCGCCGAAGCCTGTAGCAGCGCGGCCTGGCGCTCCGCGCCGGTAGAATTGGATACTTTCATACGTTCTCCTCGTTCTTTTTTAGCGTATCCACTAATCCACACTAATCTACACTAAAAATCCCCAAAGCATTTTTTATTCGTGCGAATTCGTGCAGATTAGTGGATGAGAATTATTCCGTCTTGCCCAGGATGCCCTGGATGAGTTCGACCAGTCCCTGCTCACGGCCCTTGACGAAATAGGCCCGCGCGCCGATGGACATCGCTTCTTTGGCCTTGCCGACCTCGTCGTAAGCGGTCAGCACCACCGTTGGGATGCCCGGTTTGGCTTCAATCACCTTCTGAAGCAAATCCAGTCCCGCGCCGGGCTTGTGCAGGCCGGTGAAATCGGGCATGTTCAGGTCGAAGACGGCCAGGTCGATGTTTGCTGCGTTGGCCTCGAAAGTTGCCAGCCCGCTGGCGCAATCGTTGGCGGTCACGACATCATACCCGGCGCGCAGCAGGGTCTTTTCGAGACTGCGCTGGACGAGTTTTTCATCATCTATAAGCAGGATGGTGGTCATAGGTTGTATCTCTCCTTGAATAATTTCACTTTGCCACCGGCAGCAGCACAAAAAACGCCGCGCCATTACCGGGTTCGCTCTCCAGCCAAATTTTACCCTCGTTCTGGCGCACCATCTCCATACAGGCCGAAAGTCCCAGCCCGGTGCCGCCCTTGCCGCTCTTGGTGGTGAAAAACGTCATCCAGATTTTCTCCTGGAGTTCCGGCGGGATGCCGGGGCCGTTATCGCGCACGCAAGCCAGCAGGAAGGCCGGGTTGGAGTCGCGCTTCACAGAGACGTGAATGCGGGCGTCGGGCCGCCCGTCCATCGCCTCCCAGGCGTTTTTGACCAGGTTGTTGAACACCTGCTCCAACTGGCGCGGGTCGCCGAATACCTCCGGCAGGCCGGGCGCGAACCCGGTCGTCACCGCGCCCTTCGGCAGGGCCATATTGCCTACCATGCGCTCCAACTCGTCGGTCAGCGAGAACACTCGGGGGTTGCGCTGGCGCGCCGGGCCAATCAGGTCTTCCTTGATGGACAGAATCGTCTGGGCGCTGTTTTCGATGATTTGCAAATCCTCGAGCATCGATTCCAGGCTGACCAACGCCATTAATTGTTTGGGTGATTTTGTTTTTAAAATGTCTGCTAACGCGCTTAAATCGACGCCTGAGGCCTGGGCCTCATCGAAGGCGTTTTCGGCCACGCCCAGGAGTGGATTTTCCTCCGCTGACTCCTTTGTCGCCGTTAAAATAGCCTGGAACGCCGCGAGGAGATTCAACAGGTCTTCGCGCACCCGTCTCACGCTGCCCGGCACGGGCGCGGCCTTGTTCCCGACCCAGTGAATCGCCTCGCCGGTGGCGGTGGCAATCGCCTCGAAGGTTTTGCTGCGCAGAATTTCCTGGTTGGCCGATTCGAGTTGCCGGAGCAGTTGCGCATTGTGGATGGCGTTCGCAATCTGGTCGGCCAGCGATTGCAGGGCGGTCACGTCTTCTTCGGCGAAAGCGTCTAAATCCGCGCTTTGGACGGTCAGCGCGCCCAGCACCTGTCCCTTGAACACCAGCGGCAGGGCCGCCTCGGAGCGGGTTTCGGGCAGGTACGGATTCTTGAAATGTTCGGTTTCGCCCGCCGTATCCAGCGCAATCTGCGCTTTTTGTTCCAGGATGGCGCGCCCCGACATCGAATTGCCGTCCGCCGGGAGCCAGAACTTGTTTTCCAGCATGGCGGCTCCAGCCGGGCCGTGTCCGGCGTGCAGTTCCAGGCGTTGGCCGTCGTCTGATAGCAGGAAAATGCCCGAGTAGTGGACTCCAAATTCCGTGCAGATAATCCCGACGGTCGAACGGAGCAGTTGCTCCAAATCCAAAATGGAGGTGATTTCGTGGCTGACGCGCGCCCCGGCCTCGAGCAGTTTCTGGCGGCGGACGAGCGCGTCGATGATGAGTTGGTTTTGCTTTTGCAGGTGGGTGTTGCGGGTCAGCGAGTTGGTCAACTCGCGGACGCGGGTTTCGAGCCGCTCGACCACCTCGCTCTGGTAGGCGCGCAGGTGGGTTTCGGCGTCGGCCAGCACCTCGCGTTTGCCGCCCAGGAAGGCGCGCACCTGGTCTTCAAAAATATCGATGTCGATGGGCTTGTTCAGGAAACCGGTGAAGCCCGCCGCCAGGGCGCGCGAGCGGGTGGCGTCGGTGATGTCGGCGGTGACGGCCACGATGGGCGTGCCAGCCGGTAAAATGCTCCTCAAACGGATGGCGACATCCACCCCGGTCATGCCCGGCAGGTTGATGTCGAGCAGCACCAGGTCGGGCTGGGTGTCGCGGGCCAGTTCGATTCCGCTCAATGGGTCAGCGGATTCGAGCACGATGAATTCCCCGGCCAGCAGGCGGCGCACCAGGGCGCGCGAATCGGCGTTGTCTTCGACGTACAAAACCTGCGGCAGGGATTTAAGGTCAGTCATGACAATTTATTTTATACACAAATCACCCTTTTCGGCTTAACGAAATGATTAGAGATTCGATACAGTTTGTGCTATAGTACAAAAAAGTTGAAATCATCGTCCCGAAGGTTTTCGGGATGAATTCCCGTTTTCGGTCTACCCTTCGGGACGTTATCAATACAGAAAGGAATTTCCCATGCAATACCGTGAACTTGGCCGCACCGGCTGGAAAGTTTCGACCGTCTCGTTTGGCGCCTGGGCGATTGGCGGCTCGTGGGGCGCAGTCGATGACAAGGATTCATTGGCCGCCCTGCGCCGCTCGATTGACCTGGGCGTCAACTTCATCGACACCGCCGATGTCTATGGCGATGGGCGCAGCGAGCGTCTGGCAGCCCAACTGCGCAAGGAACGCCCCGAGACGATTTATGTGGCGACCAAAGCCGGCCGGCGGCTCGACCCGCACCTGGCGGCTGGCTACAATCGCGCCAACCTGACCGCTTTCGTCGAGCGCAGCCTGAAAAACCTCGATACCGAAGCCATCGACCTGCTGCAGCTGCACTGCCCGCCGACCGAGGTCTATTACATGCCCGAAACCTTCGGCGCGCTGGACGATTTGGTCAAAGCGGGCAAACTGCGCCACTACGGCGTCAGCGTCGAAAAGGTCGAGGAAGCGCTCAAGGCCATCGAATATCCCAACGTCCAGAGCGTGCAAATCATCTTCAACATTTTCCGGCAGCGCCCGGCCGAATTGTTTTTCAAGGAAGCCCGGCATCGCAAAGTCGGCATCCTGGCGCGCGTCCCGCTCGCCAGCGGCCTGCTGACCGGTAAACTAAGCGCGCAATCGCAGTTCGAGGCCGATGACCATCGCGCCTTCAACCGGCACGGCGAGGCCTTCGACCGCGGCGAAACCTTCTCAGGGGTCGATTATGAAACCGGGCTGAAAGCCGTCGACGAACTGCGCGCCCTCGTCCCGGAAGGCTGGAGCATGCCCCAGTTCGCCCTGCGCTGGATTTTGATGCACGAAGCCGTCACCTGCGCCATCCCCGGCGCGAAAAACCCGTCCCAGGCCGAGGACAACGCCCGCGCCGCCGGCCTGCCTGAACTAAAGAAGGCCACCCTGCATCGCATCCAGGCGATTTATGATGCCTACATCCGCGGGTTGGTGCATCATTACTGGTAGATCGTAACTACTTTGACAATGTACGTCTGATGTGAAATTGCAGCAATTCCAAATTCAAAACTGAGTTATGGCGGTGCATGAACAATTTCCAAGCCATCCTCCATGAAGGAGAATAAATCATCCCATGAGTCAAAGACCATGTAG
>DAOUAZ010000064.1:0-18564 GCA_034432975.1 Anaerolineales bacterium | reverse complement strand
TGGCTGGCCCGGTTTTCCCCGCTGGCTGCTATGGCGATGATGAAGGAGCCCTTCTGGGGGCCATTGAGCGCCAGAACCGGGTCGCCGCCAAACAAATTGGTGATGGACATCTCGCTGATTTCGATTGCGCCTTCGGCAAAAGAGCAGGAAAATTCAACGCCGGAATAGCCTTGCCCTGGAACGTTGTTCAAGCCGAGTGTGACCAGCGCGGTCTCATTGGGCGCAATGCGGGTGGGCGTTATCTCGGCGTATCCATAAGGCTCAGCGGGTGGGGGGATGGTGGGTTGCTGGGAGGGTGTAGGCGTTGCCAACGGTGTTTTTGTGGGCTGCGGGGTGGCGGTCACAGGTGGGATGTTGTCTTTCGTCAGCCGCACGACTTCGCTTCCGTTCGGCAGGATTTCGACATAGCCATACACCGAGCCGATTTTTTTGTAAGCAAACCAGTTGCCGCGGTTGCTGCGGTAGTATGCCAGGGCGCCATCCTGCCATACCGGCGGGATGTCGTTGAACAGTTCGTTTTCGGTAAACAACTTCGCGCGGGCCTGGCTCCAGGTGGCGCGGTCGTTGGAAACATCCCAATCGCCCACCAGCGAAACTTGCGGCAAGGTGCCGAGCAAGGCAGATACGTTGTCATCGATGGCTTCGGTATTGTCTTCTTTGGCCCAGCGGTAACTGCCTGTCAGGGCCACTTTGAGCGGATGGTTGAGGCGGGTCTTTGCGTATTGGTTTTGGCGCAGGAAGGTTTCGGTGCCTTCGTAGGTGAAAAAGATATGCGGCAAGAGCCAGGGCGCGGAATATTCGCTCATGATTGCCAGATTGGGGTTGGACTGCCGGGCCAGGGCAATGACTTTCATTTCACCCAGCACAAAACTATCGCCGTTTTGCACCTGTTTGCCTGCCGGGAACCAGTCGCCGGCGTCCATGCCGAGGGTATCCATGTACGCGCCGACTGCGCCGTATTTGTTCAGGTAGTTATTCAGATTGCGGGGCAGGTAATTCCTGAATTTATCGGAGGCAGGATGCAGCAGGTGGAGTTCCGAGTCATACGTCCCGCGCGCATCGGCCCAATAGGTTTGCCAGTTGGCGGGCGTTCCCGCGTAATCTGGCGTAAATTGGTAGCCGGGTGGCAGCCAGCCCATCCCGCTCAACATGCTCAAACGGCGAGAGGCACCCTGTCCGTTGAAAACCAAGGTGTAGGGGTGATAAAGAATCATCGGCCAGCCATATTGGCGGACATATTGCATTTCAATAGCGGTCGGGCGGTCGCTGTTGCGCACCAGGGCAGGGTCGCCAAACAGGACGATGCGGTCGCCGTTCCACTCGTAGTACAGGGTCTTTTGCGGCGGTGTAATGGAGGCCAGTTCGGCGAATTTGCGCGGTTTTTCGCTGTAATCGTTGTTGGCGGCCTCGAAGACGGTATGGATATTTCGCACCCAGGGGGCGGCATTCTGCCAGAGCGGTTTCGCGCCTGTGCGGGTCTCGAAGACTGCCTTCCAGCGGCGGGCGGCTTCGTACCAGGCCGGGTAGGTTCCAATACGCCATGTTGGGGAGATAATTTGTTGTTTGTTCGCCGCCGCCATGTCCTGCCCGGCATATAAAACGAGATGGTCGTAGGCCGGGCGGTGGAGCAGCTCGATGTTGTCGGGCGCGTAGCGGGTCGATTCCGACCAGACGCCGGCCACCGATTGGTTTCCCTTGATAACGGCCACCGTTGGCGAATACAACCCGAAGCCCGGGAACGAAACCTGGTCGTCTTTGGCGGCGTCGGAACGGAAATACTCCGCCCCGCTGCCCAGGATGACCGATTGCGTGGCGAAGTTCATGATTGGCAGGTCGAGGCGGAAGGGCTGAAGCCCTGCTGCGCCTTCCGTGGCGGTGATTTGAACCAGGATTTCGCTGTTCGAATCGACCGTGATGTCATAGACCAGCGTGCTGCCAGGCGCGGGCGAGCCGTTGTAGTACAGCGTGGAATACGTTAGCCGCCCGGCATTGGGCTGGAGCAGGGAGAATGTCACCGCCGAAGATTCGGTCGGCCAGCGCAGGTAATAATTCCCGCTGGCGTCTTTCGAGGAGAACCCGATAAAGCCCTGGGTAACAGAGGGACGATTTTGGGTGGAACTGCCGTTGACCAGGACTTCACCCGAGGCTTTGTCTTTGAGATAATTGATTGCGCCGTTCTCGAAGCGGATGTCCAGGCTGCTCGTGCTGATAGAAAGCACGCGGCTGGCGAAATTGAAGGATACAGGCAGCTGTCTTTCTGGCGCAGCCAGCGCAGGCTGGGAGCCTCCCCAGGCCAGGCAAAGTATCGCCAGGGCGGCAATGAACCGATAAACTTTTGTAAACATTATCAGCCTTCCTTTCTCATCTGATAGATGGTTCAAGCGGAGCGAGGCCTGCGCGACCGACGAGCAGGCACTACCACGTTTTGGGCCCAGGCAATATCATCCTGACCCCATGCCTGGCTGCAATTTTGGATTGCGCTGAACCAGGGATGGGGGAAAACAAAATTCGCCTGACGAAAAGAGAAAGTTGAGAAACCGTTGGAACGGTTCGCGCATGGGGCCGAGCAATTCGCACACGCTGGGGCGGCGGCTGCGAAATGAATTTACCTGTCCTGAGGAAAATCGATGAGTGCGTCTCTATTCCTTTGGACATTCTCATTATGAGATAAAACGATATAATCCAGAATATGACCTCGGTACTAAAAATATTGAAAAGTGGTTACAGATTTGTAAACACGTCTATACGACTTAATTATGAACTTAATATGGTTTTCCTGGAAAATTTTGTTCTCGATTTCTAGATGGAGTCTTTCACACTATGCGCATTGGAATGATGGCAGATGCCTATAAACCCCACATCAGCGGAATCACCAACTATATCGAGTTGAATAAGCGCTACCTTGAACAGGCCGGGCATGATGTCTTTGTTTTTACTTTTGGCAACGAAGACTACCAGGATGACGAACCGCATATTATCCGCGCTCCGGGCCTGCCGCTGGTCGATACGGGCTATTACCTGTCCTTCCGGCACAGCCGCCGGGCGAAAAAACTGTTGCAAACGATGGATGTCGTTCACGTCCATCACCCCTTCATGAGCGGACGGCTGGCCCTGCGCTACTGCCGGCCGCTCAACATCCCGGTCATTTTTACGAATCACACCCGCTATGACATCTACGCCCAGACCTACCTGCCCGGCCTCCCGTCCGAAATTAGCGATAGTTTGCTCGAAACGTACATGCCTGATTTCTGCGCGGCGGTGGATATGGTCATTTCGCCCTCGCCGGGCATGGCCGGGGTATTGCGCCGCTTCAAAGTGACTGCGCCGATTACCATCGTTCCCAACGGCGTGGACTTGAATCGGTTTTACAAGTCCGATGGCCGCGCGCAGCGTGAGCGTTATGGCCTGCGCGCCGACGACCTGTTGCTGGTTTATACGGGCCGCCTGGCCCCTGAAAAGAACCTGCCTTTCCTGCTCAAGGCTTTTTGTGGGTTGCGGGAGGCTCTTCCAAACGCCCACCTGATGCTGATTGGCGATGGCCCGGAACGCGAGAAACTGGAAGAACAGGCTCTCGATAGTGGCTGCGGCGATTCGATTCATTTTGCCGGGCGCGTTCCGTACAATGAACTGCCCAGTTACCTTGCCATGTGCGATGTGTTTGTCACCGCTTCGGTCAGCGAGGTACATCCCCTTTCGGTGATCGAGGCAATGGCCGCCGGGCTGCCGGTGATGGGAATTCAGTCGGTCGGGGTGGGTGATACCGTCACGGATGGCGTCGACGGGTATCTTTCCAGCGAGGAACTGGCCGCCTTCACTGCCAAACTGACTCGCTTGTGCCTGGATGAGTCTGCCCGCCACCGCATGGGTCAGCAGGCGCATCAAGAATCGCAGCGATACGACATCCAGCGCACGACGGATGAGATGCTCAAACACTATGAGCGGCTTTCGCGCGAGGGTCACTCCCGCCAGCATGGGGTTGGTTTCCGCTTTCGCAGTTTCCTGGAAAGATTCAAGCGATGAAACACAACCAAAAAATTGGCAGGTGGGGCGAAGAAGCGGCAGTGGCCTATCTTTTGGAAAAGGGGTATCGAATTTTTGGGAGGAACGCCCGCACCCCTTACGGTGAAATCGACATTGTTGCCGGCATCGAGGACGCGACCGTTTTTGTGGAAGTCAAAGCGCGCACCTCGCGCAGTTTTGGCCTGCCCGAAGAAGCCCTCACGCCTCGCAAGCTGAAACACATGCGCGCTGCCGCCGGGCATTACGCCGCCGAACACCAAATCGATACCTGGCAGTGCGACGCGATTGCCGTAGAGGGCATTCCGGGTGTCACCCCGCGCATCGAGCATTTCGAGAACGTCACGGCCTGGTTGGAGTGAAGAGTCTGGTATCATAGCGCATGTTACAACGGTATCGTGTCTTTTTTCACATTCAGGAGCCTGCTATGTCGTCTCAAGTCGCAGTTGTTACGGATAGTTGCGCCAGCATCCCCGAATCGTTTCTCAGCCAACTGAATATCCACACAGTGGCTTATTACATCCATCGCGGGCAGGAAGTGTTACGCGACCTGGTCACCATCCAACGCGAGGAATTCCTGCGCTGGCTGCCGACTGCCACGCGACTGCCCGCCACTGCCAGCCCCGGCCCGGGCGATTACCTGGAAATGTATCGGGGATTGATTGCCGACGGTTTCAAGCAAATCATCAGCATCCACATGACTTCACGCGGCTCCGGCGCGTACCAGGCGGCCACTGTCGCGCAGTCGATGATGGCCGAACAGCATCCGAGTGTAAGCATCGAAGTCATCGATACCCAGAACGTCTCGCTCTGCCAGGGCTGGATGGTTATCGAAGCGGCTCGCTCGGCCCTGGCAGGCGCCAACCTGACTGAAATCACAGCCAGGGTGCGCGATATGATTCCGATTACCCAGATGGTGCAAACCGCCGACACGCTCAAATACCTGTACATGGGCGGGCGCATCGGCCTGGCGCAAAGCCTGGTCGGCACCCTGCTCAACATCAAGCCGTTGATTGGGATGAAGGATGGCGTCATCGTTGCGCTGGGAAAAGCCCGCTCACGCTTGCAGGCATACACCGACATGGCCGATTATGTGGCCGAAGCCGTCGGGCAGGGCAAAGCGCGGGTGGCGTATGTTCACGCAGGAGCAATGGAAGAGATTGAAAAACTCAAAGCAATGGTCGAAGAGCGGGTCAATGTCGTCGAATCGCTGATTGCTGAACTTTCCCCGGCCCTGGCGGTGCATACCGGCCCTGGCACAGCCGGGTTGTGTTTCTACCCGGCCGAAAGTTAACCCGTTTGGGTCATGCCGAACTCATCCTTTGGGAGTATAGTAATTCTTACAAAATCGGATACTATGAGTAGGAATTTGCCTGATTCTGCTGTTCTTTGTGGTTGCGCTGATTTTCCCTCGCAATACCCTGACGGGCACGCGAGCAGCCAAGAACGCCAGGTTTTCGACCTTTTTTGCGGCTTTGCGTGAACCTTTTTCCAGAGCAGATTTCAGAAACCACAAATTCCGTCAGAACCAGAAATTTGCCATAGCCACGCGTATCTTTTTCACCCCTTGCGGGTTTTTTACCCAAACCCAACAGGTTTTACAGTTTATTCGTTGGAGAAAGAATTATGATGACCGCAGAACTAACCGTCCAGCATAACCCTAACCGCAGCCGGTTTGAAATCCAAATCGGAGACCACCTGGCCGAACTCGATTACAGCCTCAACGCAGGTGTCATTACCTTTACCCATACTGGCGTCCCAGCCGAGCTGGAAGGGAAAGGGCTTGGCAGCAAACTGGCCCGCGCCGGGTTGGATTACGCCCGCGCCAACCGTCTGAAGGTCGTTTCGACCTGCTGGTTCATCAACGGCTACCTCGACCGCAACCTGGAATATCAGGATTTGCTAAAATAACGCCAGAATGCTCCAAATGGAACCGCCCTTTCCGACAAGGCAAAGGGCGGTTCCATTTTCCGAATCTGCTTTTCTCATCCCCGCAGTACCACCGCCGCGCCATAGCCGACCACGCTGCGCGTATCGCCGGTCACGTCACCGGAGGTGGCATGATGCAGGATTTTGACCGTCTGCCCGCCCAGGGCTTTTGCGGCCCATAAGACCGCCGCCAGCGCCCCCAGCCCGCAGGCCTCGCCTTTGCCCTGCTCCTCGACCTCGAACAATCCCTCCGGCGAGAAGGCTTCCACCTGCGCCAGTATGGCCCGGTCGAGCCGTCCGGCGGTTTCGGCGTTGTGGAAGTGCGAAAGGTCGGTGGAAGCCACCAGCAGGGCGTTCCTGCCGGTCAATGTTTCAGCCAGGGACTCGCCCAGGATGCGGCAGGTTTCACGGTCTTGCGCGCGCGCCATCACCGGCAGCAGGCTGAAGGCCGATTTAATGGCGCGCTGGAGGAAGGGGAGTTCGATTTCGAGCGAATGTTCGGGGTCGCTGGCAACCGGGGTCAGTCCAAAGCCCAGGCGATGCACCAATTTTCTGTCCAAATCATGAACCAGGTCACGGTTGACCTGCAGTTCCCCCAACGGCGTGCCATAAGCGGCGTGCGCGGTTGTCATCAGGGAATATGGATAAGGATGGTGCATGGGAGAAACGACGGCCACCACCTCGGGCGCGGTTTGGCGGACAGCGGCAAAGGCAAACCCGGCCACCGGCCCCGAATAGATAATGCCGGCGTGCGGCGCAACCACCGCCAGCGGCTCGCCATGCAGTTCGGGCAGCACGGCGTGATTCATGAAACCATCCACCATGCGCGTGAGAATTTCCGGGTTCGCCTGGTACCAGGTCCCGGCAATCGGCGAGGGGCGAATTTCAGCAATTGCAGCCATAAGTACCTCCGCTCCTATTGTAGCACTCCAGGCACGTGAACAAAACAACGTCCCGAAGGTTTCAAAACCTTCGGGACGTTCAGTAGCGGGCCAGGATATATTTTGTGGATTGGAACGCCAGCCCGGGCAGGTCGCCGCGCGCGAACCACTCGGCGGCGTCGGCGTCATCGCCCGCATGGAGAGTCCCCCCGGTCACCTGCCCCCGGTAAAAGATGACGAAATCGGCCCCCCGGACATGTTCCCTGCCGTGAAGAATCTCGAGCAGGCCGCATAACGCCACTTCGATCCCGGTTTCTTCGAGGCATTCGCGCGTGGCGGCTTTGGCGGGGTCTTCATCGGCATTGACAAAGCCTGCCGGGAGAGTCCACAGTCCGCGATGGGGTTCGTTGACCCGCCGCACCAGAAGCACCCGCCCGCTGTCCTCTACCAGCACGGCAGCGGCCACTTTGGGATCAGCGAAAAAAATCCAGCCGCAGGATGGACAAACCGGTCGTTCGCGGCCAAATTTGACCATCAGAACGACCGGCGCAGCGCAGCATGGACAGTATTTGATATCTTCGGCTCTCATTATGGGCGTGCTTTTCTTCAAAATATCTCCCGAAGGCTTTTTACGGATGAACCGCAGCAAAGGGGCGGCCTTCGGGACGTTCTCTATTTCTTGTTTTTTCGCCCAAAACGGGCCTGCGCCTGCCAGTTGATGAACCAGGCCGCGCCGCCTGCCAGCAAGGCTGTGACCAGTAATGCAAGTTGCAGCCAGCCGGGAACCTGGAAAGGTTCGCGCGCCGGGGATTCGAGCGCGCGTTGTGCTTGCGCTTCTTCCCCAGCCATTTTGGCGGCGGGCATTTCTTCGGCGGCCTGGGTCGGTTCGGCGGCCAGGTTCATCGTTTCCTCAGCGGGAGCAGCGGCTGAATCCTCGGCAACATCGGATGGCGCGGGAGCCGCCGGGGCGATTGGCTCTTCATCGCCGCCTCCACCGGATTGCGGGCGGGCTTCCGGCGCGGGCGCGTCGCTGCCGCCGCCCATGCCAAAGGCGGGCGCGGAGGCGGGAGCATTGGCGGCCAGTTGCCCAAGCCCATTGGCGGCGAAGGTCAACACCAGCAACAGGCTGGCAAAGACTGAGGCAAAGCGAAAGAGCGGGAAACTGCGCGGGGCAGGGGCCTTGACACCGGCCATTTTGGGGGTCAAAGTGAAGTTGCGCGGCGCGCGCCGGGCTGGCAATTTGCGAAGGAGAGTTCGGGTTTGGGAAAGCTGCCGGTAAACGGAGGACAATTCCGGGTCGGCGACGATGCGCATTTGCAGGCGCGCGACATCCTGCTGGGAGAGTTGTCCATCCAGCAGGGCGGAAATTTGTTCAACGTCATGGAAAGAAGGTGTAGTCATAGCGCGGCCTCACTTTCCAGACGGAAGGCCGCCGGTAAAAGTTCCCAGAAATCCTGCAAACATTCGCGCAGGCGCAGGCGCGCGCGCGCAATGCGGCTCTTGACCGTGCCGAGCGGGGTATGCACGGCGGCGGCCACCTCGGCGTAATCCATGCCTTGCACATCGGCCAGCACCACGACCGCGCGGAAGTCGGTCGGCAGGGCTTCGAGACAGTGCTGGATGGCGTGTTCCAGTTCGGCGGCCTCGAATTTTTCTTCGGGACTCATCGAACCATCGGCCAGCCAGCGCGGCGATTCGATTTCCTCGGCGTCATCGTTTTCGGGTTCGAGCGGGGTGGTAGGGCGGCGTTTTTGGCGGCGCAGTTCGTCGTAACAGGCGTTGGTGACGGTGCGCAGCAGCCAGGCCTTGAACGAGCCGCCGCGGTAACTGTTAATGGCTCGGAACGCAGAGATGAAGGCTTCCTGCGTGGCGTCGGCGGCGCGGTCTTCGTCGCCCAGGATGCGCAGGGCGGTGTTATAGAGCGCGTCCTGGTAGGCCAGCACCAACCGGTTGAAGGCCTCCAGGTCGCCGTGTTGGGCGTCGTGAATCAGGGCTGATTCGTTCATGGGGGTATTGTATCATTGGTGACGGAGTCCGAAATCTTCTGATTTCGGACAAAATCAGGAGATTTCGGACTCCACATCAAGCGACAAAGACGCCATCGAAGGTTTGGCGGGCGTCGGACATGGCTTTCTCGAACCAGGCTGCTTCGGCGGGCAGGTACAGTTCGCGGTATTCGTTCTGCACCCAGGCGGCGGTTTTTGCGCTGGCGCCGTGCTGGTTGATCTGGTTCTTGAAAACCGTAATCCGCAAACTGCGGGCGCCTTGCAGGATGGATTCGCCAAAGGTGCCGAACTCGCAGGCCGCGCCGAAGAACTTCGCGCTGGGAAATTCCTTTTCGACCATCTGGTATTCCCAGTCGGTCATGTCGCCTTTCATGGTGTAAAACTCATCGGGATTGGCGGCGGCGACGCGCGGCGTGCCATAGCGGGCGGTTGTTTCGGCGGCGGTCATCGTTTCGCGCGGCGAAGTGACCAGCGTCATCTGGTCGCGCGGGCCGTAGCCGGTGTGCATGTCGAGGTGGATGATTTGTTTGTACCCGGCGAAGGCGGAGCGGTATAACTCCATCATGGCTTTCGTCTCGGGCTGGAGCGCGGCCCCGCCAAAGTAGATGCCTTCCGGCTGGTGGTACTGTCCCATCAACGAGGCCTCGCGGATGCGGCGCGGGCCGAAGGTCAGCAGTTTTTGGACGGTTTGCGCGGCGAAGCGGATTTTTTCTACCAAAAGGTTGCCGAGCGGCCTTTGCGGATTGAGAAAGAACGAGAGCGCGGGGTAATCGGCGTTGAAACGCAGCAGGGAGGAGAAATCGTCATCGATAAAATTGCGGTTCAAGTCCACATTTTCGGGATTGGCGCGCTTCCAGTGTTTCATGCCCCAGGGGTTGATGGCATGAATGAGCAGCAGGCCGGTCGTCTGCGGGTCGAGGCGATGCAGGTATTCCTCGAAGAACAGTTCGAGCGCGGCGGAGCCGAGATAGCCCTCGATGCCGTGCAGGCCGGTGGAGAGGACGATTAATCTGTCCCGCGCGGCAAGCGAATTTGCCTGGAGAACGTCGGTCGTCAGGTCGGATTCTTTGGATAGGGAAATGCTGGTCAAACGGGCGGCAGGCCACAGCGGGTACAGTAAATCGAGCCGGGAGCGGAAGCGTTCACGGGAGTGTTCATAAGAGTCGGGAATAGTGGGCATATTTTTTCCAAATAAACGTCATCAGAACGGTCCATAATTCATCGCAACGGCAATGGCGAGGAAGATGATAGTGGCGAGGATGACCCAGAACCACAATCCCAGCACCCAGCGCAGCCACTTTGGGTAGGGAATGACGGTCAGGCTGAGGGTAATCAGCAGGGCGGCGTTGGTGGGGTAGGCCATGTTCGAGAAGCCGTCGCCGAAGGTGTAGGCGCTGACGGCAATTTGGCGGTTGACGCCGACCAGGTCGGCCAGCGGCATGATGATGGGAATCAAGAGGAAGGCTTTGGCCGAGCCGGAGGTGATAAACAGTTCCAGTACCAGCGTCAGGGCGTAAATCATCAGCGTGGCGGCAAAGGGGGTGGTGCCTGCCAGGGCGTTGTTGGCCCAGTGCAGGACGGTGTCGAGAATCCCACCAGTGGCAATAATGTGCTTGACGCTGGCGGCCATCATCAGCAGCGGGACGGCGGGCAGGATGCCGAGGAAACCGTCCCAGGCGGCTTTCCAGGCATTTTTTCCAGCCCCGGAGATGAGTCCCGCTCCGATGCCGCCGATGACGAACAACAGGCCGGTGAGCGGCAGGGCAATGTCACGCAGCAGCGGGACAACCGGCAGGGCCACCAGCACGCCCAATATCAGGGCGAAGAAAATTCCCAGAAAAATCGCGCCGCGTTTCATGCGCGGGTCGCTGTCGAAGGTGTCATCGACCTGGAAACTGCCATACTTGGCCTTTTCGGCCTGGTCTTCGTGATAAACGAGCGAGGCTTCGGGGTGCCGGTCGATTTTGCGGGCGTACTGGGTGATGAAAATCGCCAGGATGATATAGACGACCACGAACAAGACCAGGCGCGGCCCCGCCCCGGAGTAGAGCGGCAGGCCGGAGAGTTGGTGGGCGATGCCAATCGTGAAGGGGTTGAAGACAGCCGTCGAAAAGCCGACGTTGGTCGCCAGCACCGACATGCCCAGCCCGGTCAGCGAGTCCCAGCCGAGGAAGCAGGCCAGCCCTATCATGAGCGGCACGAGCGGGATGACTTCCTCGAAAATGCCGAAAAATGTCCCCATCGCCATGAAGAAGAAGGTGATGACCAGCAGCAGGACGTATTTGCGCCCGCCAAAGGCCTTGACGATGCGCGAAATGACCGCCTTCAGGATGCCGCTGCGGTCCATGATGCCGAAGGCTGTGCCAACCAGCAGGATGAAGACGATGATGGGGAGGACTTTGGTCAGGCCGTCGGGGGTGACAAGTACCTCGAACGGGGCTGTGAACCAGCGCCAGACGGGGTAATCGGGGCGTTCGACAAAGCGGAAGGAGGCCGGGTCGATGGCCTCGCGCCCATCGACTTCGATGCGGGTGTATTCCCCGGCGGGGATGACCTGCGTCAGGACGCCTGAAACCATCATCAGGGCGAAAATGATGAGAACGGCCTGGATGAAGGCTTTGGTGCTGATTTGCGCGCCGGATTTCTGCTCGGTCATGGGGATCCTCACTCTCCGATGATTTTGACCAATACCCGTTTCTGGCGGCGGCCATCGAACTCGCCGTAGAAAATCTGCTCCCAGGGGCCGAAATCGAGTTTGCCATCGGTGACGGCTACGACCACTTCGCGCCCCATCACCTGGCGTTTGAGGTGCGCGTCGGCGTTGTCTTCGCCGGTGCGGTTGTGCCAGTAGCGGCCGAGCGGCTCGTGCGGGGCCAGCCCCTCCAGCCAGGTTTCATAGTCGTGATGCAGGCCGCTCTCATCGTCGTTGATGAAGATAGAGGCGGTGATGTGCATGGCGTTCACCAGGCACAACCCCTCGCGGATGCCGCTTTCGCGCAGGCAGGTTTCGACCTGCGGGGTGATGTTGATAAATCCGCGCCGGGCGGGGAGGTTGAACCACAGTTCTTTGCGGTAGGAATTCATGGGGGACTCTCCGAAAATCATGGAGCTGCGCGTTTCTGGGGTTTGGTCTTTTACTGGCGCGGCGCATCCCGCCCCAGGAGTTTCTCGATTTCCAGGAATTGCTCCTTTGTCAGCGGGCCAAACTCCATTGCCCGGGCATTTTCTTCCACCTGTTTAACGGTGCGGAAGCCGGGGATGGGGATGGTCCTGGGGCTGCGCGCCCACAGCCAGGCCAACGCGCCCTGGGCCAGGGTGCGCCCGCCGCTGGACAGGATTTCACGCACTGCTCCCACTTTTTTGGAATATTCTGGGCTGGGTTGCCCATTGATGAAGTATTTCATCCACTCAGGACTCTTTTCACCGCGCACGTCATCGCTGGATGGCTTGATGCCGCCCACATACTTGCCAGTCAGCAGTCCCATTGCCAGCGGGCCGCGGTTGATAAGTCCCAGATTGTGTTTTTCGCACAGGGCAACGATGGCGGGATTGTCGTCCAGCACGTTCAACTCAGCCTGGATGGCGGCGCAGTGTTCGCCGCGGGCAAAAAATTCGGCGCTGGCGGGGAAGTCTGTGCTCCAGCCATAGGCGCGAATTTTCCCGTCGGCCAAGAGTTGTTCCAGGGCGTTGCGGATTGGCCCGGCTTTCTCAGGCGGGAACCCGTTGTCGTGGAATTGGTATAAGTCGATGTAATCCGTTTGCAGCCTGCGCAAAGAATCTTCGCAGGCATTTCGAATGCCTGCCGGCGTGGAATCGCTGCCGGCTACCTGGCGGGTGGTTTCATCGAACACGGCATTGAACTTGGTGGCTATCACCACCTGGTCACGGCGTCCGGCCAGTGCTTTGCCCAATACGATTTCGCTGTGACCCGCGCCGTAGACGTTGGCGGTATCGAAAAAGGTCACACCCATTGCTATGGCAGCATGAATGGCGCGCGTGGATTCTGAGTCGTCTACTTCGCCCCAGCCGAGGGGGATCTCGCCAGCCCAAAACGGGCCGCCGATGGCCCAGCAGCCCATACCGAGAGCACTGATTGTTATATTGGAACGGCCTAACGTGCGGGTGAATTTGGTGGTCATCGTTTTCTCCAGTAATCTTGTGGGAAATCATTTCTTGGTTGCGCAGGAACTGCCTTCATGAATTTGCGCAATTCTATCATTCAATGGCCTGGCTCCTTGTTGGTCGCATTGCCGAAAGGAGACCATATTTTTACCCAGGCGGGCAAGGTGGAAGAGAAAGACGGTTTTATCATCTCTGTTGAAAACTCTTATGTTTATATCTTCTCAAAAAAATGGGGAAACGTCCCGACACTTGCGCCTGCGCGACAAGCGCAGGTGAGGTTTGCTTGAAAAACCTGGTTGAGCCGTTCGAACCGCTCGGATGAGCGCTCGCGGGACGGCGATTCTCTCCCCAAAATATTGAGAAGATACTTATGTTTTGAGTTTTATCTATAGCAACCTCACAGGCTGTAACGCCACCAAATCCCCGAAATCATCGGGGTGGAGTTTTTCAAATTCTTTTTGGGGGACTTTCAGGTATTCCCAGGGCGTGCCGGTGAGGAGAGTCGCGTTTTCACACCATAGGGCGGCGGCGCGGTCTTTGTACGAAACATCGACATCTTCGCGGCCTTTGGTTTCGATCGGGTGGTGGATACCGTCTTCGGTAACGGCAACGAAATCAGGTTCGTAGCAGCGGAGGTTGGCAACGGAATCGGTATAGGGGATGGTAAAGCCGAATTGTTCGGGGAATTTGGCATAGCGTTCGACATCCGGGGCTTTTTGCAGGAATTTGGCAAAGGCCAGTTCAAACTGGTTTTCGGCAATCCCCAAATTGAAAATCGTTTTGCTGGCTTCGATGGTTTCCCTTGACCAGGGGAAGGGCGGGCAGGTGGATAAGGGCCGGCCCTCGTTTTCGAGCATGGGGGTTAATTCCTGTACCACCACTTCACGCAAAAGGGCGGTAAAGGCTTTGACGGTGACATGCTGAGCAACCGGGTGGGCAATCGCCTTAATCATGGCGGGCTTGTCCAAATCGACTTTTCCCCCAAAGGCAAAGTGTTCGAGAAATTCGCGGATTTTGGGAACCAGGGCGGCAAATTGGGAGGGCAGTTTCAAATCGCTGGCAATACGCTTGGCGTAGTAGGAAATGACTTCTTGCGAGGTGCTGACTTCGGGGATGGTGTACTCCCGCTCGATGAGTTTTTCCAGGGTGATAATGTCGTACCCTTCATAGGTAAACGATTGGGCGGCTTTGTCGCCCTGCTTTTTGGGCAGGGCGGGAACCTGGATGCGGGATACATCGATCCCGGCGATTTCTTCGGCCAGGTTCTTTTTGCGGGCGAGAGTTGGACTAATCAGGGGGATGACGATATCTTTGTCGGTTTTGGCAGGCTCGGGGTGAATGGTTTCGATGGTAACGGGCTGGGTATCCAGGTCAACCGTGCCAAATTCCAAATCTTCGTCTTTTTCCAGTTGTTCGACAAATTCCAAAAAGGCTTTGTTGCCGATGACATCCAATTGTTCGCGGTAACTATTGGAGTCGCGGAACATGAGACGCAAGCCCCGCCCGATGGTTTGTTCGGGCAGGATGTTGGCTTTGCTGGAATAGGGGCGCAAACCGACTACAACGGTGACGCTTTGGACATCCCAGCCTTCACGCAACATGAGAACCGAGACGATACAGTTGACCGGGTTGCCGGGCAGGTCGATGTCTTTGGCAATTTCTCGGGCGTCATTTTCATCCCTGACAGAAATATCGCCTTTCAGGTTGGTATGAATGACATGCAGCTTATCCCCGCTGAACTCGGCGGGGTATTTGCTTCTCAAATAGTCGGCGATGTCATCGGCTTCTTTGGTGCTGTTGAGCATGACGAACAAAACAGGCTTTTTGCCAACCGGGGCGAGTTTATCGCGGTACTCCTTCCAGCGGTTGACCCCGGCGGCCAAATAGGTTTGGTAGCGCACGCTGGCAATATCGGAGGGAGTTTCTCCCAGGCCGCGCGCCACGCCCTTGAGCGGGCGTTTCACTACGTTATCAATGATGGCCTGTTTGAGCGGGTAATCGAAAATGGTCCAGGTGAATAAGGCCCCGCTGGTATAGCGCGGGGTGGCCGACATATCCAATTCAATCAAACCAACCCCCCCTTCCGTCCCCCCTTGCAGGGGGAGACTTGCGACTTCAGGGATTCATGCAGGCGGCGGATGGATTGGTTCCACTCGCTGTTTTCGTCGTGGGTGTGGTGAGCTTCGTCGTTGACGATGAAAACAGGGCCGCCCCGGGCGAGAATCCGGTGATTGAACGGCTCGACGCTGACGGTTTGGGCGGGCGGTTTGTTCCCCAGCATAAGCGACATGATCGGGACTTCATCCCCGTTGGGGTTTTCATCCCGCTCATAGAGTTGCTGGATATTGGTGAGATACAAAGCCCCTTGCGAGCTGGCGCGCTCCCCCTCGCCACGCACATAACAATCGAAATCCCAATAGATTTGCAGGGCGGGCGGGATGTCCGGGTCGGTTTTGAACACGCGGCCCCCGGCAAAGTCGGTTTTGAGACGTTCAAAGACAATCACGTTGGGGGCAATCAAAAGATGGGTGGCGGCATACTCTTGGGCGTTTTCCAAAACGGCATTGAAGTATTGCCAGGCAACCGCCAGGGAAATGACCTTTGTTTTGCCCGTGCCGGTTGCCATTTTGAGAGCGTAACGGGGGAAAAAGTCATACTGTAATAAACGCAACCCCCCTCCGCTCCCCCCAGCCTGGGGGGAGTGTACGCGGGCGTAACTTTCTATCAGTTCTTTTGAACTGCGCTTTTTGGCGACTTCGTAAATATAGACCAGGGTTTCGAGGGCTTCTTTTTGGAAGGGGTGGTATTTGAATTTGCGGCCATCGGGCAGGCGATGGTCGGTATGAAACCAGTAATTGAGCAAAGTCTTGGATGTTTTGGTAACGCCCTGATAGCCAGCGGCAGCCCAGGCGGCGACTTCCTCGCGGATTTTTGGCACGCACGGGGCGGTTTTCGTGTCAATTTGCAGGAACGAGGCTTGCGCGGCGGATTTTGGGACTTTGCGCGGCATGGGATTATTCGGGGAGTTGAATGTCTTGCGGCAGGCCGACGCGCATAAAGAAACGCGCGAAAGATTGTGACAGGTGTTCCCGGTACGGGGAACGCAACCGCAGGCGTCGCCCCTGGCTGGCGGCAAACTGGCTGACGAAACTTTTGGGCAGGCTGAAAATCCGTCCAAAGTCCACAATGCGAACGCCGATGGAAATTCCTGCGCTATGCCAGCCATCCAGCATGGAATAGCGATGTTCCCGCCCTTTGAGAATGGCTTTCCAGGTATTTTTGCTTCCAAGCGCAACATCCATTTGCCCCGCTTCCTTCAAATCCCAATGAGGGCATAGAATCACATCTTCCAATTTGTCATTGACCAGGTCGCAAGATTGGGTCATTACAACTACGTGCGTAAGATGTAATTCCGCCCTGGCTGTTGCCTCTGGAAGCGGGAATACCAATTCGGATGATGGAACCATAATGGGACAAGCGAACAAAATATCGCCTTGTTCCAGGGAATCGCCCTCTACAATTTCGTACCACAAGTTTTCAGTATTTGTCACTTTTTCCCCGCTTATTCGTTTTCTTCGTCATCATCCATGTCTGGAACGTAATAAAACCGGGCGGGCTTTATATCTGTAATATGCACCGTAATTCGTTGAGTGGCAATCGGGCGCAAAGTAAATATCTCTGGAATCTCAGGTTCAGACACTTCCTGAGTGCGGGCAATTAACGGAAAAAACAACTCGTCCCAACGCCAGATGTCCTCGGTTGCAACTGTGCGCTGCGCGGTTAAGTAAGGCGCAGGCTCTTCCCTGGCACTACGCCGCGATTCCCGGGCAAAAATATTGGGGATTGCCTCTGAATAACTTGTGTCCCCGTATTTGGTGAAAGGGAGTAGTTCAGTCATTGCGAACCTCTTTCATCAGGGCGCGCATTTTATCGGTGATGCAGGCTTCGAAGGATTTTTCGACATCATCATGCGCCTGCGCCACCCATTCCACTACATTATCGAGGTTGATTTTTTGAATATCGTTTGTAATAAAGTCAAGGTCTAACAGGAAAACGATTGTTTTTGGATTATGAGGCGTCACTAAACCCGATTGCATGACCATTAATCCATTGGAAGATTCAAATGGGATTTCTACGCGCTGGATCCAGGTGGCAAAAACCTGCGGCATGGGTTTGGGGATTTTTGGAACAGCAAGAATATAATCTTCGATTTCAACCTGTGGGCGCGGGATTTCCAGGCGATTGATATAGCGCAGGCTGACTCGCTTCAAGGCTCGAGGGTTTGCCACTTCCCGATAAATTGCAAGCCCATCTTCTATCATTTCCCGGAATTTTCCCCAGGTAGGGTAGGGTTTGAGTTGATTGACCACGAACAAGTTTGGCCCAACTTGCAGGAGCGCGGTTTCATCTTCGCGTAAAAATTGCAGGCGCGTGACTGCGCCTTTCCTGATGCCGGGCATGACCTCATCTTGTTCGACGCGCGCTTCCATTTCGATGACGTTTTGCTGTTTCTTTTTGGGAAAATCGCGCTTTACTTTTTCATAAACCAGGCCCGGAATCGTCCAATCCCAGGGCTGGTTGGCTTCGAATTGGAATTCGCATAAGGCTTCGATTAAGGGTGGATTTTGGTACAGTCTGCCCATTTTTGGCTCCAAGCGGTGTCTATACTTCGATTATACAACAGGCGGTTAAGTCACATTCACCTTCAACACCTTCGTGGTGTCATTGCCCAAAATATCAATCGCCTTGACCATCACGGTATATTCCCCCGGCCCTTCGTAAATGTGCGAGGCTTTGAGGGTCAGGGTTTTGTCTTTGCGGGTGCGGTAAGCCTGCCACATATTGTGGAAGGTATCGCCCTTGTTTTCCCAATCGACCGCCCAATAATCGATCCATTGCGAAAAGTGGCTGATGGCTTTTTGGACTTCCTCGGGGACATCATCGGGCGGGATGGTGAAGTCGGTGATTTCGAGTTTGACTTCCAGCCCCTTGACCTTGACATCCGTTCCCAGGGCGGCCAGCTCGAAGAATTTGATGTCACCCTGTTCGACGGCTTTTTGCTCGAGGACTTCGCGCGGGATGCGGATAAAGCGCATGTTGATGCCGGCCTGGCTGGCCTGCAGTTTGGCGACTTCGTTCAACTCGAAGGCGAAATCCCAGCCCAGCACATCGACGGCGGCAACGGAGGGAGCGTCCCTGCCGGTACCGGTGGCTTTGTGGAATTCGATGGCGATTTGCTTCACGTCATTGGGCGAAACGGGCGAATCGACCGCCCCAATATGCACCATGCGGCCATCCCTGAGACCGTGCAGCCAGGCATAGCCCGTGATTGGCCGCGCTTTATAGAGTTCCAGGATGAACTTGCGGTACGCCGCCGTCAATTCTTCATTCTGACTTCTGAATTCTGCATTGGCCCAGGCCTGGCGCTCGTATTTGCCCAGGTTTTGGACTTCGAAGGGTTTGACCCCCGGAATGCTCAATAAGCGCTTGCGGGCGGTATGGATGGCGAAGCGCCCCAGGTCGCAGGTGATCCAGCGGCGGCCCAGTTTTTCAGCAACGGCGGCGGTGGTGCCAGACCCGCAAAAGCAATCCAAAACCAAATCACCTTC
>DAOUAZ010000063.1:0-8072 GCA_034432975.1 Anaerolineales bacterium | reverse complement strand
GCTTCTCCGTTTCATCCGTTGTCCACTCCGTTTCTCCGCTTTGCGAAGCCATCCGTTCCCCTTCCCTCATGCACGCTGACGCCTTCGACCGTTACTACGCCGCTGAAAGCCCCCTGCACCGCCTCGACCCGCGCGTCAAGGTCGTAGTAACGGTCGCTTTCATTCTTTCCAATGCCCTGCTGCCCGATGGCGCCTGGGCTGCCTTCGGATTGGGGTGGATTTTCCTGCTGATGGCAAATTCCGCCTCGAACCTGGGCGTCGATTTCACTTTCCGGCGCTCCTTCATCGCCCTGCCCTTTATGCTGGTGGCCGTTTCGGCCATTTTCGCCCCCTCCGGGCAGCCGCTGGCCGAATGGACGGTGGGCGGAATCAGCCTGGTTGCCACCGACACAGGACTCATCCGCTTTGGCAGTATCCTGCTGCGCACCTGGCTCTCGGTCCAGGCCGGCATCCTGCTGGCCGCCGTCACCCAATTCCCCGACCTGATTCACGCCTTCGAGCATTTGCGCGTCCCAGCGGCGCTGACCACCATCGTCGCCTTCCTGTACCGCTACCTGTTCGTGCTGACCGACGAAGTCCTGCGCCTGCTGCGCGCCCGCGACTCGCGCTCGGCGGCGATTCCCGGCCAGAAAAGCGGGCGGACAGTTTTTTGGCGCGCCCAAATTGCCGGTCACATGGCCGGGCAACTGTTCCTGCGCAGTTACGAACGCTCCGACCGCATCTACAACGCCATGCTGGCGCGCGGCTATACCGGGCAAATGCGCACCCTGCGCGCTCATGTGATGCGCCGCCGCGACTGGCTGGTTTTATCGGCGAGCCTCCTGGCGCTTCTCTTTGTTCAACTGATTGGAAGGATTGGCTGAATGCCCGTCACCCACCCCGCGCCCCATCCGGCTATTCCAGACTACGCCTGTGACGTGTTGCAGGTCAACGATTTGCATTTTTCATACCCCGACGGGCACGCCGCCTTGCATGGAATCAATCTCACGCTCTGTAAGGGCGACAAAGCCGCGCTGGTTGGCCCCAACGGAGCGGGCAAAAGCACCCTGATGCTGCACCTGAACGGTATCCTGAACGGTGGGAAAGGCACTATCAGCGTTGCCGGGCTGCCCGTGACCGAGAAAAACCTGCCCCAAGTCCGCGCCGCCGTCGGGTTGGTCTTCCAAAATCCCGATGACCAACTCTTTTCGCCGACCGTCTTCGAGGATGTGGCCTTTGGACCGCTCCACATGGGCTACCCCGAAGCCGAAGTCCGCGAACGGGTGGAGCAAGCCCTGGCGCGGGTGCGGATGAGCGGCTATCGCGACCGCCTCTCGCATCACCTGAGCGTCGGCGAGAAAAAGCGGATTTCCATCGCCACTGTCCTGTCGATGTCCCCGCAACTGCTGGTACTCGACGAACCCAGCGCCGGCCTCGACCCGCGCGCCCGCCGCGCGCTGATTAATTTGCTCAAAGAACTCGACATCACCATGCTGGTCTCGACCCACGACCTGGCCCTGGCGCGCGAGGTTTTCCCGCGCATGGTCATCATGGACGAGGGCCGCATCGTCGCCGACGGCGCGACCGCCGAACTGCTGGAAAATGCCCCGCTGTTGGAAGCGCACGGGCTGGAAAAGCCGTAAACAGGCGATTCCCCCCGTTCTACACAGTCCCGCTATTTCCGTTCCACGCTGACCCAAATCTCCTGCCCGTTGGTGCTGAGGGTAATCCGGCCCATCGAATCGGTGCGCAGGATGTTGGCGTCTTTGAGGGTTTCGAGCAGGCCAGGGGAGGGACGCCCGTCGAAATCAGCGGCAGCGACGCTCAGGATGTACATTTCCGGTTTGAGATTGAGCAGCCAATCGGGTGGATTGGAGGGGCTGTAGCCGCTTTCTGCCAACAGGAGCGCGGTGGCCGGCCCCAGGCGGGTTCCGTTTTCCAGTTCCTCGAAGGTATCGTAGCGGACGCCAAAGGGCAGGATGACCTTGAAGTTATCCCATTCCACGCTGAGGACCGCCCCGCGCGGCGAAACGGACAATATCCTCAGCACGGCCCCCTCTCCCAGGTCGAGTACATCCCCCGGGCCGGGCTCCGTTACCGGCACGGCGTTTTTTGTCAGCCATTCATCCAACGCGCGGGCGGAATAGGATGCCTGACGGTTGCCCGTCCACAGGGCGGTCTCGGGCGGGTACTGGTCGAGGATGCGCGGCAGGGCCGCCACCTGGTTCTCCTGCGGGGCGGCGATGAAAAGCGCGTCCAGTTTGCGGCGGAAGGGTGGAATTTCCCGCCCAATCTGGTCCACCAGTTTGGAGGGGCTGGGGCCGCCGTTAATCAACACAAAGCGCCCGTCGGGGGTCTTAATCAACACCGCTTCTGCCGAGCCGACATCCAGGAAGGTGACATGCAGGCGGCCATCCGGCCCATTGGCGGCAGTCCGCCACAGGTTGACGGATGAAACGCCGAGCAGGATGGTGATGAGGGAGATGTTGATGAGCGGGCGGAATGCGGCCAGACGGGACCAGAATAAGGTCAGGCCGAACAAGACCGTATAGAGAAAGATCATGGTCAAAAAGCCAAACTCCCCAACCGTGTACACGCTCCCTTCAAATCCCGCGAAAAATTCGATGGCGCGAATGGAGTAAGCCGGGAAGGGCCAGGTGAACCAGGCCAATACCTGCCCAAGCGGATGATAGAATTTGCCCGCAATGGCCGCCAGACCGCCGAGAATCATGATGGGCGGCTGGGCCGGCAACACAAAGGGATTGGCAATAAAGGAGACGAGCGAGAGCCGCCCAAAGTGATACACCGTGAGGGGCAGGGTGGTCAGTTGGGCGGCAAAGGTCAGCAAGAAATAGTCACTGAACGGCCCGATGACGGCATCGACGGTATTCTGTGGCAGGAAGCGCAGCAGGAAACCCTTAACCGCTTCCTGCCAGGGTTGGGCATAGAGAACCAGGCCGAGCGTGGCGGCAAACGAAAGTTGGAAACCGACATCCCACAGGACGAAGGGATTCCAGAACGACATCAGGAATGCCGCAAAAAAGAGCGTGTTGAGCGCCAGCCCGCGGCGGCCAAACTGCCGGGCAACCAACGCCAGCGACCCCATGAAGGCCGCCCGCACGACCGAGGCGCTGGCCCCTACCAGCAGGGTGTAAAAAATGATGCCCAGGATAGCCAGCAGCGAGCCGTACGTCTTTCCAAACAGGCGGCTGAAGAGCGCCACGAACAGCGCAGCGATGATGGCGATGTTGAAGCCCGAAATGGCAACAATGTGGGCTGTGCCGGTATCCTTGAACGCTTGCTGGATGTCAGCGGGGATGTCGCTTTCGATGCCCAGCAGGATGCCGTTCAGCAGGGCGGCTTCGGGCTGGGGAAATAGGGCATTGACTTCTTTATACAAACTGGCGCGCAAGCGATAGAGGAAGTCCCAAAGGGGATTGCGTTCCGCGCCAAAGGGCAGCAACGTGACAGCGTTGGCGCGCAAGATGGAGTGAATGCCCTGCCGCAGCAGGTATTCGCGGTAAGAAAAATCTTCGTCTTCGGGCGGGGTTTCGAGCCGGCCGCGCACGCGCACCGGGTCGCCGTAGACCAGGTCGTAATCGTTGGCCAGGCGCACCAGGATGGTTCCATCGACCGGGATGTCGCCGTTGCCCACATCAACCGCGCTAACATCGATGCGCAGGTTCATGTAGGTATCGCGCACTTCGGGCGGTTTCGTCAGCGTGCCGGTAATATAGATGGTCTGGTCCAGGTCGTTGTAGGCGACGATGGTTTTCTCATCCAGGGTGTGCTGTCCCCAGGCATAGCGGGCCGCTCCCAGGCCAAAGATGCCAGGCAGGAGCAGGAGCGCCAAGGCGGCCTGCGGACGCAGCCACCGGATGGCGAACGCAATAAAAAAAGCGATTCCCGCTGCCGCCAGCCAGACCCACCACGGCAGGGCCAACCGGCTGGAGAAGATGACTCCGCCCAGGAAGGCGCAGACCATCCATAACAGCGGCGTAGCGGAGAGTTGCTCGAGCAGGGGCCCGGAGGCTGGTTTGGGGCTGGAATCAGTCACGGGTTGATTTTACAGCAAAATTACTTCGCGCTGCGAATGAACAGCCCGTATTTCAGGATGACGTAGACCGCCCGCACGCCATCCTTCCAGTTGATTTTCTTGCCTTCGTCGTAGGTGCGCCCGTAGTAGGAGATTCCCACCTCGTAGATTCGGCAGTTGATACGCGCCACTTTGTCTGTAAACTCCGGCTCGAAGCCAAAGCGGTTCTCCTGCAGGCTGATGTTTTCGAGGATTTCGCGTTTGAAGACCTTGTAGCATACTTCCATATCGCTCAGGTTCAGGTTGGTGA
This sequence comes from Anaerolineales bacterium, assembly GCA_034432975.1. Lineage (GTDB taxonomy): Bacteria > Chloroflexota > Anaerolineae > Anaerolineales > Villigracilaceae > UBA5195. The sequence continues at coordinate 3,747 of DAOUAZ010000063.1, read as the reverse complement.
ACATGTTCGAGAGCAGGGTCAGGAAGCGGTTTGCCACCGAATGCCAGAAATACAACACGCGATGCGAGTCGCCGCCAATGAAACGCGAGCCATAGACCACATCGGCGCGGTCGTCTTCGATGGGTTTGAGCAGGCGCGGGTATTCCTCCGGGTCGTATTCCAGGTCGGCATCCTGGATGATGATGACATCCCCGGTGGCGTTGTCGAAGCCGGTGCGCAAGGCGGCGCCTTTGCCTTGGTTGACCCGATGCAGCACGACGCGGATACCGTCTTTGCCGTCCAATTCCAGCAGGTGCTCGCGCGTGCCGTCTTTCGAGCAGTCGTCTACGATGATGATTTCGCGCTCGTGGGGCAGTTCCACCGCCTGCACGGCGGCCAGGAGCTTGTCGATGGTGCGGATTTCGTTATAACAGGGGATGACAATCGATAGTTTCATGCGGGGTTAGTTTTCTCCTTACAAGTTTCACATGCGCTGCTGATTTTACAGCAAAACGACCCAAAAATGAGTCAAGCTCCCATCCAGGCGGGCAACTTCGTGGATTTCCCTTTTCCCCGCCTCCTTTCGGCCCGGATGTGGTTTAATCATTCCATGAAAATGAGAACGCCGGAGCAGCGCAAGGGCGCGCTCCACCTGACCGTTCACAGCATGGACGAATTGCTGGCCTGGTTTTCGAATGAACAGCCATAATCTCGCCTCCCTGCTCTCGAAAGCCTTCGCCGCCCGGGCCGAATGGTTCGATTCCAAACACCAGGCCGCCTTCCGCCTGTTCAACGGTTTCTACGAAGGCGAGCCGAATCTGCTGGTGGATATCTACGCCGCGACCGCCGTGCTGTATAACTACGCCGATGTGCCTTTCGAGGGCGCTGCCGCCGTCCGCGCGGCGATGGAGGTCATCCGCGCCGAACTGCCCTGGGTGCAGGCCATGCTTGTCAAAACCCGCAACGGCAATCCACAGGAAAAGCGCGGGGTGCTGGTCTACGGTCAAAAGGCCGATACGCGCATCGTCGAACACGGCGTGCGCTACAGCGTGGATTTGACCATGAACCAGGACGCGAGTCTCTATCTCGATACGCGCAACCTGCGCGGGTGGGCGCTGGAACATCTCAGCGGGAAAACGGTCCTGAATACGTTCGCGTACACTGGCAGCCTGGGAGTCGCGGCCCGGGCGGGGGGGGCGGCGCGGGTGGCGCAGGTCGACCGTAACCGGGATTTCCTGAACGTCGCCAAGACCTCCTACACCCTGAACGGGTTCCCCATCGACAAACGCGATTTCCTGGCCGATGATTTTTTCCCCGCCATCAGCCGCTTCAAGCGGGAAGGCGCATCATTCGACTGCATTTTTCTCGACCCGCCGTTTTTTTCAGTCACGGGCCGGGGCAAGGTCGACCTGGAAGGCGAGAGCGAGCGGCTCATCAACAAGGTGCGTCCGCTGGTCAGCGACGGCGGCTGGCTGGTGGTGGTCAACAATGCGCTGTTCGTGCCGGGCCGCGACCTGATGGGCATGTTCGAGTCGCTGTGCGGCAGCGGCTACCTGTCAGTCGAAGCCATCCTGCCCGTGCCGCAAGATTTCACCGGCTACCCGCATACCTGCCTGCGCCCGCCGCCAGTCGACCCCGCGCCGTACAATCACCCGACCAAGATAACCGTACTGCGGGTAAGAACCGGGAAACAGGTAAACAGGAAAACCGGTAAACAGGAAAACAAGTAAACAGGGAAATAAGTCATGGAACTTTCTGAATCCATCCACCTGCTCGGCGGGCTGCTGGGCAAAGTCATCGCGGAACTCGAATCCCCGGCCATTTTCGAGGTCGAGGAGCGCATCCGGGCCGAGGCCAAAGCGCGGCGGGCGGGCGGCAGCCAGGCCGAAGCGCGCCTGCAAGCGGCCCTGCAAACCCTGACCCCGCCCCAGTTGCGCGCCGTCGCCGCCGCGTTCGCCACCTACTTCGACCTGGTCAACCTGGTCGAGGAGACCTTTCGCGTCCACATCCTGCGCCAGCAGGCGGCGGAACTGTACCCCGCTCCCATCCACGACTCCATCGAGGAAGCCGTCCTATCACTCAAAGAGAGCGGCGTGACCCGCGAGCAGATGGCGGCCCTGCTCGACAGCCTGTCCATCGAATTGGTGCTGACGGCGCACCCCACCGAAGCCCGCCGCCGTACCGTCTTATCCAAACTCCAGCGCATCGCCGCGCTGCTGGAAAAAACCAACCGCAGCGGCCTGCTGCCGCGCGAAAAAGAAGCCCTGCAAGCCGCCATGCACGCCGAACTCAGCGCGCTGTGGCTGACCGACCGCGACCGCGCCGCCAAAATGGCCGTCACCGATGAAGTGCGCACCGGCTTGTACTTCGTCGAGTCGGTCTTTTGGGAATCCATCCCGCGCATCTACGCCGACCTCGACCACGCCCTCGACCAGCACTACCCCGGCCTGCGCGCGGGCCGCGCCTGGCTGAAACTCGGCTCATGGATGGGCGGCGACCGCGACGGCAACCCGAACGTGACCCGCGAAGTGACCGCCGAAACCCTGCGCCTGCATCGCGGCCTGGCCGTCGAAAGCCATCGCCGCGCGCTCCAGGAGGTCGGGCGCGGGTTGAGCCTCAGTTCCAACCGCCTGCCGCCGCCCGCCGGCCTGGCCGCCTGGGTCGAATCGCGCCGGCCCTTCCCCGAACACGCCGCCTACATCGCCGAACGCTACGCCGCCGAACCCTACCGCCTGGCAACCACCCTGCTGGCCGCCGAACTGGCCGAGGCCTCGCGGGAGGACATGAAATCGAACCTGCTGCGCCAGCATCCCCGCCCGGCGCGCATCACCCTCGACACCATCCGGCGCCCGCTCGAGATCATCGCCGCCCGCATCCCGCCGCGCATCGCCCAGGACAAACTGCTCACCCTGCGCCGCCAGGTGGAAATCTTTGGCCTCGAGGCCGCCCGGCTCGACATCCGCGAGGATTCCTCCCGCTTGAACGCCGCCCTGGGCGAAGTCCTGCGCGCGCTGGGGATTTGTCCCGACTTCGAGACCCTTCCCGCAGGGGAACGCCTGGAACTTCTCATTCGGCTGCTGGCCTCGCCGTTACCCGAACTTTCCCCCCGCCCGGGCGTGACCAACGAAACCTCCGAGACCTGGGCCGTATTCCAACTCATCGAGCGCGTCCGCCGCGTGTATGGGCCGGAACTGCTCGGCCCGTTCATCATCTCGATGACCCACTCCGCCGCCGATGTGCTGACCGTCCTGCTGCTGGCGCGCTGGACGGGGGTTCCCAACGGCCTGCCAATCTGCCCGCTCTTCGAGTCGGTCGATGACCTGCGCGACGCTTCGGAAATCCTGACCAGTCTGTTCACCTCAGAGATATACCGCCAGCACCTCGCCACCTGCCAGGACGAGCAGATGGTGATGATTGGCTACTCCGACAGCAACAAAGACGGCGGCTTCCTGATGGCAAACTGGATGCTCTACCAGGCCCAGGAATCCATCACCCGCGCCGCGCGGGAATTCAACGTCAAATTGACGATTTTCCACGGGCGCGGCGGCACGGTGGCGCGCGGCGGCGGCCCGGCCAACCGCGCCATCCGCGCCCAGCCGGCCGGGAGCATCAACGGGCGTTTTCGCGTCACCGAACAGGGCGAGGTCATCTCCTCGCGTTACGCCAACCCCACCCTGGCGCACCGCCACCTCGAACAGATTGCCAGCGCCGTCCTGCTGGCCTCCGCCCCGCCCTCCCCCCAAAAGGACGAGGGGAGAATCCCCGCCG
>DAOUAZ010000062.1:0-2616 GCA_034432975.1 Anaerolineales bacterium | reverse complement strand
TCAAGGCAATATTGCGCGGCAAAATATGAGAAGAGCGGCGATAGAAAATGCCGCTCTTCAAAAGGATTGTCCTGCGCTGTGAAAAAATCTACGGTGGCGGGCTAAGGACTCTTGAAGTGGATAGTGTCCTGCCATCTCCTGGGTAGCCGCTATCTTGCCACCAGTGCTGAATATAGACATGTCCACGCAATGTTTGATTAGGTTGGCATCGAACCTTCCGTTGTGCCATGCCATCGGCTATGGAAGTTTTGTTCTGCTGTATCATCCATGTATTGGCGGGTTGGAATATCCAATGTAACTGTCATTTACAATTGCGTTATTGCAGCTGCACCACGTTGACCAGAAATTTAGCCCAAATTGGTCCATCGACCAAGATGGATTGGTCGAATCCCTGTAACCGCCGTTCCATTGCCAGCCTCCCTGGTCTGTTGTGCGGTTTGTTTACTTTATGAAATAAGCCAATATCTCATCGGGGGGCGTATCAACTTTTTCGACATTGAGAAGAGTCCATCGGCGAATCATTTTTAGTTCCCCCGTTGGGTAAAGGTTATATTCTTCCATTACCAAAAGCAGGCCGGTATCAAACGAAAAATATTCTTTAGAGCTTGCGCCAGCAAGCATTGTGGACGTTTTTGCCAGGTCAGTTGGTTCTTTGAAAAGTTCAGTTGCTGAAAACATTGATACACTCGTCGATTTTCCATTTACATCAATTTCTGTTTTTTCCATGCTGAGGATGAGGATATCCTTATAATATTCCGCGAAGGAAATAAAGCCCATACTTCCCAATGATGGCTTATATACTTCCACATCTTGTGATGTCATTCCTTCTGCCTCTTGTGGCGAAAGCCCTCCTGTGGAAAGGTTTGTCCAAATGCCATCCTGAAACACGACTACTTGGGATGTGCGCGGGTCTCCTGTGTCATCAATGGTTACTGCCATGAGAGCATAACCTTCGTCATCCAGCAATGCCCAAATATCATTGATTGATTCGGTTGGTACGGGCGCTCCGTTTGGCAGAGTGGCTGATAATGCAAAAAAGGATTCAGTTTTAGATGTTATTCGCACCCATCCTGGCGATAAGAATTTTTTATCAGCTTTATCCCTGAGTTCTTTTGCGGCAGCGATTATTTCTTCGTTTTTTGCTTTCTGCTCTGAACTCACAAGAACAGACAGTGGAAACCGTTCTGAAGGAGGTGATTTGCTTTCTTTTGCTGTTTCTTGCTGGCTTATGCCAAAAGAGGGAACGCTTGATGGTTGTTGTATTGCCGGAATTTCCATGAGTGACCTTGCTTGCGCTGAAACTTGTTGGTATATCAGCCCTCCAGCAAACAGCACGAGAAATCCGAAGATTATGATGAAATACATCGTTTTATTTTTCATTCTGGGTTCCTTTCTGCTTATCGCATCATGTTTCGCAATGAACCCATTGTTGCATTCTTGGGAACGAAAATCAATTGTGGATATCCCCACCTTTTTTGAATTATCAGGAAACTACGATAACTCTGGATGTCTTATTTTTCCCACCTGGGCTGCCAGTCGGGTTCGGGGTGAGTGGTTAACTGGCGCAGGTTGGAGCCGTCGGCGTTCATGATGTATAAATCGGCCTGGCCGTCGTTGCGCAGGGAGTTGAAGACGATTTGGGCGCCATCGGGGGAGTAGCTGGCGGCGGTGTTGTTGCCGCCGGAGGTGAGTCGCAGGTAGTCGCCGGTGGCGACATCGATGCGGTAGATGTCTTTGTCGCCGGGGGGGCCAGCAAAGATAAGCAGGTAGCGGCTGTCGGGCGACCAGGCGAGCGAGCCGCCAATGCCCAGCAAACCCTGGCTGAGGCGGCGATGGTTGCGCCCGTCGGCGTCCATCAGGAAAATCTGGAATTCATTGGGCTGGTCTACGGACATGGCGTAGGCGATTGTGCCGCCCTCTGGCGACCAGGCAACGGCGACAACGTTGTTGAGAGCGGGGTAGAGCAGTTTGGGGTTGGCGCCGCCTTTATCTATCACCCAAATAGAGGTTGGGCCTTCACCGGCGCGGTTGGCAAAGACAACTTTCTGCCCGTCGGGAGAAAAACTGGGCGAGAGGACGTTCCCGATGCGGTTGGTTAGTCGTGACAGGTTGCCGCTCTCCAAAATGAGCAGGTACAGGTCGAATGTGCCGTTGCGGTTGGAGGCGAAGACGACCATCTGCCCGCCGGGGGCAAAGGCGGGGTAGTAGTTGTGCGAGAAGGTGGTGTTGGTGAGCAGTTGCAGGTTTTGGCCGTCGGCGCGAATCATGCAAATCTGGTTGAAGTCGCCGCGCGAGCAGGTGAAGACGATGGTTCCGCCGTGCGCTTCGCTTGTCCCGCCCTGGGCGGGGGTGGGACGGGGAGGCAGGGTAGGCTCGGCCGTGGGCCGGATGGCGTTGGCGGGGGAATCGATGGTGGTGGCTTGCGGCGTGACGGTGACGGACGGCGTTTGGGGCTGCACCAGCCACAGGGCCAGGCCGGCCCCAATGAGCAGGAGCAGGCCCAGGCCGGGGCGAATGAAGCGGGCGTAATCTATTTTTCGGCGTGGGGCGGCGCCCGAGGCGGTGAGGACCTTTTCGAGCGGGCGCAATGGAATGGGGGCGCTGACGACTTCGACG
>DAOUAZ010000061.1:0-11875 GCA_034432975.1 Anaerolineales bacterium | reverse complement strand
GCTGCCAAACGGCCCCGGCGGGAGCGCGTCGATGGCGGTTTGCAACTCCCGCAGTTTGTCTGCCGCGATGGGTTGGGCGGCAAATTGGCGGCAGGAAAACCGGCGGCGGATGAGTTCGGTGACGGGATGTTCGTTCATTGGCCCAGGCTCATGTCCCGATGTATGAGGAATTTGAGTTGCGAGAGCATGACGGCGGCGAAGATGATGCCGCAGCCGATGACTTGAACCGGCAGCAGGAATTGGCTCAGGATGAGCCAGCCTGCCAGGGCAGCGAAGACCGCTTCCAGGCCGAGGATGAGCGCGGCGTCGGTGGGCGGGGTGTGGCTTTGTCCCCAGACTTGCAGGGTGTAGCCTACCCCAACCGACATCAATCCCCGGTAGATGATGGCGCCGAGCATGGGCAGGTGGGTGAGTTGCGTCAGGGGTTCGGTAAACAAGCCGACCGCCAGGTTGAGCAGGCCGCACACCAGGAATTGCCCGGCGGCAAACGAAACTGACTCGTAGCGCGAAGCGAATTTTCCCAGTACGACAAAATGCAGCGCCCAAAAGACCGCGCCAAGAAAAATCAGGCCATCGCCTTGCTGGAACTCCAATCCCTGCCCGGCGCTTGAGAGCAGGTAAGCCCCGCCCACGGCGGCGGTGACGGCGATGGCGTCGAGCCAGTGCGGTCGCTCGCGGAACGAAATCCAGAGCAGGAAGGGTGTAAAGACGGTGTACAGGCTGGTCAGGAAGCCGGCGTTGGCGACTTTGGTGTAGAAAATGCCGACCTGCTGCAAGGCGGCGGCGGCGAACAGGATGAGTCCGGCAATGCCCATCCACTTCCACTGCCCGGCGGAGGGCAGATTGCCGCGCGGGATAAAGGGGACGAGAATCAGCGCGCCGAGCAGGAAACTGGCGGCGTTGAACAGGTAGGCGATGCGGTATTGCCCGGCGACATCCTGGGCGATGAAGGCCGTTCCCCAGATAATGGCGACGGCGAAGAGGGTCAGGTCGGCTTTGATACGCATAGGTTTAGGAACGGAGGTGGACAACGGATGTAGGAACGGATACTCTTTCGAGTACACGTGGCCTGCGGCGAAACGGAGAAGCGGATGTGGATAACGGGTGAACTGAATGACCGGATAACTGGAGAACTGGAAAACTTGCTAGACATCACGGATAGATTACAACTTGCCCATCTTTTTCCACTTGAACGACCCGCGCCCGCAGAGACTCGCCGTCCAGCGCGCCGATAATGGTTACATCTGCGGCGTGGGGGAAGAAGGAGGGGGCGGAGTCGAGCGGAAGGATGACCAGTCCGGGCTGGGGGCCGGCCAGCCAGAAGACGAGGCGGGCTTCGTCGCTGACTTCGTAGCCCAGTTTGGCTGTCCCTGGCTCGCCGTCGCCGGATTCGTAGTAGCGCGGATAGATGGCGCGGCCCTGGAGGCAGATTTCGTTGTTCTCGCGTGACGCAAATGGACAATTTGCGTTGCCGGTATATTTTTGTGGGAAAACAACCTCGCTCAACGGGATGGATGCCCCGACAAACAGGATGGCGGTGGCGGTGAGGGCCAACTGCCAGTGTGGGGCGGGATGTTTTCCCGCTTGCACGGAGTCTGTGTGGTTTTTTGTTTGCGCGGGATACCATCCCGCGCCACGAAGTTCTGCGCCACGGAGGCCGGAGAGGGCTGCCTGTCCGAGCAGCAACAGGCCCCAGGCCTGGTACAGATACGTCGTCCAGTCGATTGGGACGAGGAAACGGTCGCCGGAACTGAGGAAGAGCGCGGTCCAGGCGTGGTAGAACAGACTCAGCGCGAGCGGGAGCAGGCCCACCCAGCGCAGATGTGTCCACGCGGCGGCGAGGCCGAGGGTGAATAAAACGAGATAGAGAATGGTTAATGGTACTGAGCGGAATCCGCTTTGCCAGAAGGCATGTTCGGGCCAGAGCAGCGCCGAGGGAGAATCCAGCCGGTCGCGGACGGGGAAGACTTGCAGGCTGGCGATGAGATTGTTGAAGAAGTGGTTGGCCGCGCTTGAAAGGATGCGCTCCGGTTCGCGTTTGAGATGGCCGAGCGCCATGCTGTTCAGGCGGCTGACGTATTGAGCGGTTGTTTCATCGGCCAGGCGGGGGATACCTTCGTTGCCGCTGCTGCCGCTCCAGCGCCGCGCCCATACCATCGATTGTGAGATGGGGTTATCGACCACCAGTCCGCCCGCCGCGAAATAGTTGCGCGTCAGCCAGGGGAAGAGGGCCAGCACTACGCCGAGCGTCATCCAGAGTATGCTTCTTATCCATTCCGCGCGGCGCGTCTTCCAGAGCGGAACCAGGCTCACCAGGGCCAGCGGGGCCAGCAGGATGGCGCTTTGCAGCCGAATCAGGGCGGCGACGCCGATGATGCCACCCATTAATAAGGTGTACCTACCGGGTTTGGGAGACTTCATCCAGCGAAGCGCCAGGATGGTGAAAATGACCAGTACCAGCGCGGTGGGCGTTTCGGAGAAGTAGAGTTTGGAGTAGGTGTAATTGAGCGCGAACGGCGCGGCGTGATTTGCCGTGATGTCACGCAGGGCGGCCAGGAGCGCCAACATCAGTCCGAGTGGGCGCGAGCCGAGTTCCCTGCCCAGCAAGTATAAACAGGCGGGGAAGAAGGCCAGCCAGAGCGTTTGCAGGGTGATGACGTTGTAATAATCCTGCCCGGCCAGGGCGTGCATCCAGACCAGGGATGAAACGTAGAGCGGGCGGGTGGGGATGTCGGGCCACAAGAGACCTCCGCCGACCAGGGCTTGCTGGGCATATTGGGCATAAATCAGCGCGTCGGAGAAGGGATACGGCTCGAAGTTGGGCGCGCGCGGCGGGGTGGCGAAGAAGCCGGGGAGGAGGGGGTCGGAGAGCCAGAGTAGACAGGTAAACAGGTAGACGAGTAGAAAAGCAAACAGGTCGAGGCGGGTTTGGGGCAGGCGCGGCAGGAGATATGCTGCGGTGAGGGCAACCGCCAGGGCGAGAAGGACTTGCCATTCAAGGAAGGGCGAGGCAGGGTAGCCGAAGGAGCCGTCGCGGGAGGGGGTCAGGCCCCAGCGGGTGGCGAGGATGAGGAGGGCGGTCAAGACAAGGGCGGCGAGGATGACTGAAAAAGCGCGTAATTCGTATTTTGTAATTGGTAATTGGCGGTTGGGGCGGCGCAGCCAGAGCCATTCCAGCCCGGCCAGGGTGAACCAGGCGGCGAGGGGAGCCAGGCGGGAGGCGTAGGCGGCGTAGGTATAGGCGGCTTGCCCCAGGGCGTGGAGGCTGAGCAGGGTCAGCGGGGCGGCCAGGGCGGCGGCGAGCGCCAGCAGGTAGAGAATGTTGTGAATAACGGGAGCAAGAGTCAGTGAGGCCGTTCTTGTTCGGGAGCGGAACCAGGCCAGGGCCGAGAGTCCGCCCAGGGTCAGGGCAATGCCCAGGAGCGCCCATCTCCCCACAGAAAAACCGCCCGAATCGCTGGGCAGCAGGATTAACCACAGGCAGGCGAGGAAACCCTGGACAGTCCACAGGGCGAAGAGGGTCGGGTAAGTCATGACGTTTTGCGGGCAGGTCGCTTTTTGGCGGCGGTTGGAATTTCGGGCAGGATGCGGTCAAGATTGCGCACGCAGAAATTGACGAAAATATCGCGGTTGACCACGAGCCGCGCGGCGGTGGGCAGGAATTCGTACAATCCGCCAACGGCGGCGGTCAGTGCCGTTTCGCTGCGCAGGGTGGCGAGCGCCGCCGGGCCAATTTTTTCGATGAGCAGGGTTTTGATGAGCGGAATTTGCTTTTCGAGCAGGGCGGCGTAGGCGGCGTAACTGAGCGGGACGGTGGCTTTTTCGTCCACCTTTGCCGCGCGCGCGAATTTGTGCCCGGCGGCGGTCAGGGCGGCTTTGGCGGTTTTGAGATGTTCGCGTTTGACCAGGATGTAGTCGGTGTCGAAGGTGGAGACGGCAAAGATGGGGATATTTTCGGCGGCGAGGGTGGATGCGATACCTGCCAGGATGCCGGTCTTGCCCCGAGGCACGAGGGGTTCGCCGAAATCGAGCGGGCCGAGGACTTTGAGAACGCTCCAGCCTGGCTCCGATTTTTCACTTTCGATGTTGATTTTGCCCGGCGCGACGATGGAGAGTTCCTCGCCCGAACCGCTGATGCTGTAAAACGGGCTGGATGTGACGCTTTTGGGGATGCCCGCGCCCGGTTTCAGGCGGTGGACGGTGAAGGGGCCTTCGAGGATGCTGAATTTGAGAGGTTTCATCGCGCGCTCCTTGTGGGTGGGGCTATTATAATCGCCCGCGTTCTTTCCTTGACCTTCGTCATTATCTACACTACAATCTGCGCGTTATGTTCGAGAATCTGACCAACCGCCTGAATCAGGTCTTTGACCAATTGCGCCGCCGGGGAAAACTTTCCGAAGCGGATGTGGACGCCGCCATGCGCGAAGTTCGCCTGGCCCTGCTCGAAGCCGACGTGCATTACAGCGTCGTCAAGGATTTCGTCAACCGCGTCAAAACCCGCGCGGTGGGCGCGGAGGTCTCGAAGGCGCTCAATCCCGGCCAGCAGGTCATCAAAATCGTCCACGAGGAATTGATTGGCACGCTCGGCGAGCCGGCCCCGCTCAATCTCTCTGGCCCGAAGCCGCGCGTGGTGATGCTGGTCGGTCTGCAAGGCTCCGGCAAGACCACCCACGCCGGGAAACTCGCCAAACAGCTGCGCTCGAAGGGCGAGCGGGTGATGCTGGTGGCGGGCGACCCCTACCGCCCGGCGGCGGTCCAGCAGTTGCAGCAGTTGGGCGAACGCGTGGATGTGCCGGTGATTGCCGACCTGAACAAAAAACCGCCCGAACTGGCTGCCTACGCCCTCGACCAGGCCCAAAAAGGCGGCTACACGGTCATGCTGGTCGATACGGCCGGCCGCTCGCAACTCGATGACGCCCTGATGAACGAACTCAAGGCCATCGAAAAGAAAATTTCGCCGGTCGAAGTGCTGCTGGTCGTCGATGCGATGATAGGCCAGGAAGCGCTGCGCGTGGCCGAAGGATTCCGGGATAACGTCTCGATTACCGGCCTGATTCTGACCAAAATGGACGGCGACGCGAGAGGCGGGGCGGCCATCTCCATCCGCTCTGTGACCGGCGTTCCGATTAAGTACCTGGGTACCGGCGAAAAACTGGACGCCCTTGAGACGTATGACCCATCTCGCCTGGCCTCGCGCGTCCTGGGCATGGGCGATGTCATCGGCCTGATAGAAAAGGCCGAGGCCGCCTTCGACGCCCAATCGGCCCAAAAACAGGCCGAAAAGATGATGAAAGGCGAGTTGGATTTGCAAGACTGGCTCGAACAGATGCGCCAGATGCGCAAAATGGGGCCGCTCGCCCAACTTCTCGAAATGCTGCCCGGCCAGTTGGGACAGGCTGCTAAACAGGTCGACCCGCGCGACATCGAGAACAATTTCAAGCAAATCGAAGCCATTATCAGTTCGATGACGGCTGCCGAGCGCCGCAACCCCGACCTGCTCAACGCCTCGCGCCGCCGCCGCATTGCCGCCGGGTCGGGGAATGATGTGCAGGCTGTCAACCGGCTGATGAAACAGTTCCGCGAGACGCAAAAATTGATGAAAACCCTGCAAAAGACCGGCATGAAAGGCCTGCCAAAATTGTTTGGGTAATCCCTTCATATAATTCCACTTATCAGGTAAAATGACTGTTCGGGCAATCCAGACCTGCGGGGCGTCCTTTCACGCACCCCTCACCCGCCGGACTGATTGAGCCTGCCGAAACCATCGGAGGGTATGCGCCTCGGACGGAGTGAGCCGTCCTCAGCCATGCTCGTCAAATCATCTTCAGTTCAAATCAAAAGGAGCAAGTCAATTCCATGGTTCGCATTCGTCTTCGCCGTGTCGGCCTTAAGAACCAACCGTCTTACCGCATTGTCATCCAGGACAAGGAAAGCCCCCGCGATGGGCGCTTTATCGAGATTATCGGCTTTTACAACCCGCGCACGGAACCTTCCACCATCACCGTTGATGAAGCCAAGGCCTTCGACTGGATGTCGAAAGGCGCCCAGCCGACCGATTCGGTCGCATCCCTGTTCAAAACCACCGGCACTCTTGACCGGTTTGCCCGCTTCAAGAAGGGCGAGGCCATCGAGACTCTGGCCGCCGAGGCCCAGGCTGCGGAAGCCAAACGCAACACCACCAACAAAACCCGCAAGGATTAAGTTCAACCTGACAGGCCTGGCAGGTTTCCAAGACCTGTCAGGCTTATCTTTTTAGAGGAGCCTAATGAAAGCCCTCACCGAATATATTGCCAAGGCGCTCGTCGAACATCCAGAAGAAGTCGAAATCACCCAATCCCGTCAGGGAAGCCGCGTGCGGCTCGAAATGAAAGTCGCCAAAGATGATATGGGACGGGTGATAGGACGCAACGGGCGCGTCGCCAACGCCATCCGCGTCTTGCTTCGGGTCGCCGCCGAACGCGACGGACAGCAGGTCACCCTCGACGTGGTGGAACCTTGACGCCCACGAAACAAGCGCCAGATAAGTCTGGACACCCAGGCTCGCCCACCGCTGGCGAGCCTGTCTATTTAGCGGTTGGCCTGCTGCGCCGTCCGCATGGCCTGCGCGGCGACATCCTGTTCACGGTCACAACCGATTTCCCGGAGCGGCTGCGTCCCGGTACTGTCGTTTTCTTTGGGGATGACAAGCGGGAGATGAAAATCACCCGCCGCCGCCCGCACAACGATGGGATTATTTTTGGCTTCGAAGGCATTTCCACCCCCGAACAGGCCGCCAAATATACCGGAAAGACCGTTTTTGTCCCAGCAGAAGGCCGCCCGCCGCTGCCGGAAGGCGAATACTACCATCACCAAATCATTGGCTTGGAGGTGTTCGACGAGGCGGGAGCAAGTCTCGGCGTGGTCAGCGAGATTCTCGAAACCGGGGCAAACGATGTCTATGTAGTGAAAAATCCTGCCGGGCGCGAACTCCTGCTTCCGGCCCTCGAACAGGTTGTGTTGGAAATCGACCTGGAGCGGAAATTCATGAAAGTCCACCTGTTACCGGGTTTGGCCGAAGAAGATAATTCGTAAATCGATGCTCGAATAACGAATCACGCATTGCAAATTACGTTATGGACGACAAGCGTTTCTGGGTTGGGTTTACCCTGGTCAAAGGAATCGGAGCGGTGCGATTGCGCGCCCTGCTCGATTACTTCGGCGACGCTGAAACCGCGTGGAACGCCTCCCTTTTCAACCTGGTCGCCGCCGGATTGAGCCCCAAACTGGCCGAGCGCGTCCTCCAGGCGCGTAATTCTGTCAACCTTGACGAATATATCTCCCAGGCGGTCAGGAACGGCATCCGCATCCTGACCTGGGACGACCCTGAATACCCATCCCATCTCAATGAAATCGACCAGCCCCCGCCTGTGTTATACCTGCGCGGTGAAGTCACCACCGAGGATTCGTGGTCGGTGGCGATTGTCGGTACGCGCGGCGTGACGGCTTATGGCCGTCAAGTGACCGAGGAGTTGGCAACCGTGCTGGCGCAAAATGGCGTGACCATCGTCAGCGGGCTGGCGCGCGGGGTCGATGCGATTGCCCACAACGCCGCCCTTAAAGCGGGCGGACGCACCCTGGCGGTGCTTGGTTCCGGCGTCGATAAAATCTACCCGCCCGAGCACCGCGCCCTGGCCGAGCGGATTGCTGCGCAGGGAGCCATTCTTAGCGATTACGCGCCCGGCACCCCGCCCGATAGCGCCAACTTCCCGCCGCGCAATCGCATCATCAGCGGGTTGTCGATGGCGGTGGTCGTAGTAGAAGCGGGGGATACCAGTGGGGCGCTGATTACGGCAGAATTTGCCGTAGAACAGGGCCGTGAGGTGTTTGCCGTGCCGGGTAACATTTTCGCGCCGCAGTCCAAAGGGCCCAACCGTCTCATTTCCAACGGCGCGAAAGTCCTGCTTTCGCCCCAGGCCGTGCTGGAAGCGCTCGACCTGACCCGTAACGTCGAGCGGCGCGAAATCCGCAAGGCCGTTCCCGCCGACCCGACCGAAGCCGTGTTGCTCGAAGCCCTGGGCGCGGAACCGGCTCATGTGGACGACATCCGCTCGCGGGTCGAACTGCCCATCGAAACCGTCTCGGCGGCCCTGACCATGATGGAACTCAAGGGCATGGTGCGGCAGGTCGGCGGCATGAATTACGTAGCAGTGCGCGAAGAACAGGCGGAATATCGCCTGGATAATCAATAAAAAGGTGGACATCCATGAATAGCACGTATGCAGTCATCATGGCGGGCGGCGGCGGGACGCGGCTCTGGCCGCTCTCGCGCAAGAACCGCCCCAAGCAACTCCTGCCGCTGATTGGCGAGCAGACCCTTTTCCAAAGCACGGTGGCGCGCCTCGAAGGCTACCTGCCGCCGGAGCGTATCCTGGTCGTTACGGTGGCCGAACAGGCCGCCGAGATGCGCGTCCAGGTTCCCGAAATCCCCGAAGAAAACTACATCATCGAGCCGGCCCCGCGCGGCACGGCCTCGGTGGTCGGCCTGGCAGCGGCCGTCCTGCACAAGCGCGACCCGCAGGCCGTGATGGCCGTCCTGCCCTCCGACCATTTCATCCGCAACCGCGACCTGTTCCATTACCTCATCAAGGCCGCCGTCGATGTCGCCCGTAACGATTATCTGGTTACGCTGGGCATTACGCCGACTTTCCCATCGACAGCCTACGGTTACATCCAGCAAGGCGCGCCCCTGCCCGGCGATTACAAATACCCCACCTACGCGGTGGCGCGCTTTACCGAAAAACCCGACGAACAAACCGCCCAAAAACTGCTGCGCGCTGGCGACCATTCCTGGAATAGCGGCATGTTTATTTGGACAACCGGACGGATTCTGGCCGAGATGCGGCTCCAGATGCCCGAACTGAGCGCCGCGCTGGATAAAATCTCCGCAGCAGACGCCCCGCAGCAGGCTGCCGTTATCCAATCGGTTTGGCCCGACCTGAAGGTGGAGAGCATCGACTACGGCATCATGGAAAAAGCCGAGCGGGTGGCCGTCCTGCCGGCGGGCGGCCTGGGCTGGAGCGATGTCGGCTCCTGGGATTCGCTGTTCGAGGTGTTGCTGCCCGATATGAGTGGTAACATTGTCACCAACGGGCATCACCTGGCCCTGGAGACCAACAACACCCTGGTCTATGGGTTGCCAGGCACCGCGCGCCTGGTCGTCACCATCGGCGTGGATGATATGGTCGTGGTCGATGCCGAAGATGTACTGCTGGTTTGTAAAGCCGACCAGGCCCAAAAAGTCAAAAACGTGGTCGAACACCTGCGCAAACACCGCCAGGAGCGATACTTGTAATAACCGCCCCGAAGGTTGATGAAAGACCGTCGAGAAATCTTCAAAGAAACCTTCGGGACGGTTTACCCCAACCTTTGCCCCAGGAGGTTCCATGGAAGCCTATTGCATGAAATGTAAGGCCAGGCGTGAAGTTCTCGAACCCGTTGCGGCGTTCAACGCAGCGGGGTCGCCCGTCACGCGCGGCAAATGCCCGGAGTGCGGCACCGCAATGTACCGGACCGGGCGCACCGAAGCCCATGCGGGGCTTACCCCGCCCTCGCCCGAAGACAAACGCTCCGGGAAGTTGGTGATTGTCGAATCCCCGGCCAAGGCCAGGACAGTTGGACGATTCCTGGGCAAAGGATACACGGTGCGGGCCTCGGTCGGCCACATCCGCGACCTGCTGCGCTCCCAAATGTCGGTGGATATCGAGAATCATTTCACGCCCAAGTACCGCGTCCCGAACGAAAAGAAAGAAGTCGTCAAGGAACTCAAGAAACTCGCCAAAGAACACGCCGAAATCTACCTGGCGACCGACCCCGACCGCGAAGGCGAGGCCATTTCGTGGCACCTGATGGAAGCCGCTGCAATTGAACAGAAACGCGCCAAACGGGTGGTGTTCCACGAAATCACCGAACCGGCCATCAACGAAGCCTTCAGCCACCCGCGCGAAATCAACATGGATTTGGTCAACGCCCAGCAGGCGCGCCGCGTGCTGGACCGGCTGGTCGGTTACTCCATCAGCCCCATCCTGTGGGAAAAAGTACGCGGACGGCTCTCCGCCGGGCGCGTGCAGTCGGTGGCAATGCGCCTGATTGCGGAGCGCGAGCGCGAAATCGACGCCTTTGTCCCCGAAGAATACTGGTCGATTGAAGCCGAGTTCAAGCCCGAGGGCGGCAAGGCCAAAGCGGTCTTTACCGCCAAACTGGCGAAAATCGACGACAAGGATTTCGAACTCAAATCGGAGGCCGAGGTCAAGCCGCTCCTGTTCGAGATGGAAAAAGCCGCTTACTCGGTGACGCGCATCAAGCGCGGCGAACGCCGCCGCAAGCCGTCGGCGCCCTTCATCACCTCCACGCTCCAGCAGGAGTCCTCGCGCAAACTGGGATTCACCGCTAAGCGCACGATGGGCCTGGCGCAGGGACTGTACGAAGGCCAGGACGTGGGCGAAGGCGGCACGACCGGCCTGATTACCTACATGCGCACCGACTCCATCAACATCTCGGAGATTGCCCGCAACGAGGCGCGCAGTTACATCGCCAACCGCTACGGCAATGATTTCCTGCCCGCCACCCCGCCCGAATACAAGACTCGCGCGGTCGGCGCGCAGGAGGCGCACGAGGCCATCCGCCCGACTTCGGTGCTGCGCGACCCCGAAAAGGTCAAACCGTACCTCGAACCGGCCATGTTCAAACTGTACCAGTTGATTTGGCAGCGGTTTGTGGCTTCGCAGATGGAAGCGGCGGTCTACGACACGCTCTCGGTCGAAGTGAGCGGCGCGGGCGACAAGAATTACCTGTTCCGCGCGGCGGGTTCCTCGGTCAAATTCCCCGGCTTTTTAATTGTGTATGAGGAAGCCAAAGACGAGGACGCCAAACCGGGCGGTGAAGAGGATGAGATGAATGTCCGCATCCCGGCGGAACTGGCCGAGGGGCAGAAACAGGAACTCATCCGGCTGATTCCGGCCCAGCACTTCACCCAGCCGCCGCCGCGTTTCTCCGAGGCCACGCTGGTTCAGATTCTCGAATCGCACGGCATCGGGCGGCCTTCCACCTACGCCCCCACCATCTCCACCATCCAGGAGCGCGGATACGTGACCCGCGTCGATAAGCGCCTCGAACCGACCGAAACCGGCATCCTGGTGAACGACCTGATGGTGCAGTGGTTCCCGGAAATCGTGGATTTGAACTTCACCGCCGCGATGGAATCTGACCTCGACAAAATCGCGGCTGGCGAAGCCGACTGGGTCAAGGTGATGGATACCTTCTACGGGCCGTTCTCGGTCAAGGTGCAGAAGGCCCAGGCCGAAATGCCCGTTACCAAGACCGGGCCGGAGCCGATTGGGCGCGCCTGCCCGAAATGCAGCAAGGAACTGGTCATCCGCTTTGGGCGCTATGGCAAGTTCATCTCCTGCTCCGGCTTCCCCGATTGCCGCCACACCGAACCCTGGCTGGAAAAAATCGGCGTACCCTGTCCCAAATGCCAGGGCGACATCGTCGAGCGCAAGACTCGCAAGGGACGCATTTTCTATGGCTGTAACCAGTACCCGAATTGCGATTTCACTTCCTGGAAGCGTCCCATCCCCGCGCCCTGCCCCAACTGCAAAGGCACGCTGGTGATTGCCAACAAGCGCGAAGCCTCCTGCATGAACTGCCAGGAAACCTTCCTGCTCGAAGACGTGCTGGTCGAAGTTGCGACAGAATAACTTAATGAACGTCCCGAAGGTTTTTGGAGACAAGAGACGTAGTTTTTGGCAACCTTCAGGACGTAGATGACCCCTTACGCTGTATTTTCCTGTATAATAGATTAAATGTTCGTTGACGCCGAAAGGAGCATCGAATGGGC
>DAOUAZ010000060.1:0-4539 GCA_034432975.1 Anaerolineales bacterium | reverse complement strand
AGTTCGTTTGCAATCAAAACCTTTTGGACACGGACACTTGCGCCTGCGCTGCAAGTGCAGGTGTTACGCGGATTACACGGAATCTCACGGATTTTTTAAGAAAAATCCGTGCGCCCCCTACGGGGCAGTCCGTCAAATCCGTGAAATCCGTGTACAGGTTTTGGTTTTTTCGCGCCAAATCAGCCATGTTTTTTGTCTTTCAGGGCGAACCAAAATGAACTCTAAACTCAAGTTAAGAAGTGCGTCGCGCCATATCAAACGAGATTCTCTCAAGCGGCGAGATTACCCGTTTAACGGGTTTCACTCATCGATTTTGGCGCGGCGCACCCTTGGGCTACGCGAGTTTTGCCAGTTCTGTATTCATCATCTCCATGGCGGCATCGTAATTTGGCAGCAGGTGGAGCGCCTGGCGCAGGGGGATGTTGCGCTCGTTGAACAGGACTGCCTTGAGAAAACCGGGCGCGCCAGCCTTGTCCAGCACGGCAAAAATGGTATCGCGGGCGGCGGTCTCGCTCATGATTTCGCCCACGATGTCATCCATGGTCTATGGGCCGCGCGCATCGGGGTCAATGTACGGGATAGACCAATGCCATGAGCCGGAACCCACTTCCAGGGCGGAGCCGGGGAGTGTCACCAGCGCGGAACAATTCGCCGGGACGATAACATCCAGCGTGAAAGTCCCATTTTCAATTTTCCAGGATGATTCGGCCAGTCCGTAGGGAGTGATATGCCGGGCTTTGGCGTGGGTCAGGCCGCCGCCAGGACGGGGAGCAATTTGCAGGCGCTGGTAGCCCGGCTCGAGCGGGGCCAGGCCGCCGAGGGTGCGGTGCATCCAGTCGGCCACGGCGCCGAGGGCGTAGTGGTTGAAGGAGGTCATTTCGCCGGGGTTAATGGAACCATCCGGCAGCATCGAGTCCCAGCGCTCCCAGATGGTGGTCGCGCCCATCGTCACCTGGTAGAGCCAGGACGGGCATTCGCGCTGCATCAGCAGGCGGTAGGCGGTCTGGTGATGCCCGGTCTGGCAAAGCGCATCGCAGATGATGGGCGTGCCGACAAAGCCGGTGTGGATGTGATAGCCGCTTTCGCTCACCAGTTCGGCCAGGCGGTCTCCGGCGTGCTGGCGCTGTTCGGGGGTGGGCAGCAGGTCGAAAACCAGTGCCAGGGCGTAGGCGGTTTCGGCGTCGCTCATCAGGCGGCCCGCCGGGGTGATGTATTCGCACGCAAAAGCATTTTTGACTTTGGCAGCCAGGGCTGCATAATGATTTTTCTCATCGGTTCGCCCCAGCACTTCGGCGGCGCGGGCAACCAACTCTGCCGAGCGGGCAAAATAGGCTGTAGCAACGATGGCCTTGTCGGTGCGCGCCTGCCAGGGCTTGTCGGGCGGCGCGGCCGGGTCGAGCCAGTCGCCAAACTGGAAGCCTTTATCCCACAGGATGCCATCGGTGGCGACGGATGCGATGTAATCCACCCAGGCGCGCATGCTCTCGAACTGTTCGGCCAGGATTTGGGTGTCGCCAAAACGCTGGTAGAGCACCATCGGCACGACGGTGGCGGCGTCGGCCCAGGCGGCAGCCCCGGCGAAATTGCGCCCCAGCACATTCGGAACGACACACGGCACCGCGCCGCCCAATTTGCGCTGTTCGGCAGCCAAATCCTTGAGCCACGATTGAAGCAGGCCGCTGACATCATAGAGGTACGCGGCGGTCGGCGAAAAAATCTGCAAATCGCCCGTCCAGCCCAGTCGCTCGTCGCGCTGCGGGCAGTCGGTGGGCACATCCAGGAAGTTGCCGCGCATGCCCCAGACCACGTTTTTGTGCAACTGGTTGAGCAGCGGGTCGGAGCATTCGAACCAGCCGGTCGGCTGCATGTCCGAGCGCAGCACCACCGCCTGAATTTCATCAGGAAACACATCGCCGGTCACTTCGGCGTAGCGGAATCCGTGGAAGGTGAAGCGCGGCTCCCAGGTTTCGGCCGCGCCGCCTTTCAGCGTGTACCGGTCAGTCGCTTCGGCCATGCGCAGCGGGCGCGTGCCAAGTTCGCCGTTTTCGAGCACTTCAGCGTGACGCAGGGTCACAGTCTGCCCGGCGGTACCGCTGACCTTGATGACCAGCCGACCAACGAGATTTTGCCCAAAATCGACGATGGTTTTGCCGGAGGGCGATTTTTGGGTGGAAACGGGCTGGATTCTCTCGATGCGGCGAACAGGCGGGCCGAGGGGGGGGGCCAACGCTGAAAGATTCCACTCCGCGAAGCGGACCCCGCTCCAGCCTGTCTCGCTGTACCCTGGCATGGACCAACCCGGTTTTTCCAGCCGCGCATCGTAGGTTTCGCCGTCATAGATGCCGCTCAGCAGGATGGGGCCGGTGGCGGCGCGCCAATTCTCATCGGTGACAATCCGTTCCGTACTTCCATCTCTGTAAGTCACTTCGAGTTGGGCCAGCAGCGCCAGGCTTTTGCCATAACTGTTGCGCTGGCCGCCGCCAAAGCCAATCCGCCCGCGGAACCAGCCATCACCGAGGATCGCGCCAAGGGCGTTTTTGCCCGGCTTGAGTTGCGCGGTCACATCGAAGGCCTGGCAGCGCAGACGCTCGTCGTAAACCGTCCAGCCGGGAGAGAAAACCTGGTCGCCGACAACCTGCCCGTTGAGCTCGGCTTCGTACAGGCCGAGGGCGGTGAGATACAGCCGGGCAGATTGAATCTCGCTTTTGAGTTCAAACTCGCGGCGCAGGTAGGGGGCAGGGTTCGATTTGGTCGTGTCCTCGTCCCAGTCCGGCGAGATAAAGCGGGCGCTCCAATCGGATTCGGCGAGCAGGCCAGTTTCGAGGCTGACGGGCTCGCTCCAATCCGACGCGCTGCCATCCACGCCCCAAACGCGCGCGCGCACCGAGACCTGTTCACGCGAGGTCAGCGGCGCAAAGGGCCAATCCACTAGGACGGACTGGGCAGATTCCACCCGGCAGGTTGCGCCTCGGCATTCGATTTCGCAGGCAGATTGGCGCCAGTTTGGGATAGATGTTTCGATGGTCCACGAAAGGCGCGGGCGGGCGAGGCCGATACCGAGCGTTTCGCGCAGGTGTTCCACTTGAAGATGAACGGAGGCTGTCATGGTGATTTCCTTTTTACCACGCATACACGGAGTTCACGGAGAAAAGCATAGCAGTGGTTGCTGTGTTTTTTATCCCTTTACCGCGCCAGAGGTCATGCCCGAAACAATTTGCTTTTGGAAAAACATGAACAAGATTAGTGGTGGGATGGTGATAAGGATGACATTTGAGAATAGAAGATTCCACTGGGAGTTATATTGACTCATGTAAGTAAACAAGGTCAATTGCGCAGTGACGTTTTGTGAACCAGGCAGGAAGTAGAGCGGGTTGGAAAAATCATTATAAACTGCTACCGAAGATGTAACGATAATAGTCACAATTGCTGGCCTGAGCAGTGGCAAGATCACTGAGAAGAAGAGTCGCAGCGGTCCCGCTCCATCTATGATAGCGGCCTCGTCTATTTCGCGGGGAATCGTGCCAATGAAAGCACGTAAGATCAAGATGGAGAATGGCAGGGCCAGCGCGACTTCGATAAATACCAGGCTAAGGATTGTCTTGTAAATGCCCAGCGTTTGGAGCCAAAATACTGTTGGGACAACCGCAGGTGGAAGAACCAGTCCGGCGAACATGACTGCATTGACGAGATTGGCTATTCGGTCGTTACGCCGCTGCATGACATAAGCCACAAACGCTGAACAAAGCACAATCAAAGTGACCGAACTTACAGTAAGAATCGCGCTGTTTCGCAGTGCCAATAACATGCGATAATCATTGGCTTCGATAACGGTCACAAGATTTTCAATGAGGAGAAATTGACTCGGCCAGCTGAACTGGAACAATCCTGCCTCTTGTTGTGGTTTGGATGCAGTGAGCAGGATAAAAAGAAACGGCACGATAAAAATTATCCCAACGGGGATAAATGTGATGACGTCGGCCCAAAAATTCTTGATAAGTTTCATAGTTCAAGCTCCCTTCGGTTGAAGAAACGCATCATCGGATAGGCAATGGCTGTGACCAGCAAGAACATGACCACATTCCCGGCGGTCGATAAGCCATAGAACCCGGCTTGGTATTGTTTGAATATGACCGAGGTCAGCACATCGGAGGCAAACCCAGGGCCGCCACGCGTCATCGCCCAAATCAAGTCGAAAGAGCGCAGGCCGCCGATGAATGAGAGCAGAATGACCGTAAAAGAAGCGTTGCGGCTGAGCGGCAGGATGACATGACGGAATTTAACCCATGCCCCGCCCTCCAGGCGCGCTGCATCATAATAATCCAGCGGAATGGACTGGATCCCGGCCATGAAAATTACCATGGCGAGACCAATCCCTTTCCAAACATCCACGATGACAACCGAGTAGAGCGCCAAGGCAGGGTCGCCCAGCCAGTCGATGCGCGGGACGCCAAAGTTTCGTAAAGTTACGTTAATTACCCCAGTGGATGGTTGCATCAACGCATAAAAAGTGATACCCGCCGCAACCGTGCTGATGAGAAC
>DAOUAZ010000059.1:0-14306 GCA_034432975.1 Anaerolineales bacterium | reverse complement strand
CTTCATCGCCTTCTACCTGCTAAACCTCGATGACAATATCGTCGATGTCGGCTACTTCCCCGCTCCCGCCAAAGCCATCTACGGCTCCTGGGGCGCCTGGTACGCTGCGCTGAACAAGTAAATTCTCCCCCATTTCATCGGGCTGGCTCCTCTGCAGAGGAGCCAGTCCATCCCATCTTTATTTATGGGCGCAAAACCCTTCTGTTTTTTTTGAAATGGGAAAAACCGAAGCGTTTTGTCTCCCAACTGCGCGTTCGCGCTGCGAGAGACTATGACAACTGAAGCAAGATCTCTTCCCCAACATGCCGTTTCGACGTTCGACCCCGAGCGTCTACGCAAAAAGTTCCGGCCTGGTGAAGGCGCCATCGAAAGTTTGCTATTCATAGTAGGCTTTCTCACTATTTTCGTCACTATCAGCATCGTTATCGTTCTAGGCGACCAGGCATTCCTGTTTTTCGCTGACCCGGCGGTCACTTTGCGGGAATTTTTCCTGACCACCAAATGGCAACCGCAGGCCGAGCAATTTGGCATTTGGGCGCTGGTCAGCGCTACGCTGACGACCAGCACAATTGCTATTCTTGTGGCAGTGCCGCTCGGCATGAGCGCGGCCATCTACTTGAGCGAATACGCCAATCCGCGCGTGCGCGCCATTCTCAAGCCGGTTCTGGAAATCCTGGCGGGCATTCCCACCGTCGTTTATGGCTATTTCGCCCTCTTGTTCGTCACGCCCCTCTTGCGCGGGCTGCTTGGCCCTGAAAAACTTGGCGTGTATAACATGCTCGCCGCCGGTTTGGTGATGGGCATCATGATTTTGCCGCTGATTTCGTCGATGAGCGAAGACGCCCTGAGCGCAGTGCCAAACTCCCTGCGCGAGGCGGCCTACGCGATGGGGGCCACCCGTTTCGAGGCCAGTACGCAAGTCATTGTTCCGGCAGCGCTTTCGGGCATTGGCGCGGCAATCATCGTCGGCATTTCGCGCGCGGTAGGCGAGACCATGATTGTAGCAGTGGCATCCGGCGCGACCTCCAATTTCACCTTCAACCCGCTGAAAGCCGCCGAAACCATGACCGCCCACATTGCGCGCATCAGCGGCGGCGACCTGCCTTATGGCACGGTGGACTATAACAGCCTGTTTGCCATTGCACTGATGTTGTTCCTGGTGACGCTGGTGCTGAACCTCATCAGCCAGTGGATTGTGGCAAAGTTCCGCGAACAATACGAGTAAATCTATGGCACGCTACACATATCCCGAAAAACAAGATTTACAGCGTTTCGTCGAAGCCCGCTATCGCACAGCATGGGTTTGGCAGACCGTGTTTCTCTCCTCCCTCATCATCGCCATCATCAGCCTGTCCGCGCTCCTGCTTAACGTGGTGGATGGCGCTTTCGGCTACACTGCCTACGAATTCAAAAAAGACCCTTACACCATCAGTGAAAAGCCGCTGGATGACCTGACGCAGGAAGAGTTGGTTGCCGTCCTGCAAGCCAACCTTTCACGCGGCGCGTACAATAAGCTGAACAACGAAAAACCGATGGAACAGCGCAGCCAGGGCGAACTGTACAGCCTGGTCATCGAGCGTATCATCCAAATCAAAACCCGCGAGACCTACCCTCTCTTCCGTTCGCTCTTTGAGAAAGAAAAAATTGAAGCCGACGTTAAAGAAAGATTCCCCGAAGCCCGGCTGGAGTTCCGCTCCTGGCTGACGCCCGATTTCCTGACCACGCCCATGTCCAGCCGGGCCGAATTTGCCGGGGTGCGCACCGCACTGCTTGGCTCCCTTTGGCTGGTGGCAATTGCGATTGCCTTTACCTTACCGGTGGGGGTGGGCGCCGCCATTTACCTGCAAGAGTATTCCAACAGGACAAACATCATCAATCGAATCATCCAAACCAACATCAACAACCTGGCGGGCGTGCCGTCCATCGTCTATGGCATGTTGGGCCTGGCGATTTTCGTGCGCGCGATGGAAGTGTTTACCAGCGGAGCGATGTTTGGCATAACTGACTCGAATGGCCGCACCGTGCTTTCTGCTGGTCTGACGATAGGTATCCTCGTCCTGCCGCTCGTCATCATCAATGCCCAGGAAGCCATCAAAGCCGTGCCGGACTCCATCCGCCAGGCGGCTTTTGGGGTCGGCGCAACCCGCTGGCAGACCGTTTGGAGTCACGTCCTGCCAAATGCCTTGCCCGGCATCCTGACCGGCAGCATCCTGGCAATGTCCCGCGCCATTGGTGAAACTGCGCCGTTGATTATCGTGGGCGCCTCAACCTTCATCACCATTGACCCGCAAAGCCCTTTCACAAAATTTACCGCGCTGCCAATCCAAATCTACCAATGGACTTCGCGCGCCCAGGGAGAATTTCACGCCATTGCCGCAGCGGCGATTATCGTCCTGCTGGCGTTGTTGCTAACCCTGAACGCCACCGCCATCCTGCTGCGCAACCGCTTCCAGCGAAGATATTAGTAACGCAAATTGTCAATTTGCGCCGCCAGAAAGTGAAAAACCATGCAACCTGAAAATTCGCAATACGCCATCGAGACCCGCGATTTGAGCATCTATTATGGGCCTTTCGAGGCCGTAAAGGATGTCAACCTGCGCATCGAAAAGCAAAAAATCACCGCCATTATCGGGCCGTCGGGCTGTGGTAAATCCACGCTCCTGCGCGCCTTCAACCGCATGAACGATTTTGTGCCGATCAGTTACGTCAAGGGGGAGATTACGCTGCACGGCACCAACCTGTACAGCAAGGATATCGACCCGGTCGAAGTGCGCCGCCGGATTGGGATGGTGTTCCAAAAGCCGAACCCATTTCCAAAATCCATCTACGAGAACATTGCCTGGGGCGCGCGCATCAACGGCTATAAGAGGAATATGGACGAATTGGTCGAACAATCCCTGCGCGGGGCGGCCCTGTGGGAAGAAGTCAAGGACAAGCTCAAGGAAAGCGCCTATGCGCTCTCCGGCGGCCAGCAGCAGCGCCTGTGCATTGCCCGCGCCATCGCCGTCCAGCCCGAAATCATCCTGATGGACGAACCCGCATCGGCGCTCGACCCCATCTCGACCCTGCGCATCGAAGAGTTGATGCAGGAACTCAAGAAGAATTACACCATCATCATCGTGACCCACAACATGCAGCAGGCCGCGCGCGTCTCCGATTTCACCGCTATGATGATGCTCTTCGAAGACACCCGCTCCGGCACGGTCATCGAATACGACAAGACCGACATCATCTTCACCCGTCCCAAAGACAAACGGACGGAAGACTACGTTACCGGAAGGTTCGGCTAAAATGAGCAAACCCAAGTTCCTGTTTCTTTGCACCGGCAACTCGGCCCGCAGCCAGATGGGCGAAGCCTTCCTGCGCGCTTATGCGGGCGACCACTTCGATGTCTACAGCGCCGGGCTGGAACCGAAAGGCGAAATCCTGCCAGTGGTGCGGACCGTCATGGCAGAAATTGGCCTGAATATGGACGACCAATACTCCAAAAGCGTCAACGAATACCTGGGCAAGTTCAACTTTGCTTACACCGTCACCGTCTGCGGTGGGGCCGAGGAGCAGTGTCCGCGCGTATTTTTGAGCATGGGCAAGCATATCTTCTGGCCTTTCGATGACCCCGCTGCCATCCAGGGCGCGCCGGAGAAAGTACGCGCCATACGAGACCAGATGGCTGAGAAAATCCAGTCCTGGCTGCGCGAACAGGGCATCGAACCGGCAAAGCCTGTATAGTCGGGTAAAATCAAAGTACCAGCATAGAAAGAAAGCTCCTTATGGCAATTCGTAAAACGTTCAATCAGGAAATCCAGCAGCTCAAAGACGAAATCTTGCTCTTGGGCAGCATGGTGGAACAGGCAACCCTTGACTCGGTCGAGGCCCTCAAGAAGCGCGATATGCGCTGGTCCGAGCAGATTATCGCCAATGACAAGAAAATCAACGAAAAACGATTCTCGCTCGAAAACAAAGTCATGATTTTGATTGCCACCCAGCAGCCCATGGCGCGCGACCTGCGCATGATTGCATCCATCCTCGAAGTCATCAGCGAGCTGGAGCGCATGGGCGATTACGCCAAAGGCATTGCTATCATCAATATCCGCATGGGCGAACAAGCCCTGCTCAAACCGCTGGTCGATATCCCCCGCATGGCCCAAAAAGGCGCCGACATGCTGCACCGCGCCCTGACGGCTTTTGTCAACGAAGATGTCAAAACCGCCAAGTCCATTCCCGCCGAAGATGACGAAGTGGACATGCTCTATGACCAGATTTACCGTGAGTTGATGACCTACGTTATGGCAGACGCCCGCACCATCGAACGCGCCAACTGGCTGCTCTGGGCGGCCCACAACCTGGAGCGGCTGGCCGACCGCGTTACCAACATCTGCGAACGCACCGTGTTTGCCGTGACAGGCGAATACAAAGAAACCCAGGCATCGTATGATGAGTTGGGCGATACGCTGAAGTAGTGTTTTGAAAATTTGTCGCAAAAAAATAGGTGTAGACGCCAAAGACAAAGAAACTGATTGTCCCAATATATCGAAACTATGAATAAGATGTCTTCTCTTCGCCTGCGCGCTTTATCGTCTTCCTCTCTCCTTCGCCGCTCCGAATCTGCATCGGCTTTCTCTTTTTCAAGACGAGCCTCAAGTTCGCGTATGTGAACTGTAGTGCTGCTCGTAACAGATTCTTCCGGAAGTCTTTCGTCAATGTTGATGGTGCCTTTGCTCATGCCACGCGCTCCTTATCGCCTAAATTCGTAACTACCTACCCTCACCCTAACCCTCTCCCAAAGGGAGAGGGAAACGGACATACGAAACGGATTTTCTTGCCGAAAGCGGCAAAATCCTCTCTGTTTTCTCCCCTCTCCCACTGGGAGAAGGGGCCGGGGTGAGGGCGGGCAGGCAGTTACAGATTTTTGCCATTTTCGGCACCCTTCGGGACGTTTGCCACATATTTACAGGTCAGGAGAAGTCGTATGTTACGGAAAACATTCGAAAACGAAATCAGACAATTGAAAGACAAAATCATCTTGCTGGGCAGCATGGTCGAACAATCGCTGCTCGACGCGGTCGATTCGCTCAAAAAACGGGACGCCGAGGCCTCACAGAAAATTATCGACCACGATAAAGTTATCAATGAAAAACGCTTTGCTCTCGAAAACCAGGTCATGATTGTCATCGCCACCCAACAGCCCATGGCGCACGACCTGCGCCTGCTGGCCTCGCTGTTCGAAGTCATCAGCGAGCTGGAGCGGATGGGTGATTACGCCAAAGGAATCGCCATTATCAACGTGCGCATGGGCAACGAAGCCCTGCTCAAACCACTCATCGACATCCCGCGCATGGCCCAGAAATCCGCCGACATGCTGCACCGCGCCCTGGCCGCCTTCGTCAACGAAGACGCCCCAACCGCCCTCGCCATCCCCGCCGAGGACGACGAAGTCGATATGCTCTACAACCAGGTCTACCGTGAACTGATGACCTACGTTGTGGCTGACCCACGCAACATCGAACGCGCCAACTGGCTCTTGTGGGTGGCGCATAATATTGAGCGCTTCGCGGACCGAGTCACCAACATCTGCGAACGGACAGCCTTCGTCGCCACCGGCGAATACAAAGAAATCCAGGCATCCTACGACGAACTGGGCGACAATCCACACTGAAAAAAAGAGCCGGGTAGCCCGGCTCTTTTTTTCAACAGAATTCCACCAACCCGAGCAGGTGAAACAGTAGACAGGTAGACAGATAGACAGATAGGCAGGTATACTGTGTGCATATCTGCTTGTCACCGAATGAAAACAGCAACCATTTAGTTGCCGATTCGAGCCACTCAACAAAATTCACCATGCTTACAAAAGAAAATCGAATTCTGCTCGCCATTGTCCTAACAGTTGTCAGTCTGTTATCCGGATTGTATGGTTTTTTTATCAAACCTCCATTGACGCTTACTCGTGACAGCGGCGCTCAAAACTGGGAAATGCGAATGAAACCACTGAAACAAGCCTTGCCCGCTGAAGTCAAGACTGTGGGATATGTTTCTGACCTGGACTTGATAGACAACCCCACCCGCGAAAATTTTCTTGCCGAACAGGACGAATTTCCACTTACCGCTTACAGCATGACACCGCGCATGGTCCGTCAAGGACTCAACTACGAGTGGATTATTGGGAACTTCAACAAGCCAGAATTTCGAAAGTACCTCAACAAAAACTTGCCTTCCGGTTATGAACTGCATGACATGGGGTTTGGCATTTATCTGATCCACGTTAACACGCCATGACAACTTTCTTGCTCAGTCTTCTCATCTTCCTGCTAAAAACACTGCTGGGCTTTTTCATCGTTCACCGCATTTGGCCTGAACGAAGCTGGCAAACCCTCGTAACAAAACTGGTCAGCGGTTTTGTGCTTGGCGCAGGAATTTCCTCCGCCCTCATGCTCTTTGCGCTTCGAGCAGGCATTCCGCCATCGACTTATGCCAGGAGTGAATTTGGATTCACAGTCTTTTTACTCATCATAGCAGCAATCTTGACTTACCACAGTCAGCCGCTACAAGCCAAACACTTGCCGAATGTGTTAAGACAAAGAACAAATATCAGTTGGCCTGAAACGGCACCACTGATAATCTTGCTGCTGGCATTCATCCTCTCGTCGGGAGCGTTTATCTACTACTCATTCCAGCATCCACACGGCTTTAGCGATGCCTGGACGATTTGGAACAACCTGGCGCGTTACATTTTTCGCTCGAATGACGCCGGATTAATTTTCGACACCACGCGATATTTTCGCATTCATTACGACTATCCAGCCATGTACAGTATGAACATTGCCGGGGCCTGGTCAGTGCTGCAAAGCGATTCGACTCGAACTCCCATCGCATTTACCTTTTTAGGAGTCTTTGCCATTCCGATTGCCTTATGGGCTTCCGTATCGTATCTGAAAGGCAATTTGCAGGGGACAATCGTTGCCACGATTGCCTTGATGACGCCTCATTTTGGACTGACCGTTGGTCAATATTCCGATGTATTTCTCGCGCTACACATTCTTTTGACGGGAATCTTTTTATATTCTTATCAAATCAAGTCCGAAGCGCGATTTCTTCTCCTGGCTGGCTTGATGGCAGGCTTCGCAGCCTGGACAAAAAATGAAGGACTGCTCTTCTTGGCTATCAGCGGAGCCGTGAGCGTCTGGCTGGTAATTAGAAATCACAGAACAAAGCATTTTCTGGCGTTCATTGCGGGGGTGACTCTTCCTCTACTCGTTGTAATTTTCTTCAAAACCACTGTGTTCCACCGAAACGACCTTACAAGTTCTCCCGAAAAAAGCCTTCTCTACCTTTTGGATATGCCTCGATATGCGCAAATTGCCCTGGCTTACCTCACTTACTCCTGGCGATTTAGTGATTGGCCCATAAGCCCGGTATTGGTTCTGTCAGTTTATGCCATACTCGTTCGCTTTTCAGCAGAAATCAAAAATTGTCTTGTGATATTTTTTCTTCTCCTCTTGCAGCACGCAGGATATTTCCTGATTTACCTCATCACTCCGCACGACCTGGACTGGCACATCTACACATCGCTCACGCGATTGCTGCTTCATACCTATCCACTGGCGCTGTTCTGGCTCTTTGTCGCGCTCAACTCACCAGATAAAGGGACGAGTGAAACATGCTCCTCGCTATCGACATCGGCAACACCAACCTGACGATTGGCCTGTACGAAGGGCAGACCCTGGCCTGGCACTGGCGTCTCGCCACCGACCACGCCCGCATGCCCGACGAATACGGCCTGCAACTGCTCGGCCTGCTGACCCATGCCAGGCATTCTCCCGCTGGCTTGCAAGGAATCGCGCTGGCCTCGGTCGTTCCCAACCTGACCGGGCGCGTCACCCAGGCCTGCCACGAATATCTGAAAACCGAGCCGCTGGTGGTCGACGCGGGCGTCAAAACCGGCATCCGAATCCGCTACGAAGACCCGCGCGCGGTCGGCGCAGACCGGGTGGCCGACGCCGTAGCGGTCATGCACCTGTACGGCGGCCCGGCCTGTATCATCGACTTCGGCACCGCCACCACCTTCAACGCCCTCACCAAAGAAGGCGATTACCTGGGCGGGGCCATCACCGCCGGGGTCAACCTGGCCGCCGAAGCGCTCTTCACCCGCGCCGCCAAACTGCCGCGTATCGACCTGCAACGCCCGCCGAGCGTCATCGGGCGCAACACGGTTCACGCCATGCAGTCGGGACTGCTCTTCGGATATGTCAGCATGGTCGAAGGCATGGTCGAACGCTTCCGCGCCGAACTCGGCCCGGAGATGAAGGTCATCGCCACCGGCGGGCTGGCAGAAATTGTAGCCAAAGAGACAAAGGTCATCCAGCACATCGCCCCCTGGCTGACGCTGGACGGCCTGCGCATTCTCTGGGAGTTGAATCGCTAATCACCGTCTCCGCCGCCAGTTTGCCCGAAAGCGTCACCAGCGGCACGCCGCCGCCGGGGTGGATCGCGCCGGGCAGCCAGTTTCGTCACCCAGACGGAAAGGGGCAGGGCGCCGGATAGGAAGGCGAAGGGCAACCAAAGAAGAAGTAACCAGTGAGCAGTCATCAGTCATCAGTTATCAGTGAGTCAGGTAACCGGTTATTGATTGAACGTCGCAGGGCGAGGAGAACGAACAATCCACAAACCAGGAATCCAATCACCGCCGGGCCGGGCTGGCCCCAGAAGATGCCCTGGCCGATGGTTTGCAAAATCCAGGTCAGGACGTAAACGAGCGAGAGCGGGCCAACGGGCAGGTCTTTTGGGTTGGCGAGCAGGGTGATGAGGAACGAAGTCAAAATCCAGCCGAGGTAATTGCTGATTGGAATGCCGAAGTAAATACCGGGCGTCTTCCAGACCCAAAATCCCCAGCCGACCATCTGCGGGTCGAGGAACAAATCCCAGGCGGTGAGGGCGAGCGCGGAGAGAAGCGAAAATCTCAAAGAAAATAAAAAGGGTTTCCCTTGTACCCCTTCCTGGCCTTCGTGGTCAGGCTTTTTTCCAAGAATAATCGCGGCAATCGCCCAGGCCGGGGGCAACATCATCAGCCAGGCCAGTGGAATCAGCAGCGGGACGCCCGCCAGTTGCGGCTGGAGCAGGTCGGTGTAGTAATAACTCCCGAACGGGAAACCTGTTTTCGAGCCGAGCAATTCCGCCAGGTAGGTGAAGACAGCCACTATCAGGACGGTTTTGAGCGCGCGCTGCCAACCCCAAGCAAAGTACAGGATGATTATCACGGCGCTGGCCTGCATCAGCACGCCAAACGACATGCCGCGAATCAGCGCGTTTTCGCCTGCAATCCAACCGAGGATGGGCAGCGAAACCATGGTCATCGCCCAAAAAACGATGGGAACGAGGGTGCTGCGTGGGTAACGCAGGGCGTGGAAGGCTTGTATCATGCGTCCATTTAACAGGGGAAAGCCAATCAGAACCTATCGAAAACAGCAATTCTCAATATGAATTGCCAGGCGAGCGCCCCGAAGGTTTTTCGAGCGCAATTCGCGTGATTTTGAGAAACCGCTCGGCTGAACGCTCGCGGCGAAGCCTTCGGGACGGTTTGAAACCGAATTGAGAATTGCTGTATCGAAAACCCCCTCTTAGGGAGGGGCTGCTTCAGTCTTCCAACATCCAGGCGTAGAGATGTTTCGGCCCATGCACGAGGCAGGTGAGGAAAAGTTGGACTTGGGGCATGGTTAAAACTTGTTTTTCGGTAACTGCTCACCCATCCGGCCCCGCCGGGAAATACCACTGCGTGGCACACGTAAATCCCCCGGCTGCGTGGCAGCGCCCTGTAAACAGGGCGTTATCCGCCTAAAATCAACGTGATGGATGGTGTAAAAGTCGGATTTATCCCCTTGTTGGGGACTTTCCGACGCTGTTCATAGCCGGAGGGCTCTGCGAAGTGTCCCGAAGGGGCAGCCCCCGGCGAAGCGGGCGAAAACATGCGCCGGTGAGTAGTTAGTTTTTCGTGACCTTGCTTTGTCCCATGCTTGCGCTTCGGACGATCGACCATCGTCCCCGGCTTTTGATCTTGCGAAGGCGAGGTTGCGATGAATTCCTGGAACTCGTCGGCGGCTTTGTCACCTTATTTTTGTTCAAACAGGCCGGAAATCTATCGGTTTTGTTCAAACGGACGGCAAATCTATTGTGAAAATCCTTTATCATTGCTCAAAAACGGTCAGTTTGGCACATTTTTGGGGTTCACATTGAGTATCATGAAAAAACTTCATTCGAGTTAGCAAGAAAGGAGTTTCTCATGTCACCCGAAATTGGCCTTACTGACGAGCCTTTCAACACCAAATTTGCGCCTTTGGCTGCGCTTGGCTGGCAGATTTGGCAAGACGGAACCTTACAAACCTTCGCAAAAGTCACCTGTGAAACCGGAAAACCCGACTTTTTGCCATCTACCAAGCTGCTCCAGGTACTTTGCAGCATCTTGGCAGGCTGCGAATACATCAGCGAAGTCAACAGTCGCCTTCTGACCGAGGCAGACCTGGCACGCGCCTGGGGCTTCGAACGCTATCTCGAACAATCTTCCCTGGCCTCCTGCCTGAATCGGCTAAGTCGAATGAATCTGACCCAGTTGGAGCAGGTCAGTCAGTCCCTTTGGCGTTCACACAGTCGTTCCTTGCACCATGACTGGCGTGGCTTCTTGCGCATCGAACTGGACTTATCGGGCTTACCCTGTGGAAAAGGGGCTGAAGCGAGCCAAAAAGGCTGTTTCAGCGGTAAAAAAACGCCACAGGACGCCAATTAGCCAGGGTAAGCGCCACCCAGTATGGGGAAACCCTCTGGTCTGAACTCTATCCTGGGTCTCGTCCGAGTGTCTCTTGCCTGGAGCCAGCCGTGTTAGCCTTCGAATCTTCATTCGACTTGGCTCCAAAAGCCGATGACCAAAAAATTTCATTCGATTTAGCCGCCGCCCGGCGTGGGCTGGTTCTCTGGCGACTGGAGGCGGCTTCGGCGCCGACGAAAAACTGCGCTGGCTGTTGGGTCGCGGCTACCAAGTAAGCGTCAAAGGCTTTTCCGGTCGTCGCGCCGAAAACCTCGCCAAGCAAGTGACCCGTTGGAACCCGTATGGCGATGCCTGGCTGGGAGCCGTGACCTGTCCGGTTGATTTTGGACGCGAAGTAACCGCCTGGGTCAAACGCCGGGTCGAAAAAGGCCAGTTTCGACACAGCTACTACCTGTCAACCGTCAACTTGCACTCCCTGGCAGCCCAAATGGCCTTGTACGACCAGCGTGGCGCGACCGAAATCGAGCAATTTCGCAATGACAAACAGGGTTTGCACCTGTCCGCTCGCCGAAAACATGGTTTCCTGGCCCAAAAAGCGATCATCTTGTTGGATGACATCGCTCACAACCTGTTGGCCGATTTCCAGGCACGGGCGTTGCGTGATAGCCCATTTTCCGGGTATGCCACCAAGCGGATTGTCCGCGACTTGTTTGCGATCGAAGGTCGCCTGTTTTGGGATGGTCGACCGTTAGTTCGGATCGAACTTTGCCGTGCCCATCCCAATGCCTGATGGCCTGCTTACGAAACTATTTCCAGGTCGAAAAAAGACCTGGATAAGTCGAATGAAGTTTTTCGCCGCACACCCATTTTCACACCCGAACTGCCTGTTTTTGGGCAAAACCGGAGCCCAAACCGTTCGATTTGGCATAGAAATGCCGTCTGTTTGAATTCAAACGATAGAATTGGCTCCTGTTTGAACAAAAATATGGTGGCAGGTCAGATTTTGGCAGAGTATACAAAAATAACTATTTCCGGTAAAGTCTATTGTGAATCTCAAACCTTTATTCCGCGAGACTTCTCTCCAAGGCCGCTTTCCCTTTTCTCGCATCTTCTGGCAGCTCATCAATAGGTGTGTTCTTCGGCGCATCTTCGGTTCCGGCTTCACAAGCTGTATCGTAATACCAACATTTGAATTCAACAATTTCCAGCGTTTTCTGAAGTTCTTCAATTTGATTTTGAACGATGGCCCGGCGTTCATGAAACATCTCGCGCCGTTTTTCCAAAGTACCCTCCCCCTCTTCACACCAATCAAGGAACTGCTTGATGTCCCTGATTTGCAGACCGCTGGATTGCAAACACTCAATCACCTTTAAAGTAGTAATTTCCTGGTCTGAAAAGACACGCATCCCACCGTTGCTGCGTTTTATGCCTGAGAGCAAGCCTTCGCGGTCATAATACCGCAAGGTGGAGGCCGGGATACTGAGCTTACTGGAGACTTCGCCGATTGAATAGAACATAACTTTAGATCCTGAGAGAAATTAATTTGCCGAAACCCTTGACTTAAACCTGGCTTCAAGTTCTACAATATTGTAAATTTTAATCCAGTGTTTGTCAAATTCCTATATGAAAAGTTCGCCCCGCATCTGGATTTTTCTGTTTTCAAAGGAGAACGATATGCAGAAAGCAAGCCTTACTCTACTGGTTTTTACCTTGATGAACTTTGTTCTTGCCATGACAGCCTTTGTGTTCAATGGCATTTTGGATAAAGTTGCCGTTTCGCTGAACATTCTCGCTGCTGTCCTTGTTGTTGCCTGCGCAGCAACACCGACGTCGCCACTGCCAACCGTGGTGACGCCAACGCTCACCTCGCCGCCGACAGTTGCGTCACCGCCGCCCACAAATCCACCACCAACCACTGCGGCAACCGCCGCGCCGCCGGAAGAAATATCCCCTGAGATGAGCGCCAGTGAGATGAGCGCCAGAATGAAAATCAGGATAACCGTTGAAGGCGCTGAACTTACCGCCACTTTAATCGACAGCCCGACGACCCGGGATTTTATCTCCCTGCTGCCGCTCACCATTACATTGGAAGATTATGGCAAGACGGAAAAAATCAGTTATCTGCCAAGAAAATTATCCACCCAGGCTGCGCCGGCGGGCATCGACCCTGCGGTTGGAGACCTCACCTATTATGCTCCCTGGGGAAACCTGGCGATTTTTATCCACGATTTTGGATACTCAAACGGACTGGTTCTCTTGGGAAAGATCGACGGCGACATGTCAGCCTTGAATGTGTCCGGCCCAGTCAAGGTGACGATTGAACTTGCCGAGTAAGCAACTTTTGATCTTCGAAAGGAAATAAATCATGAAAGCAACCATGCTCTACGGCCCCCGGGATGTCCGCTTCGAGGAGCGCCCCGACCCGACCATTATTCAACCAACCGACGCCATCCTGCGGATTTCTGCCGCTTGTGTCTGTGGCTCTGACCTGTGGCCTTATCGCGGCATCGCGCCAACCGCCCAGCCGACGACGATGGGGCATGAATATGTCGGCATTGTCGAGGAGGTTGGCCGCGAGGTCAGGCACATCAAAACAGGTCAATTTGTCGTTGGCTCGTTTGCCACCTCGGACAATACCTGTCCCAACTGCCAGCACGGCTATCATTCATCCTGTGTGCAGCGTGATTTTATGAACGCTGCGCAAGCTCCGCTGCTGCGTGTCCCCCAGGCGGATGGCACATTGGTGGCGGCGCCGGAACTTCCCTCCGGCGACCTGCTCCCCAGCCTGCTCACTGCTTCGGACGTGTTGGGCACCGGCTGGTTCGCCGCTGACGCAGCCAACGTGAAACCGGGCGCGACTGTGGTGGTAGTCGGGGATGGCGCAGTCGGCTTGCTCGGCGCGCTCTCCGCCAAACAGATGGGCGCGGAACGCATCATTGTGATGAGTCGTCACGAAACGCGCCAAAAACTCGCGCTGGAATTCGGCGCAACCGATATTGTGACCGAGCGCGGCGAGGCGGGCGTGGAGCGCATCAAAGAGATAACCGGCGGAATTGGCGCAGATTCAGTCTTGGAGTGTGTCGGGACGCAAGAAGCGATGACGCAGTCCATCCACTGTGCGCGCAAAGGCGGATATGTCTCTTTCGTTGGCGTCCCGCATGGGGTCGAATTCAGCGGCGTTGAACTCTTCTTCTCGCACGTTCATCTGCATGGCGGACCTGCCCCGGTGCGCCGCTACCTGCCTGAATTGATTGCCCTGATTTTGAGCCAAAAAATCAACCCCGGTAAAGTTTTCGACCTGACCCTGCCTATGGAACAGGTGGCCGAAGGCTACCGCGCAATGGACGAACGCCGCGCCATCAAGGCGTTGTTACAGCCATAAAATACGGTTCATCGCCATCAGAAAAGCCAAGTAACGCGAGGCGGCCTGGTTGCAGTTTCATGAATATGTGATAGGTGACTCCACTGCAAAAAGATACTTTCCCCCTCCTCAAAAGGGCAAAAGTTTAATACAATCCAGGCATGTTCAGAAAAAACACCCAACACCAACAACCTG
>DAOUAZ010000058.1:0-9286 GCA_034432975.1 Anaerolineales bacterium | reverse complement strand
TCCCGCTGGGGACTGGGTGGCCGTTTCGGCAGCAGCTTCCCACCTGCGAAAGCGGCGCGTCAGCATCTCTTCCATGCTGGCGAAATCGTCCGGCGCGCCGATGGAGGTGCTGTCGATGTTGAATTTGCGGTAAAACTTTTTCGCCGGGACGCCTTGCTCGAAGACCACCATCGACCCAACGGTGGCGATGCCCTGGGTGTGCGAAACGTCATAGCACTCGATGCGGTTGGGCGGCTGGGGCAGCCCAAAGGCCGATTGCAACTCGGCCAGCGCCATCTCCTGCTTGTGGGTATCGGCCTGCCATTGGGCGCGCAGCGATTGGAGCGTCTCGGCGGCGTTTTCGGCGGCCATCTGCACCAGTTCATGCGGTTGGCCGTCTTTTGGCACGAGCATCTCAACCTTCTCGCCGCCGCGCCGCGAGCGCAGCCATTCCTGGATGATTTTGGCTTCTTCGATTTCCTGCGGCAGCAAAACCTGTTGCGGGACGTTGGCCGCCTCGGTGTAGAACTGTTTTAGGAACCCGGACACCACTTCTGCGTCGGCAGCGTCTTCGGTTCCCTCCAACACGAAATACTCGCGCCCAATCAGTTTCCCGCCGCGAATGAAGAAAATCTGCACGCAGGCTTCGCCATCAGTCCGCGCCATTGCCACCACGTCCGAATCCTTGTAATCCGAAGCAAAAACCACTTTTTGGCGCTCGACAATGTTGTGAATGGCCTTCAGCTGGTCACGCAGGGCGGCGGCTTTCTCGAAGCGCAGTTCCTCGGCGGCTTTTTCCATTTCGCCCGTCAGCCGGGTCACGATTTCCTCGCTGTGACCTCCCAGGAAGGACATCAGGTCGGCAATCATCTGACGGTAGCCGGCCTGGTCCATCGCGCCGATGCACGGTCCGCCGCACAGTTTGATGTCATAGTACAGACAGGCGCGCTTATCTTGTCCGGTGATTTCGCGGTCGCAGGTCAGGTAGGGAAAGACTTTGCGCAGCACGTCCAGGGTTTGGTAGACGGCCCAGGCCGACGTGTATGGTCCAAAATAGCGCGAGCCATCCTCCAACATCTGGCGGGTGACGGTCACTTTGGGGTAGGATTCGCCCCAGTGGACTTTGATATACGGGTAGCGCTTGTCATCCTTCAGCCGGACGTTGTACTTGGGCCGGTGGCGCTTGATGAGATTCATCTCGAGGATGAGCGCTTCCAGCTCCGAGCCGACCACAATCCACTCGATATGCGCTATTTCGCGCGCCAGGCGGCGGGTTTTGTTGTCGTGGCTGGAATCGGCGTGGAAATACGAGCGCACGCGATTTTTGAGATTAATTGCCTTGCCGACGTAGAGTATCGTCCCCTCCCTGTTCTTCATCAGGTAACAGCCAGGTTTGGCGGGGAGCGTATCGAGGATGCCTTGCAGATGGGCAGAAATTTCCATAGGCAGTGATTTTATGCGATTTTTGGCAATTACTCAACAAAATCTGTCGGATAGTCAGAGTGCCTCCTGACTTCGTCCAAAATCGAGAGATTTTGGACTCCGCGCTTAATAATCAGATAAGAATTGTCCTAAATTTCACAAGGCAGGGTAAAATAAGACTCTATTTATCGTAAATCAGTCAAAAGGATGATGCAATGGATACGTTCTGGAAGTCTCGGAAAGTGGTGATTGTGGGCGCGGGCGCAGTCGGCTCGACGTTCGCGTATGCCCTGGCCCAGCGCGGCGTGGCCGATGAAATCTGCCTGACCGATATCAACCGCGATTTTTCCGCCGGGCAGGTGCTGGATTTGGCGCACGGCCTGCCGTTCTACCCCTCGGTGCAGATTCGATTGGGAGAAAACAGCGACTACGCCAATGCCCAGGTGGTGGTTATCACTGCCGGGGCCAAGCAGTCGCCGGGAGAGTCGCGTCTCAATCTCTTGCAGAAAAATGCCGCGATGGTCGAATCCGTCGTCGATGAGATGGTTTCCCAAAAATCGCAGGCGGTGCTGGTACTGGCAACCAACCCGGTCGATGTGCTGACGTATGTCGCTCTGAAGCGTTCTGGATGGCCAAAGGGTCGGGTCATCGGCTCCGGCACAGTGCTGGACAGCGCTCGTTTCCGCTACCTGCTCAGCCAACACTGCAAGGTAGATGTTGGTAATGTCCACGCTTACATCCTCGGCGAACACGGCGACAGCGAGGTGGCGGCCTGGTCGATGACGCATGTGGCGGGCGTGCCGATGGATAAATACTGCCCGGTGTGTGGCAACTGCCGCGACTGGCACGGCCAGCGTGAGCGAATCGTCAAGGACGTGCGTGATTCGGCCTATCACATCATCAACTACAAAGGCGCAACCTATTTTGGAATCGGCATGTCGCTGGCGCGCATCGTCGGCACGATTTTGCAAGACCAGAACAGTGTGCTGACGGTTTCCACCCTGCTGACCGGCGAGTACGGCATTCGGGATGTCTGCCTGGGCATCCCGGCCATTGTTGGGCAGGGCGGCGTGAAGCGGATTGTGGAAACGCAACTCTACCCGGAAGAGCAGTCTGCTCTCGAACATTCGGCGCAAACTTTGAAGAAGAGCATTGCCAGCCTGTACCAGGTGGCGGGCGCGGGACAGGATTAATCCTTTCCTATTTTTTGTGCCGTTTTTCCAACTCCGCCAGCACCTCGGCGGGAGTCAGCTCTTTGGCGGCCATCAGCACGAGGATGTGGTACGTCAAATCGGCGATTTCCTCCACCAGGCGGCTGTTTTCCTGCGCCAGGGCGGCGACCACGACCTCGGTGCCTTCCTCGCCCACCTTTTGCGCCATGCGCGGCAGGCCGGATTCAAATAACGAATTGGTGTAAGAGCCGGGTTTAGGGTTGGTTTTGCGGTCTAATATGGTGGTGTAGAGGTCGGTTAGGGTCATTTGTTCTCCTTGTAAGACAGGTCTATAGACCTGTCTTGCGCGAGCACTCGATAAAAACAAGATACGGCCCCGGTATGACAGGCCGGGCCGTTTGCGTTAACCAGCACCAGCAGCGTATCGCCATCGCAATCGTAGCGGATTTCGACAACCTGCTGGGTATTTCCACTCGTCCCGCCTTTGTGCCACAATTCGCGGCGTGAGCGGCTCCAAAACCAGGTTTCACCCGTTTCGAGGGTTTTTGCCAACGATTCGGCGTTCATGCAGGCGGCCATTAGCACGTCTTTGGTGGCTGCGTTTTGGATGACAGCGGGGATGAGTCCATTGGAGTCAAATTTCAGTTGCCGGGTTATCCGGTTATCCGGTTTATTCATCCTTCATCCTTCATCATTCTGACTTTTATTCCCCGCCCTGACAAATACTCTTTAATTTGCCCGACGGTGTACTCGCCATAGTGCAGCATGGAGGCCACCAACGCGGCGTCGGCTTTGCCTTCAGTCAACACATCGTACAGGTGTTCGGGCTTGCCGCCGCCGCCGGAGGCGATGACCGGCACGGAGACGGCTTCGGCAATCAGGCGGGTCAGGGTCAGTTCGTAGCCTTCCTTGGTGCCGTCGGCGTCAATCGAGTTGACCACCATCTCGCCCGCGCCCAGCCCCTCGCCGCGTTTGGCCCATTCGATGGCATCCAGCCCCATGCGAGTCCGCCCGCCGTTGATGACGACTTCGTATCCGCTGGGGATGGATGGGGATTTTTCGACCCTGAGAACGTCCATCGATAAAACGACCGCCTGCACCCCGAATGCTTTCGACGCCTCCGCAATCAGACCCGGATTTTTGACCGCCGCCGAGTTGACGTTGACCTTCTCGGCCCCGGCGAGCAGGACGCGGCTGCAATCGTCCACCGTTCTCAGGCCTCCCCCCACCGAAAACGGGATAAAAACCTGCTCCGCCACGCGGCTGACGACCTCCAGTAGAATGCCGCGATTGTCGCTGGATGCGGTGATGTCGTAAAAGACCAGTTCGTCGAGGCCTTGCTCATAATACTCGCGCGCTTTTTCCACCGGGTCGCCGATGTCCAGGGTATCGGCGAATTTAATGGATTTTGCCAGTTTGCCATCGCGCACGTCGAGGCAGGAGATGATGCGTTTGGATAACATGGTTGCTCCTTTGGGGGAAGTGATCAGTAATCAGTGATCAGTGTTCAGTATGCGCTCAAAACTGATAACTGATTACTGATTACTGAAATTCTCCAACACCCGCAACCCCACCGCCCCGCTCTTTTCCGCGTGGAATTGCACGGCAAACAGGTTATCGCGGCCAATTGCCGCTGGGAACTCTCCGCCGTAGTCGCTGGTGGCGTAGATTTGGCCTGGATTGGCGGGCTGGGGGTAGTAGGAGTGGACGAAGTAGAACGCATCGCCCGCGCGCAAGTGTGCCAGCAGGGGGTGGGGTTGGGTGACACTGACGGCGTTCCAGCCCATATGGGGGATTTTCAATCTCTCCCTCGCCCCTAACCCCTCTCCTGGCACCTCCCCCGGCGGGGGAGGTGCCAGGGGTGAGGGCATTTGGCGGAATTTCACCGTCCTCCCCGCCAGCAGCCCCAGGCATTCGGCGTCATCCTCCTCCGAATGCTCCAGGATGATCTGGCAGCCGATGCAGATTCCTAAAATTGGCGTGCCGTTGGCGAAGGCTTCTTTCAGGGCCGAATCCAGCCCGCGCTGGCGCAACACGCCCATCGCCGCGCCAGCGGCCCCGACTCCGGGGAAGATGATTTTATCGGCGCGGCGAACCTGCTCCGGGTCGGCAGAGATTTGGCAGGCAATGCCCAGGTGCGTCAACGCCCGTCGGACAGAAGTCAAGTTTCCAGCTTTGTAATCCACCAATGTAATCATAAAATCTCCAAAATCAATTATAATTAGTTAGTTAAACTAATCAAAAGGCGTTTCATGGAAAAAATCCTGCTTGAATTTATCGCCACGCTCGACCATTCGCTCAAAAAACAGCAAACGGCGGACTTTTCGCAGTTGACGTTTAGCCAGTTCCAGTATGTCGACGCGATTGCGGCGTTGGGCGAGCCAACCGTCAGCGAGGTGGCGGTCCGGCTGGGGTTTTCAAAGGCCTCGGCCACAGCGGCCATCAACAAGCTGGCAGTGCTGGGGTTTGTGGTCAAAACCCAATCGGAGGCCGATAAGCGCGTTTTTCACGTCAGCCTGACTGAATCGGGCGGGCAATTGGTGCGCGCCAGGGCGCAGACCATTAAAGCGTATGTTGATTTTATGGCATCTGCGCTCGATGAAGCCGAGATACGGCAGTTCGAGTCGCTTTTGACCAAACTGGTCGCGCAGTTCAAGTCGTAACGCGAGATTTGTCTCGCGTTTGGCAGTTAGCGGGATAAATCCCGCATTACGAAAGGGAAATATGCTAATTACCATTCTTGCGATGGGTTCG
Source organism: Anaerolineales bacterium (assembly GCA_034432975.1). Classification (GTDB taxonomy): domain Bacteria; phylum Chloroflexota; class Anaerolineae; order Anaerolineales; family Villigracilaceae; genus UBA5195. The sequence continues at coordinate 3,959 of DAOUAZ010000058.1, read as the reverse complement.
CGCGGCGATGTTCAGCCGTATGTGGCGCTGGGCGTGGCGCTGAAAAAGGCCGGAGCGCGGGTACGGATTGCCACGCTCGAAACCTTTGCCAGATTTGTGAGCAGTTACGGGCTGGAATATTACGCCATCCAGGGCGACCTGGCCAGCGTGATGAACAGCCGCGTGGCCGATAACGCCCGGCAGGCCGATAACCCGCTCAAGTTTGCGCTGAGTTTCAACGAGTTGAAAAAGTTTGGGCTGGCCCTGCAGTCCGGTCTTTTCGCGGCCTGCCAGGACGCCGACCTGGTGATTTATCATCCCGGCATGGCGCTGGGCTATTTTGCGGCGCAGGAACGCGGCATCCCGTCGGTGCTGGGGCTGCCCTTCCCGATGACGCCGACCCGCGCCTACCCCTCGCTGATTTTTTACGATGGGCCGCGCCTGGGCGGCGGCTACAATTTGCTGACGCATAAAATCCTGCAACAAATTTTCTGGACGGCCGCCAGCGGCAACCTGCGCGACTTCTGGAAGCGCGAATTTGGCGGCCTGCCTACGCAGTTTGGCAGTCCCTTCGCGCGCCAGACCCGCGCCACGCACCCGACGGTGGTTTCATGCAGCCCGCGCGTTTTCCCGCAGGCCGACGATTTTCCGCCGCATGTCCATCATACCGGTTTCTGGTTTTTGGATGAAGAACCCAGCTGGACGCCGCCCGCCGCGCTGACGGATTTCTTGCAACGCGGCCCCGCGCCGGTGTATGTCGGCTTTGGCAGCATCGGCGACCCAAAACAGGCCGCCCACACCGCCCGCACGGTGGCCGAAGCCCTGCGGCGGACGGGTCAGCGCGGCATCCTGGCGACCGGCTGGCAGGGCAGTTCGGACGAGCCGCTGCCAGAGAACATTTTCACGCTCGAAAGCGCGCCGCACGCCTGGCTGTTTCCGCGCATGGCGGCGGTTGTTCATCACGGCGGGGCTGGGACGACTGCCGCCGGGCTGCGGGCGGGCGTCCCGGCAGTTGTCATCCCGCATGGGCTGGACCAACCCGCCTGGGCGCGGCGTGTGCGCGAGTTGGGCGTCGGGACGAGCCTTCGGCACAAGAAATTGACAGCGGAAAGGCTGGCCGAAGCGATTGGGGTTGTGTCAAAGAGCGAGATGCGCGCGGCGGCGAGTGCGTTGGGCGAGAAAATCCGGGCGGAGAACGGGGCGGAGAAAGCGGCAAAGGTGATTTTAGATTTGTGATTTCAGATTATCGATTGGGATTGCCAATCTAAAATCGCAAATCAGAAATCGACAATTTCCCTTCATACAGCGCCCTTCCGATGATGACGCCTGCCAGCCCGGCATTTTTGACGCGGAGGACATCCTCGAGGCTGGAGACGCCGCCGGAAGCGACGACTTTCAGGCCGGTGGCGGTTTGCAGTTCAACAGCAGAGTCCACGCTGACGCCGGTCCCGGCCCCGTCGCGGCGGACATCCGTTAAAACGCACCACTCCAGCCCCTGGGCTTTGAATCGCCGCCCGGATTCGAGCATGTCCAGTGGGGCGGCGTCCTGCCAGCCGCAAATCATGACGTTGCCATCGCGCACGCCAATGTCGGCGGCAATCCGCTGCGGGCCGTAGCGGGCAAGCGCCCAATCGACCAGGGCCGGGTTCTGGATGGCTGCGGTGCCGAGGAAAACCCGTTCCACGCCCATTTCGAGCGGGATGCGGATGGATTCCTCGTCTCGAATGCCGCCGCCGAACTCGACCTTCAGGTCGACAGTGACAATCGCTTCGAGGGCTTTCAGGTTTGCGGAGGCTTCCTCGCCAAACGCGCCGCTCAGGTTGATGACGTGAACCCACTCGGCGCCTTCGGCTTTGAATTGCCCGGCCTGTTTACGCGGGTCGTCGCCGTAGCTGGTCTGGCGGGATGGGTCGCCCTGGACGAGGCGGACGATTTTGCCGTTTCTAAGGTCTATGGCGGGGAAGATGGTGAATGACATAAAGTTTTCCGGTTTTTCAGTTATCCGGTTTTCCGGTTGAGCAGAGCAACGGGATAACTGGTCAACGAGTGAGTGTACCCTTCGTGCTTGGAACACTCTGTCGTCTGTCGTCTATGGTCGTTGCCTTATCCAGCGCCCGCGCGAGAGCCTTGAAAAGCGCTTCGGCTTTATGGTGGTCGTCACGCCCGTAGAGGACACGGGCGTGCAGGTTGCAGCGGGAGGTGACGGCGAAACTCTCGAAGAAGTGTGGGAACAGGCTGGTGGGGATACCTCCAACTGGCGCGCTGCCCCATTCGGCGTCGATGACGCTGTAGGGGCGTCCCGATAAATCGAGGGCGACGAAGGCCAGGGTTTCGTCCATCGGGGCGTAGAAACTCGCCATGCGGGTAATGCTCTTGCGGTCGCCCAAAGCCTGGTCGAAGGCCGAACCCAGCACAAGGGCCATGTCCTCGACGGTGTGGTGAACATCGATATGCAGGTCGCCCTGGGCTTTTACTGTAATGTCGAAGAGTCCATGCACGGCGATGTGGGTTAGCATGTGGTCGAGGAATCCGACCCCGGTGGAAATGTCATGCCGGCCGGAGCCGTCGAGGTTGAGTTCGATGGTGATTTGCGTTTCGGAAGTTTTGCGCTCAATTTTGGCGGTTCGCATAAAAGTCCTTTTGGCTGTTCTGTTATCCTGTTTTCCTGTTGACCGGTTATCCGGTTTTTCGGTTAACTGGAAAACTGGTCCACAGGATAACCGGATAACGCATTTAATAAAGAGTCGGTCTGTTCAGGCTTGCCCACGCTGATGCGGATGCAATCCGTCAGGCCGGGTTTGTCGAAGTAGCGGATGAAGATGCCGTGTTTTTGGGCCAAATCGGCTTTGAGTTGGGCAGCGTCGATTCCGTTGACGCGACACAGGATGAAGTTGGCGCTGGAGGGGTAAACGGTTAGAAAGTGGAACGTTGAAAGTTCGCGGGCCAGGCGCTCACGTTCTGCGATGATGGTTTTGACCGTCCAGTCGAGATAGGCCGGGTCTTCGAGCGAGGCAATCGCGGCGGCGCTGGCGGCCACGTTGACATTATAGGGCTGTTTGGCTTTCCATAGGGTGGGCATGAGCCAGGAGGGAAATGCCCCGTAGCCGACGCGCAGGCCGGCGAGACCGGCGAGTTTGCTGAAGGTGCGGAGGGTGATAAGGTTCCAGGTGTCAGGTGTCATGGTGATGGCGGAAGAAACACCCGCAAATTCGATGTAGGCTTCGTCGAGGACTATCAGCGATGGCAAGGGCAGTAGTTTTTGCAAGACAGGCGGCGGGAGGAGCGAACCATCGGGGTTGTTGGGGGAGGTGAGAAAAATCAGTTTAGGGGAAAACGTTTTCGCGGCCTCCAAAATTCCATCCACATCCAAAGAAAAATCGGCCTTGCGCGGGACGTTGATGACCCTGGCGTTGTTCAGGCCGGCGTCGAAGGCGTACATGCCGAAGGTGGGCGGACAGTTGATAATAGCGTCGCCGGGGTTAATGGTTACGCGTAGCATCAGGTCGATGAGTTCGTCCGCGCCGGCGCCGGGGAGCAGGTTTTCGGCGGGCGCGCCGGTGAAACGGCTGAGGGCGGCGCGCAGGGCGCGGGATTCGGGGTCGGGGTAGATGTGGCCGTAGGCGAGGCTGGCAAGGGCTTCGCGGGCGCGCGGCGACATTCCGTAGGGGTTCTCATTGGCGTCGAGTTTGATGATGTCCTCGGGCCGGCGGCCTACCCGCTCGGAGAGAACGTCAAAGGGTTCAATCGGCGTGTAGGCGGGCAGGGATTGGATGTGGGAGGGTAGGTTCATATTGGTAATTTGTAATTGGTAATTTGGGTTAGGCGACTGGTAATTACCAATCGCCAATTACTATTTACCATTTACCCGGCAATCCGCTGACCTTGCATGCGCTTCGAGGCCTTCGGCGCGGGCGATGCGGGCGGCGAGCGGGGCGATTTGGGCGGTGGCGGCCGGGTTGAGGGCAACCAGGCTGACGATG
>DAOUAZ010000057.1:0-6214 GCA_034432975.1 Anaerolineales bacterium | reverse complement strand
TGTTGTCGTAGTTTTCGAGCGTGGGCAGGATGTTCGGGTCACGATAACTCAGGAAGGTGAACGTGCCGGAAGTCGGGTCGAACTGGCTGAAGCCGCCATACGCGCCGCCCTGCACCCGGATTTTGTCCCACAGCCAGGTGGTGCCGAGGTAGCGGTTGATGACGTTGACCGAACCATCCGGCTCATAGCCCAGGGCATACAGGTTCGCGCCCTTACCGACGTAGTTGACCTGGGCGGGGATGGTGAGACCCTCGTTCGGCAGTTTTCCAGTTGGCATGTTTTCTGGTTGTCCGGTTATCCGGTTATCCGGTTGGACGGTTGAACTGGATAACCCCTGAACTGGATAACCGGATAACTGATGAACCGGTACACTGGCTAACAGATTCTCCAGCCCCGGGGCGATGGTTCGGTAGGAAGCGGCATCGGTCGTGACGTTGACCACCATCCCCGCGCGGTTGATGAGCAGGCCGCGCGCCTTCTCCAATTTTCCCAGCACCGTATCCCAGTCGTTTTCGATGTCTTCGGCCAGTTTGCGCAGGAAGAACAGGTTTTCCAGGCCGCCGACCTGTTCGGAGACCCAATCGGCCTCGCTGAAACGGGCCCGCAGGCGGCTGTTGACCACGCGGTGTCCGCCCGGAATCAGCCCGGCCTCGCTGCGGGCCTTGTCCTCCAGCACGATTTGCTTGAAGCGTTCGCGGTTATCGAGTTTGGCGGTCAGCAGCACGTCTTTCAGGATGTCGAGCAGTTCGCCCGATTTTTCGAGGGTCGCTTTGCCGCGCAGGAAGAAATATAGCGCCGAGTCCTGGCTTTCGCGGATGGTGGAAATCAGCGCGCCCGGCCAGATTCCACCGGTGCTTTTGCCGATTCGCTGGGTCAGGGCCACGTAATCCTGGCTGTCAGTGCCCATTTGGAGCAGGACGCGCCCCATCAGGCCGATGAAGGGCAGGAGTTCCGCCGAAATGCTATGCAGGTCGAAGCCCAGGTCGAGGTAAACCAGCCCGTTGGTCGGCAGGTCGTGGGTGAAGAGCCGCGCGCCGCTCAGTTCGCCCACTTCGACGGGGATGGTCTTCGATTTGGGGTCGATGTCCGAAAGTTTCAGGGCGGGGATGGCCGCCAGGGCTTCGGGGCTGTCGGGGGTTTCCTGGTGCTGCTTCAGCGCGGCCACGCCCGCAATCAGGGCCTCGATTTGTTCGGGCGTCAGGGCGGCTTTGGCGGCTTCCAGGCGCGCGGTTTCGGCAGCCTCCCGGCGCTTGCCCTCCTCAGGGTCGGGGACCAGGTGGACGGTGGCGCGGTGCGGGTTGCCTATCAGGTGCTTTTTGATGAGGGTCTCGAAGTAGTGCGGCGTGCGGAGTGCGGTTTTGACGGCATTCAGCGGCGTCTCGAAGGCCATGGCCTCGAACGGGTCGCCGTCATACAGCCAGGGGCCGAGCGCGTTGAGCATCAGGAACAGGCCGCGCGGGAAGCGTCCGGTATTCTGCTCGCGCAGCCGGAATTCGAGGGTGTTGAGGGATGCTGCCACCGTCTCGGGGTCGATTCCTTTTTCAGCCAGTTCCGCTAACGTGGCGTGGATGACTGATTCCACTTTTTCCAGGTTCTCACGCTGGACGCCTTTCATCCCGGCTGAGAAATGGCCCTGCCGCAGTTCCTCCTGGTAGCCGCCGGTCACGTCTTCGCCCAGGCCGCTGTCGAGCAGGGCTTTCTTGAGCGGCGAGGCCGGGGTGGCGAGCAGGATATGGGACAGGATGGACAGCGACAGCGTGGTTTTCGCATCCGTCGATTCGGGCATCAGCCAGTTGACGGTGACGTAGGCTTTGGCATCCGGCGAATCGCCAGAATCGTAGAGATGGGTCACCCGCCTGGGGGCATCCCAGCCCGGCTGGAGCGGGAGACTCGATTGGACATCCTTCCGCTCGAACGCATCCAGCCAGGCATCGAGCAGGCGCAGCCGCTCGTCTTCGGGGTCGTCGCCGTAGAAGTAGATGTACGCATTCGATGGGTGGTAATAGGTCTCGTGGAAGGCCTTGAACTCGGCGTAGGTCAGGTCGGGGATGACCGCCGGGTCGCCGCCGGAGTTCAGCCCGTAGGGCGTATCGGGGTAGAGCGACTGCTGGGAGACTTCGCCGAGCAGGTCATCCGGCGAGGAGAGCGCGCCCTTCATCTCGTTGAAGACCACGCCCTTGAAAGTGAGCGGCGCTTCGGGGTTCTCGATTTCATAATGCCAGCCCTCCTGCTGGAGCGTGCGCTCCGGGATGAGCGGGTACAGCACCGCGTCCAAGTACACATCAATCAGATTGTAAAAATCCTTCAGGTTGGTGCTGGCGACCGGGTAACAGGTTTTATCGGGATACGTAAAAGCATTCAGGAAGGTGTTGAGCGAACTTTTGGCCAGTTCGATGAACGGCTCCTTGACCGGGTATTTGCGCGACCCGCACAGGACGGAATGCTCCATGATGTGGGCAATGCCGTTGGAAGTTTTCGGCGGGGTGCGGAAGTTAATCCCGAAGACCTTGTTCTCGTCGCTGTTGACGACCGAGAGCAGCCGCGCGCCGCTTTTCTCGTGCCGGTACAATTTGGCGGTCGAGGCGATTTCGGGGATGTGTTTTTCGTGAAGGAGGGTGAAGGGCATGGGAGGCTCCATGAGTGATTAAGAAGTGATTTTCCGTTTTTTCAACCAGTCTTGGTGATGTCGATACCAGATGGGCGAAGAATGTCCAAGTTTCGCTATTTGTCGCGGATGCGCCAATGGCAAGATATCGATTTGTCTTCCCTCGATGTTTGCGCAATGAATCGTCCCATAATCATGGCCGTCGCGCATAAAGTCCGACAATCTTTGCCAGCGTGAGTCGAAACAGGAAAGAAACCACCGAATTGGCTGGTCTCCCAGCAAAATCAATGTACCTGCACCTGATTGTTGAAGTTCATCCAGGATGGCGTTCCGCCGAATTTCATCGGTGAGTTGGGCGGGGACAGATGGCACAGACGGCTGGGGTAGTTCATATTTTTCCATAAGCGGGAGATAGGCTCGCTCGATTGCCTTTGCCTGGGCCGGATTCGCGCAACTGTGCGGCACCAAATCACATAGCCGGGCTTCGGCGCGCGTTATTCCCAGTGGTTCGAGAATCAGTTTATCAAGGGCCAGTCCAGACGGCCCATTGAATTGACGGTCTGCCGGTAAAAGTTGCCCAATTTCACGCGGTATGTCAATTTCCCGAATAATGGATTCGGCATTTTCGCCGCGCCAAAAGATGTAAGGTTCGCTGGCTGCTGCCAGCGCGGTTACGATGGTTTTGTTATTGGCGGATACCCAACGGGCATGAACCGCGCTCGCGTAAACGCCAAGCACAAAGACAGGCTTTGGAGAGCGTTCGGCCTGAACAACTTCTTGGACGGGCTGACCAAAAGGAAACCTTGTATTTTTCATTGGCGTAAAAGGATATGGCAATCAAAATTGCGGCAGAAAGAAAAGGCTTCCAGTGTTTCCATAACGCCAGAAGCCTTTCAGGTAAACTAAATTGGCTTATGCGTAAGCGAAAACATCCATCTTGACGGATTTTATCGGTCTGGCTATCCGTGTAATCCGCGTACTGATTTTAAGCTAATTCTTCGAGAGCCACGATTTGCTCTTTGGCCTGAGATTGTAAACAACCCAGAACTGTGTAAAATTGCCTTCTTGCAAGAAGTTTACCAGAGAAACCAGACCGATGACAGCCAAATTCAACGAGCCTGCCATGCCCAATTCCCGATTCAAGTTCATTTCCCTTTTATTCGCATTGCTCATTGCCTGCGGGCCGCTGTCTGCCCTGCCAACCGCCAACCCTGCCGAGCCGCCGGCCAGCCCATCCTTAACTGCGCCGCTCCCGGCTGGCACGCCGCCCGCCTCGCCCACCCCCGCCGCCAGTTTCAGCATCCGCGTTCACCCCGACGGCCCGCTTTACGTTGGCGACATGGTCAGTTTCGAGGTGCTGGCTCCCGACGGCTTCGACCCCAAAGAGAAAGTAGTCGTTCTCGAAGCGGACGGTCAAACCCTCGGCGAGCAAGCCTTCCGCCCGTTTGGAATCGGAGGCCGCAGCCAGGCCACCTTTACCTGGGTTTGGGATACATCTGGATTGGAGAGTGGGACGCACGCCCTGACCTTCCGCCTGCGCCCCGCTGAATTTTCCTGGACCGAAACGCTCACGCTCCTGCCTGCTGCCGATGTCCCGTACCCCGAACCAGATGCCCGCTGGGAGAGCATCACCTCCGACTGCTGCACCATCTATTACATCACCGGCACCGACGCCCAGCGCGACATAGAAACCCTGGCCGAAATGGCCGACTCCGAAGCCGAAAGCGTCGAGGCGCGTTTTGGCGCGCAGTTCGACGAAAAAATCCCGCTCACCTTCCTGCCGCGCGTCCTCGGGCACGGCGGATTCGCCTCCGACGGCCTGTACGTTTCGTATCTCGACGCAAATTACGCCGGGAATGCCACCCGACAGGTGATTCATCATGAAATGGTGCATTGGCTCGATTCCCGGCAGGGCGGCGATGTACGCCCCTCCATCCTGGTCGAGGGCCTGGCCGTTTATTTGAGCAATGGGCATTTCAAGGTCGAACCCATTCTTCCCCGTGCCGCCGCCCTGCTCGAATTGGACTGGTACATCCCCCTGCGCGACCTGACCGACGCCTTCTACCCCTCCCAACATGAGATTGGCTACCTGCAAGCTGCCGCGCTGGTGGCTTACCTGGTCGAAACCTATGGCTGGGAGCGCTTCGACGCCTTCTACCGCGATATTCACCCCGCGCCGGATGGAACCCAATCTGCCGCGTTGGAGGCTGCCTTGCAGGTTCACTTTGGCCTGGATATTGCCTCGCTCGAATCGGCTTTCCTCGACTTCCTGCGCTCTCAAACGGTGGACGACTCTCACCGCGCCGACCTGCGCCTGACGGTGGCCTTCTACGACACGCTGCGCCACTACCAGCAGCGCTATGACCCCTCGGCCCACTTCCTGACCGCCTGGCTGCCCGATATCCCCGCCATGCGCCAGCGCGGCATCGTCGCCGATTTGCTGCGCAGGCCGCGTGAGCCAGTCAATTTACAAATCGAGGAATTACTCATCGCCGCCGACCGGGATTTGCGCGCCGGGGATTATGAGCAGGCGGAAGTCCGTTTGCGCGAGGTGATGGCGTTGTTGGAATCATAAAAACGTCCCGAAGGAGCAAATCCTTCGGGACGTTTTTACAGGGGATTACGGACAGGAACCGCCCAGCACCGGCACCAGCCAGGAAGTCAGCGGCGAGCACCACAGTTCGGCATAATCATAGGCGAACAGTCCAACCACGCAACAGCACAACAGCACCAGGATGACAACCGCCACGATGATGAGCGTCCGGTTCGCGCCGCCCTTCGCTGGTGGTTCGGCCAGGCCAGGCTCCGGTCCGGCGGGAACGTGACCGGCATACCCAACCGACTGGACAGGCTGGGGCGCGGGGGCCGGCGGCGGGGTGGATGGTTTGGGAGCGACCGCCGCAGGCCGGGCCGAGGAGGAGAGCATGGTTGCGTTGGGGTCGATTTGCGCCAGAGACTCGAACAACAGGTTGATTTGTTCACCCAGCGAAATCACTTCACCCGGAACGAGAACATGCTGCCCGGTGATGCGCTGGCCGTTGACAAAGGTGCCGTTGGTTGAGCCAATATCGCTCAGGACGTATTTGCCGCCCTGAAGCATCAGTTGGGTGTGTTTGCGAGAAACTTCTGCGTCGTTAATGACAATCGTATTCCCGGCCTCGCGCCCAATGGTAATCACGTCAACTTCGAGTGGGAAGGTTTTCCCCGGGGTTGGCCCGGCGTGCATTACGAGTTGATATTGTGCGGCCATCATTCCTCCTGGAAAAATAACGTTGCTATTCCGTGATTAGTGTAATGAGTTTCGCCCAAAAAGTCAAATTATTGTCGTGAGAATTTCGTAGCCAAAAAGTCCCTGCGTAAGACAGGTCTTTGACCTGCCCTACATTCGGTTGGTGGCATCGGACAGGTCGGAGACCTGCCCTACAAACTGCCAAACACCCGGCGGAACAAATCGGATTCCAGGAGGTTGTTGGGGTCGGTGCGCCGTTTGAGGGCTTTAAAGCGTTCGACAGTTTCCTGTCCCAGGAAGCGCTGGGCGGTTTCGGGCGTAGTCTCGCTGTTTTTGGCGAAGTAGAAACGTCCGCCCGCTTCCAGCACGATGCGGTCGAA
>DAOUAZ010000056.1:0-7645 GCA_034432975.1 Anaerolineales bacterium | reverse complement strand
AACCCCGCCCTGTTCACCCTTGCCATTGCGGGCGGGGTGTTTGCCGTTTCGACCGCGGCAATTTTCATTCGCTATGCCCAGCAGGATGTCCCCTCGCTGGTGATTGCGGCGGTGCGGTTGACGCTGGCCGCGCTGGTATTGGCTCCCGTTGCCTTAGCGCGTCACCGCGCTGAAATAAACAGCCTGTCGCGCCGTGAGTTGGGACTGGGGCTGCTCTCCGGCTTTTTCCTGGCCCTGCACTTTGCCACCTGGATTTCGTCGCTGGAATTTACCTCCGTCGCCAGTTCGGTCGTACTGGTCAGCACCACCCCGCTCTGGGTGGCGATTCTCTCCCCGCTCGTGCTGCGCGAATCCATCAGCCGGGCGACCGTCATCGGGCTGGCGCTGGCGCTGCTCGGCGGGACGGTGGTCGGGTTGAGCGAAACCTGTCAGATTCAAAACGGACTGGCCTGCCCGCCCTTCTCCGAATTTTTGCAGGGTCAGGCCCTGTGGGGCAACTTCCTGGCTTTCTGCGGGGCCTGGATGGGGGCCGGATATCTGCTGATTGGCCGCCGCCTGCGGGCCAGGATGTCGCTCATCCCCTACATTTTCGTCGTCTATGGCATGGCCGCGCTCGTTCTCATCGCCATCATGCTCGCGGCGGGACAATCCCCCTTCGGCTACCCGCCGATGAACTACCTGTGGATGCTGCTCCTGGCGCTGGTGCCGCAACTGCTGGGACATTCGACTTTCAACTGGGCGCTGCGCTACCTGCCGGCTTCTTTCGTGGCTGTAACCCTGCTCGGCGAGCCGATCGGCTCCACCGTGCTGGCCTTTTTCATCCTGCGCGAAGCGCCCTCCGCGCTCGAAATCATCGGCGGGATTCTGATTTTGGCAGGGATTTATGCGGCGGCCAGGGAGTAAAACGTCCCGAAGGTTTGGAACCTTCGGGACGCTGCGTTTAGCGCTGGTAGAGATAATTGAGTTCGCGGATGCGCCATTTCAGGTCATCGGTCAGGCTGCCTTCGGGCATTCTCCATGACCAGAAGCCGCCCACCTTGCCGGGGAAGTTCATGCGCGCTTCAGTGCCGAGGTTCATGAAGTCCTGCAAGGGGGCGAGGGCGAACATGGCCGCCGAGGCCCAGGCCGAGCGAATCAAATCCCAGGCGAAATCGTTGCCGCTGGTGTTGAGATAGCGGCGGGCAAAATCGAGTTCGTGCTGCGGGGCGGTGCGATACCAGCCCCAGGCGGTGTCGTTATCGTGCGTGCCGGTGTAGACCACGCAGTTGCGCGGGTAATGATGCGGCAGGAAGGGATTATCTGGCCCGGAGAAGCCGAATTGGTAGATTTTCATGCCGGGCAGGCCGAGCGTATCGCGCAATTCGATGACATCCGGGGTAATTTCGCCCAGGTCTTCGGCGATGATGGGCAGGTTGCCGAGGGCTTCCCGAATGGCAATGAACAGGTCAATGCCTGGGCCGGGAACCCAGCGCCCGTTCTGGGCGGTGGGCGCGCCGCCGGGGATTTCCCAGTAACCGGCGAAGCCTCGGAAATGGTCGATGCGCACGATATCGACCGTGCTGAGGGTGGCGCGAATGCGCTCGATCCACCACTGATAACCGGTATTCTTGTGCGCTTCCCAACGATAGAGCGGATTGCCCCACAACTGGCCGGTCGGCGAGAAATAATCAGGCGGGACGCCCGCTACAACAGTCGGCTTGCCGCTTTCATCGAGGTAGAACAAATCGGGATTGGCCCAGGCGTCCGAAGAGTCCATCGCCACGAAAATGGGAATATCCCCGATGATTTGTATCCCCTTGCTGTGAACGTAACTGCGCAGGGCATTCCACTGGCGGAAGAACAGGAATTGGCGAAACTCCTGGCGACGGATGGCGTCGGCGTGTTTCTCGCGGGCTTTGGCGAGGACCCTGGACTCGCGCCTGCGCAGGGCTTCCGGCCATTCGTTCCAGGCCGCGCCGGCGTTGGCATCCTTGAGCGCCATGAACAGGGCAAAATCTGACAGCCAGGAGGCGTTTTCAGCGCAGAAGGACTCGAATTCAGCGTGGAAGGGGGTATCGGGCATCGACTCAAAGCGGCGATAGGCCTTATCGAGCAAGGCCGGTTTCCACTGGTAAATCAGTCCGTAATCGACAAAACCAGACCACTCAGGCATATCGTCGAAGTCTTCTTCGACCAGCAGGCCATCGTTCTTGAGAAAATCGGGACTGACCAGGTAGGGGTTGCCAGCAAAAGCCGAGAAGCACTGGTAAGGCGAATCGCCGTAACCGGTAGGGCCGAGGGGAAGCACCTGCCAGAGGGTACAGCCGGTTTCGGCCAGGTAATCGATGAATCGATAGGAAGCGGGGCCCAAGTCGCCGATTCCGTAGGGGCCGGGGAAGCTGGTAGGGTGCAGGAGGATGCCGGAAGAACGTTTGAAGGTCATAATAGCCTCGCTTTGGAGTCTCGTTTTGGGGTCTCGCGGCTTACCGCGAGGAATAAGAAATTTATAACGACCGGTATAACTCCACATACTGCCGGGCCGATTTTTCCCAGGAGAAATCTTCGACCATAGCAGCGCGCTGGATGGCTTGCCAGGCCTCGCGGCTGCGGTAGGCCTGGAGCGCGCGGCGGATGGTGGCAGCCATGACCGCCGGGGATGCGTCGGTGAACAGGAACCCGGTGCGGCGGTCGGCGATGGTATCGCGCAGGCCGCCGGTGGCGCGCGCCAGCGGGATTGCGCCGTAACGCATGGCGATCATCTGGGCCAGGCCGCAAGGTTCATAGCGGGAGGGCATCAGCAGGATGTCGGCGCCGCCGTATATCTGGCGGGAAATGCGCGCGTCGAAACGAACGACAGCCGCAACGCGGTTGGGGAAGTTGGATTCGAGCAGGCGGGCGGCTTCTTCGAGCGCGGCATTGCCGGTGCCGAGCAGGATGGCCTGCCAGGGCAGGTCGGTGACCATCCGCAGGGCGTTGAGAGCGATATCCACCCCTTTTTGAAAATCGAAGCGCGTGACCATCGCCAGAAGCGGGGCTTCGGGCATTTCGGTTAAGGCAAATTGGGCTTGCAAGTGGGCTTTGTTGCGGGCGCGTTCGGTGAGCGTCGCAGAATCGAAGGTAGCTTCGAGCGCGCTGTCTTTGGCCGGGTTCCACAGGGAATAATCGATACCGTTGACAATGCCGGTCACTTTGGCGCGGTTGGCCTGGAGATAGGTCTCCAGCCCATAGCCGTATTCGGGGGTCTGGATTTCCTCGGCGTAGGAGGGCGAAACGGCCACGATTTCATCCGCCGCCCACAGGGCCTGCCCCATCGGCTGGCGGCGGGCCCATTCAGGCAGGAGCGGCTCGTTAATTGAAGGCAGGCCATACGCCAGCAGCGCGTTTTCGGCCTCCGCGCCCATGTAGCCCAGGTTATGCACCGAAAAGACGGTTTTGACGCCCTTCCAGAAAGGGTACTCTTGCATTCGGCGGACTTGATAAACAGCGGCGGCGGTGTGCCAGTCGTTGGCATGGACGATGTCGGGACGCCAATCGAGGCGGCGCGCCATTTCGAGCGCGGCGATGGAGAAAAAGACATATTTTTCGCCATCGGCCTGCGGATTGGGGTCGTAAACCTTGAGCGAACCCGTGACCGGCGCGCCGGAAATCAGGTAGACTGGCAGCCCGTTGACATCGGTGCAAAAAACCTGCGCAGGGATTTCACGCCCGTAGTGGGGAATGGTGAAGACGGTCTCGCGCACCAGGGTCAGGCCCTCGGCATGGATGGAGGCGTGAAAGGGGATGACCAGGCGGACATCGATATCGTCGCCAAGCGACTGCAAGGCGTAGGGCAATGACCCGGCCACATCGCCCAGGCCGCCAACCTTGACGAATGGGTCGGCCTCGGAGGCCAGGAAGAGAATGCGCAATGGTTTCATGAGGAAGAATTGTACAACAGTTTTTGGGAAATGCCTGGGGGAAGTGGAAAATTACAGGGAATGTGCTGGCTTATATCGAGTATTACAATCGCACGATGGCAAAACCCTTCCAGTGGACTTATCAGGGCAGAGCACTCTCCGCCTAACTTCGTATCTATTTATGCCCAAGCGTGGTTGTATACACGCAATCACCCTGAAGGTTGTACAACCCGCCGTTATGATAACATAGCGTGTCATGCGCCGCCTATCCACTGGCTAACAGGCCGCCACAAACTTCCATGGGATTCCGTTATAATAAGGTGTCGTTAGCCTTTTTCACATGGAGTCCCCATGATTACTGAATACCATCGTCCACAAACGATTGATGACACCTTGAAACTGCTCGCCCAGCCAAACACCCTCCCGCTCGGCGGCGGGACGAAAATCAACAGCCCGGCCTATAAGGACAGGGATTTTGCCGTGGTCGATTTGCAGGATTTGGACTTGAAGCGCATCTCTCGCAATGGCTACACGCTGGATATTGGAGCGACAACCACGCTGCAACAACTCCTCGAAAACGCGGACTGCCCTGAAGCCTTGCAACAGGCCATCCGGCAGGAAGCCAGCCTGAACCTCCGCAACGCGGCCACCGTCGCCGGGACGCTGGTTTCAGCCGACGGCCGCTCGCCGTTTGCGACCGCCCTGCTCGCATTGGACGCGAAGTTGACAGTTGCCAGTCGCCAGTCATCAGGTATCAGTCTGGCGGAATATTGGACATTGCGCCCGGCGGGACTCATCACCCTGGTCAGTATCCCGTTAAATGCAAAGTTCGCTTATGAACAGGTCGCCCGCACCCCGAAAGATGTCCCGATTGCGTGCGCCGCCCTGGCCCAGTGGAATAGCGGACGCACCCGCCTGACCCTCGGCGGCTATGGCGCAAATCCCCTGCTGGCAATGGACGGCACCGAGGCCGACGGCCTGGAATCCGCCGCCCGAAATGCCTTCCATGAAGCCATCGACCAGTGGGCCTCCGCCGAATACCGCATGGACGCAGCCGCCACGCTTGCCAGACGCTGCCTGGAGCACATCAGCGCAGCTGGAAATTTGGGGAAGAAAGACTAGCCCGCCTTGCACACGCTTCGTCGATGGCTGAAACCCACGTTGACAGGCGCGCTTTTGTTTGTCAGCCTGTCGCATCACCTGCTAAATTATTGGGAATGGCCCGGCCTGTGGATGCTCGCCGGACTGTTTACGCTTTTGCCGCTTTCGATTGGCGGGATGGCGATTGTATTTCGGCGATTCGGGCCATTCGTAAAACGGATTCCAAAGCCAACGCTGACTCTCTACCTGTTGGCTGCGCTTCTCTTGGGCGGATTCGTAGCCTGGCGTGCCTGTCGCCTGCCTCAGTCGTACCAGACCCTGACCATTACAGCAATTACCGGCCAGGTTACTCTGGTCGAAATCAAGAACAACGGCAACCCGCTCCCGCTCGAAAAGAGCGCGCTTGAAAGCGGCTGGCAGGTTCAGGAGGGACTTGTTCATGCCGCGCAAGAGTCAAAGCCCCTGCGCCTGACCTTCCAAACCCCTATCGGACAACCAATTACCCTGCTCTTTCTCACCTCCCCCGAAGGCGGCGCGGCACAAGTCGCGTTGAACGGACGAAAGAGTTGGCCCAACCTTGACAGCGAACGAATGGGGCAAACAGCCCTACGCCTGACTGCCGAGTATCGAGGCCTGCCGGGAGAGGCGTTTCGATTTCTCCTGCTTTTCTCCAGCCTGTTTTCCTTTGGGGCAATTGGACTTCTATTGCTGGTCATTCAGCACATTGGACAGGAAAACCTGCCCAAAAAAACCGCCCCTGCGGGGATGCATCAACGCAATCTGCTCATCCTTTCCATGGCCGGTCTTTGCGTCTATACATTCAACGCGCTGACCGTTCCGCTGACCATCAATCCCGATAGTCACGGCCTCCTACAGGGAAGTTTCCACCTTCTCCAGCATGGCAATCTCGATGGAGTTTCGATGTATCGCGGTCCCGGCACAACCTTCCTGTTTGCGCCGGTGATGTTCCTGTTCGGAAACAATGCCTGGGGAATAAAAATCTTGCTGCATCTTATCGCCTTTGCCTGCCTGTTCCCGGCCTATCGGTTGGGCTGGCAGTGGAGCGGCTCGTATACCATTGCGCTAATAGCAGGCTTTTGGGTCGTCTTCTCCCCCGATTTGATGGCCTATGCCAGCGTGGTCATGTCAGATGTTCCAAACGTCTTTCTCGTGCTGACTTTTCTTACCCTGCATGTTTCCGCCCTGCAAAAACCGGAACCAAAATGGGTGTTTGCCACCCTCCTGACCGGCTCCTTCGCCGTTCTCTTGCGCTCCGAAAATCTCGTCATGCTGGCCATCGGCGCAATATGGCTTATGGCAGCGCCGCTCTATTCCTGGAGAAGGACGCGCGCGCTCGACACCCGGCGGATGCAAATAGCGGCACTGGCAATCCTGATTGCCGCTCTGCCGGTTTTGTGGTGGTCAGCCCACAATCAGCGCATACATGGTTTCTTTGGAATGAGCAATTATCAGGGCGAAGTTTTCTACGATGGATGGGTCTATTATGGTGATGCACTGGGAACGCCATTCTCGAACCCCGATTCTCGCGCTTACCAGGTCATCCAAAAAGCCATCGAAGCACATCCCATCGAAATCACAGACCAGAAAGGCATTCCAACCGGCTGGGAAATTTACCCTGCCATGCTCGCCGCCGGATATACCCCCAACCAGGCCTTTGACCTGATGGAATCTGCCGCCTGGGATTCGATTCGCGCTAACCCCTCGCGCGCAGTCGAAATTCTGTTCAACAAATACCAACGCGGATTGACGCCCGGGTTGCAGCCCATGCTTGTTTACCCCTTGCCGGGTGAAGATGGGTTTGTAGAAATCTGGCGCGACGAATACTTTTACCAGAAGACCCCAAATCTGCCGCTGTTGATTGGCCTGCGCCGCGCGATAGATGACAGTTTGCGCGCAAGCTACCCACGTCTCTATCCCGGCTGGGTGCTATTTGCGCTCCTGACCGTTTTTTTGAGTTTCTTCCGCGCCCCCCGGCTGGCCTGGAGCGCGTATGCGCTCATCACGGTCTCCCGCGTTTTGTTCCCAATGACCATAGGTGTTGCTTTTTGGCGGTACGCTCTGGCTGGTTGGCTTCCTGCCCAAATCACCGCTATCGCCTGGCTATGGGTGTTTACCCAAGGACTGATTCAACTGCGTTCAGAAAAAACAAAAGGCAACTTGCCGCAATAACAACAGCCGCCAATTCAACCACCAAAAATGCTATAATCTGGTAAGGAAGAAGCCATTTCGCATCCTGGTTTATCCGTAGATTCCACGTCGTTCGCGCCCGCCAACCATCTTATCCACAACCGAAACAAGCCGCTATGCCCACTTCTCCCCACACCCCCGTCTGGACATCGACCACCAAAATGGTGGTTGGCCTGACCCTGGTGGCGGTTCTGGCTGGAATGCTCATCAAGTTCCAGGGAATCCTGCCGCCGCTGTTGATGGCGTTCATCCTGGTCTATTTGTTATACCCCCTGGCAAGTTTCCTGACCCACAAATTGCGCCTGAAGTGGGGCGTATCAGTCAACCTGATATACCTGCTGCTCGTCCTG
The DNA here is from genome assembly GCA_034432975.1 of Anaerolineales bacterium. GTDB lineage: Bacteria > Chloroflexota > Anaerolineae > Anaerolineales > Villigracilaceae > UBA5195. The sequence continues at coordinate 111 of DAOUAZ010000056.1, read as the reverse complement.
CTCATTCTCGGGCTGCTAACCATCGCCGGGTTTGAAATTGTCGTGCAAATCCAAAGCCTGATAAGCCTGGTGACGCGCAGCCTCGATTCCGTCCCGGTGCTGGTAGATGGA
>DAOUAZ010000055.1:0-7738 GCA_034432975.1 Anaerolineales bacterium | reverse complement strand
AATGGGGTTTCTTCTTTTGTGGTAATTGCTTCTACTTCAAGAACAGCAACTTTGGTTTGGTTGGTCATTCTTCACATCTCCCGCAAACTATATTATTTATACCGAATACGTGGGTCGAGCAGCGTATATAACACGTCACGAATGAGGGTGGCAGTTACAGTGAGAACAGCGGTAATAAACAAGATTGACATGGCAACCGGATAGTCATATTCACCCAGGGCCAGGAAATACAGGCGTCCCATCCCAGGCCATGAGAAAATGGTCTCGGTGATGATTGCGCCGCCAAAAATACCGGGCAGGGTGAAGACGATAATCGTCGCAAACGGTATCAGGGCATTGCGCAAGGTGTGCTTGAAGATGACAACCCTCTCAATCAGGCCTTTGGCGCGGGCAGTGCGAACGTAATCCTGCCGCAGCACCTCGAGCATGCTGGAACGGATATAGCGGCTCCAACCTGCAACGCTGATGATGGTCAGCACGGAAACGGGCAGGATGAGGTGAAGGATGCGGTCAGCCGCGGAACCTGCCTCAATCGTTATTTCTGTAGTAAAAAATGGAATCACATAATCGCGCACTGCTTCCGCGCTGCCCGGCGGCAAATAGGGAATCGGCAAGTCGGAAACACGGGGCAATACCGAAAACAGCAAAATCATCATGATGCCGAAAAAGAAGGTCGGCATAGACGACCCCAGGAAGGCCAGGGTTGTAAAAATGTAGTCGAAACGCGAGTATTGATGAATAGCGGAATAAATTCCCAGCGGGATGCCCAAGACCAATGCAAACAGGATGGAAAGTCCACCCAGTTGGAGCGTGTTGGGCAAGCGCGAAAGGAGCAAATCTGTCACAGGGCGATCGCGGTTGAGCCGCCAGGAATTGCCAAAATCGCCAAATAAAACCCCGCGGCTGGCGCGGCGTCCTTCCAGGCTGCTGAAATAGACATATTCATCGCAGCCTATCACCCGGGTCGTGAAGTTACCTTTATCGTCGGTAAAAACCCCTTCGATGGGTTTGCGGCAGCCAATGGGGCTGTTGGCAAATAATTCCTGTCCGCCAATCATGATGGGGCCGGTCGGCCAGCCAACCAGCCAGCGGGTGAAACGAAAGGGCAGGTATAAATCCAATTCAAAATAAGCCCGGATTCGTTGGATGTCTTCTTCGGTGATCCTGAAGCGAGAGTTTTGGGTTGCCTGGCGCAAACCGGCGGTGGGACCGCCCGGAGCGAAGTTCAGGATGGCGTAAGAAGCGGCGGCAGAAACCAGAACCACAATAAGCATTTGGAACAATCTTCGTATGAGATATCCTGTCATGGGACATTGACCTCCGTTCAGGTGCGGCCTTGAGTGCGAGACAGCCGCCGCAGATTGTATTCTATCAAAGTAGTTGCTGGAACAAATAAACGCTGCGAGTTAAGAATGGGGCAGATAGACACCAAGGGATGTCCATCTGCCCACATCTTTTTATGCGAACTTAAACCTGCTGTCCTTGTGGTTTACTTGACGAACAGGCTGAAGTCAATGTGTTCCCAGGTCGCGCTGGGGTTGACCAGGAGGGTGATTTTGCCTTCTTCGGCAGCCTTGCTCAGGGTCTCGGTCACGCCGACCAGGGTGGTGCTGTCGAGGACATCAACGCCGCCCGCGATGAGTTGGGCTTCGGCGTTCTCGGCAGTGATGAAGGAAATCACGATGGTCTGGGTCTTGGGAGCGCCCAGGACGTAATAGGGGTTGGCTTCGAAGACCATCTTCTCGCCCTTGACCCATTCGGTGAGGACGTACGGGCCAAAGCCAAGCGGCTTCTCGGCGATTTCGGGCAGGGTCGGCCAATCTTTGGCGGGCACTTCGGCGAGGGTCTTGCCCTTATAAGCGCCTTCGCTCTCGATAACCTGGTGGGCGGGGGAAGCGCCGTAAGGAGTCAGGAAGTAGGTCGCGCCATCCTGGACGCCGGGCAGCCAGGTTACGGTGTAGGCGGTGTCAGAATCAAAGGTGACGGCCTGGGTGCGGTCGCAGGTGATGAAGGAGGTCGCGCCATTTTCGCGGTCGCAAGCGGTCTTGTAGCCAAGTTCAAAATCGGCCTTGACCAACGGCTTGCCATCCGACCAGGTGATGCCAGGGATGAACTTGTAGGTCACGACCATCTGCTTCATCTTGACAGGCGAGCCGGTAAATTCCACTTCGGCGCCAGTGGCATCTTTGACCTTCACGCCATTCGCCAGCTCAACGATTTCGCCATTGGAATCCACAACTTTGTCACCAGCCTTGACTTCAACGTCATTGTTGACAGCCAGGCCCGACTCAAGGGTCGAGAGGCCGTCCTGCAGTTTGGCTTCCCAGGTGTAGTCGTTGGAGGTGGCAAAGCCGTCAGCAACAAGGTAGTTGGCGGCTACAGCCACAAAGGCGCTTTCGACCAGGGTGTAGAGGGTGGCGGGTTCCTGGGTGAAACCAAGCACGATGGTGTCGCTACCGGGCTTCTCCCACTCGTGGGCATTGTACATGTAGTATGCATAGCCCGGCTTGGGGGCAAAATTGGCCAGGGCGGGGCTGTAAGCATAGGTATCGGTGCGGTTGAACAGCGGAATCGCGGGAACATCCTTGGTGTATTCCTGCTGGACAACGGTGTAAGCGGCTTTGCGCTCGTCCTGGAGCAGGCTGTTGTTCGCCAGTTTGATGTTAGCGTTGGCGGCTTCGTTACACCAACCCATGTAGTTCTGGCCGACCCAACCATTTTTAGGCGAAGGAATCTGGTCGCAGGCCCACAGGGTCTGGCCACCAGGATCGGCTTCGCCAACCCAGGCGAAAGCGCCCAGTTCGAAGTCGCGGCGGGAGAGGCCGGTGGTATCACCGAACCACCAGGAAGCGGGCACATGGAAGCGCAGGATGCGGATACCGCAGTCCGCCATCTGCTTCTCGAACACGGCGGCCCAGGTCTGGCGGAAAGCGGCGGTGGTGGTGGTGAACTTGAGGGCAAGTTCGTCGCCGGCAGCATTCACACGGATACCTTCGCCAGTCCAGCCAGCCTCTTCGAGCAAGGCTTTGCCTTTGTCAGGGTCGAAGGGGTAGATGGTGATATTTTCATCGCCGGCATACGCCCATTGGACGGTCGGGATGAAGGTGTTCATGATGAGTTCAGCCTGCTGCTCTTCGGGGACGAGGGGATAGACAGACTTGATCAGGTCGAGTTTGTTGGTGCAGTAAGACATGGCCTGGCGGACTCTGAGGTCGCTGAGGATGGGATGCGGGGTAGTGAAGGCTTCGCGTTCAACTTCGACTTCCTTCTCAACCACGACGGTCTTTTCGACCTCAACTTGCTTTTCGACTTCCACAACCTTGGTTTCGACCAGGGTTTGGGGGGCGCAGGCAGCCAGAACCATGCTGGCAACCAAAATCAGACCAAGTACAGTCATCAAGCGAGTTCGTAACATTGTGTTTCTCCTCCATAGAGAAAATTTTGGATACGACGGGTTTGGGTCACGGAAATGCAACGCACTGTTATATTCTACAAGATTGAACCACCTCCTTCAAGGGAAAAGATGACAGCAAAATTTATGGTAAGCATGAACAAAAATCCATGCAAGAAACACTATAGCATAAGCATTTTTAGCAGTCAAGCAAATCGGCGCTTGTTTTAATGAAAACCAACAACAAATCGACTTTTTTACTCACAAAATGGCTTGTAATCCAGGTCTTCCAGGTTCCACAGGTCGTTGGTGGTAAACGCATCGAGCCGCAGGTTGCACAGGTCGCGGCGGGCTGCGGCGACTTTGATGCGCATGTAAAGCGGGATGAAGGGCAGGTCATTGGCAAAGATGGTCTGGGCCTGGGTGTACGCGCCAGCGTGTTCGGGCATATCGGGCAGGGCGCGCAGGGCTTTGCGGCACAACAGGTCGAAATCGGGGTTGGCGTAGCCGCTGACGTTAAGCCCCAGCCAACGGTTGGCAGAACGCGGGATTTGGTTTTCCATCAGCCAGGAGCAGGTTGGCTCTCCCCCAACGGCAGCAACGGCGTATTCGGCCAGGTCGAACTGGCGGCCAAACAGGGGGCCATCCGGGCCAGGGGCATAGAAGGAGTCCTGGGTGAAATATTCCAACTGAACCCCCACCCCACACTGGCCCAATGATTCGGCCAGGATGGCGCTGACCTGCTGGCGCTGTAAAGCGGAGGTCGTCCAGTAGCGCAGCACCAGGGGAGTTCCAGCAGGCACGCCTTTTACGTTCCCGGCCACCATCGGCGTCGAGGGGTCATTGTCGGGGTCGGTCCAACCGGCGCTTTCGAGAAGGTCAATCCCTTTGGCGATGTCGAATGGATACTTGGCGGTATCGGAAAAAAACAAAGCGTGGGAGGGTGAAACGAACGTATCAGGAACTTGCGACATGCCATTCAACACGGTATTGACCACGCGCGCGCGGTCGAGACAGTAGGCAATGCCCTGGCGGGCGCGCACATCGCCAAAGAAATCGGGCCGGTCGTTGGAGGAAACCCCGTCATCGGAGGTCGCCGGGCGAATGCCGAAGTCCAGCCTTTCCATCACAGGGGTGGTGGAGGTTATCAGTTGGACCTGGTTGCTCCGCTCCAGTTCGGTCAACAGGTCGATATGCCCATCGAGCCGCACGCTGGAATCCAAAATGTCGCACTGCCCGGCAATCAGGGCGCTGATCCCAGAAGGCGCGTCTTTGACGAAGCGGAAAACCAGGGTCTCGAAAAAAGGCAGCCCGTCTTCAGCTCGGAAATAATTGGAATTCTTATCGAAACGGATGTATTCGCCGGACGCCCAATCGGTAAAGGTGTACGCGCCCCAGCCCAGCGGCGGGCGGGTCGCTACATCGGCGCGGGCCAGTTCTTCAGGCTTGAACTTTCCCCAGACATGCTCTGGCAGCGGCGGCCAGAAATTATCGGCGTAGGTTGGGTCGACGAAGCCCGGCACGCCCCACCACTGGACGGTCAAATCGTCCAGCGCTTCGTAAGACTGGGTGCGGTCGATGAGGTACTTCGAGCCAGGCGTGGCCGGGTCGGAGGCAAGTTGGAAAGCGTACAGGGAATCCTTGACGGTCAGCGGCGCGCCGTCAGACCACTTCAGGTCAGGCAGCAGGCGGAAGGTGGCAACGACCTGGTCCATCTGCAACTCAAAACCACTGCTGAACCTGACAGCGCAAGCGTCGTCGTAACACCCAGCAGGCAGGACAGAAATCCCAAAATCAAGCGAAACAAGATTCCCTGCGGCATCGACTACCATGTCGCCGCGTTTTACGGTGACAGGATTCAACTGGGCATCGCCATTTTTGAGAGAGGGAACCTGTTCCAAGATGACCGGCTGGTAGCCGTTGGTGAAGGTGTCGACGGGGCCGTCGTAGACTGCTTCTAGCACGCTGCGGGCAGCCGTATTCAGGACATCGAAGGGATACAGGCTGTTGGGTTCCTGGCCCAGGCAAACCGTCAGGACGCGCGGCACGGGCGTGGCGGTGGGAGGCTGCTGGGTGGGCAATGGGGGCTGCGCATTTGTTTCTTCAGGCAACGGCTCAACAAGGGTAGGAGTTGCAGGGTTAAAACTCGGCAAACCCAGATTACAGGATGAGAGAACCAGCGTTCCCAGAATAACCATAATTAACAGGCGACGTTCGATGGGCATTTCGTTGCTCCACTAAAAAGATAGGATCAAGTTTACCTGAATCCTATCTTATGTTGCCAAATCCGACAAGCGCAGGTGTTATTGTGTTCCACGCATGCGTGGGTCGAGCGCGTCGCGCAAACCATCGCCCAGAAAGGTAAAGGCTAACACGACCAACGCAAAATGGCAATCAACATAAGTTTTTTCTACCGTTTCCAGTTACTGAAAGTAATCGTGTGACAGGCTGCGCCTGTCACACGATTATTGGTCACTACATACTGCCCTATCCGTAGCGCTGCATGAACTTTTCCATGCGCCGCAGGGCTTCTTCGATTTTTTCGTAGGCGGTGGCGTACGAACAGCGCACGAAACCCTCGCCGCCTTTGCCAAAGGCGCTGCCCGGCACGACCGCCACATGCTCCTCGTGAAGCAGTTTTTCGGCAAAGGTCTCTTCATCCATGCCCGAGGCGCGGATATTGGGGAAGGCATAGAACGCGCCGCGCGGCTCGAAGGTGGTCAGGCCGAGCCGGTTCAACCCGCTCACAATCAATTTGCGGCGGCGGTCGTATTCGGCCACCATTTCATCGACATAATGATCGGCTTTCAGGGCTTCGATGGCGGCATCCTGGGCGGTGGTCGGCGCGGACATGATGGTGTACTGGTGAACGCGCAGCATCCACATCAAAATCTCTGCCGGAGCAGCGGCAAAGCCGATGCGCCAGCCGGTCATGGCGTGGCTCTTGGAAAACCCGCCCAGCAGCACGGTGCGCGCCTTGATTTCTTCTCCCAGCGACGGGAAGCAGACATGCTCGAATCCGTACACCAGCCGGTCGTAGATTTCATCCGACACAACCACCAGGTCGTGTTCGATGGCAATTTTAGCAATCTCCAGCAGGGTTTCGCGCTCGGCGACCGCCCCGGTGGGGTTGCTGGGGTAGCCGATGAAGATGACTTTGGTGCGCGGGGTGATGTGCCGGCGCACTTCATCGGGGTCAACCTGGAAGTTGTTTTCCATCCGGCTGGGAATTTCCACCGGCAGGCCGCCCGCCAGGTACACTTCGGCCTGGTACGCCACGAAGCATGGGGTCGGGATAATCACCTCGTCGCCGGGGTCGAGCAAGGCCATAAATGCCAGGTAGAGCGCTTCCGAAACGCCCACAGTAGCGATGATTTCGTTTACGGGGTCATATTTGACGCCGTACAACCGCTGGAGGTTGCCTGCAATGCCCTGGCGCAACTCCAATTTACCGGCGTTGGATGTGTAGTGGGTCTCTCCGGAGTCGAGGGAGCGGATGCCTGCATCCAGGATGGGCTTGGGCGTGGTGAAGTCCGGCTCCCCAATGCCCAACGAGATGACATCCTTCATCGTGGCGGCAATATCGAAAAACTTGCGAATGCCCGATGGCTTGAGCGCAGCCACCCGCCTCGAGATGTATTTCGTGGTATCGATACCTGCCATTGCGCCTCCTAAACGGACCAAACGCGAAATTATCCCAAATCATCATTGTCCTTCGGGACGTAGCTGCGGAATGTGTTCCGCGCTATAGCCTATTGTACAAGTTTGCGGGAAAAAATACAGGGCAAGATGTCACCTTGCCCTGCAACGAAAATCCTATAGTTGGATGCTGGAATTATCGCCGATGTTGACGCTGGCGGCGCGCCCCTTGATACGCGCATGCCTGCCCAGGAACGAACCATCCAGCACCGAATCGGTTACGGCGGCGCCATCGTCCAGGATGCTGTTGCGCAAAACGCAGCCTGAGACCTCGCAGTCGGCCCCAATCGATACGTTTGGCCCCACAGCCGAACCTTGCAATTTAGCCGAAGGATGCACAAAGACCGGCGGCACGATGATGATGCCGGGGCGCTGGGCGGCCTCTACGGAATTATCGCGGCCATGTTCGAGCATGTATTTGTTCGTTTCAAGCGTGGCTTCAATCGTGCCGGTATCCAGCCAAACATCCACGCTGTTGGTGCGCATCCGCGCGCCGTAATCGAGCATAATGTTGATTGCATCGGCCAGGAAATACTCGCCTTTGAGCGCAATCCCGCGTTTTATCTGCTCACTGATAGCCGCGACGAGCTCTTCGCCTTTCCTGAAGTAATAACAGCCCACCAGCGCCAGGTTGTTTTCCATCGATTG
>DAOUAZ010000054.1:0-4003 GCA_034432975.1 Anaerolineales bacterium | reverse complement strand
GCAGGCAACTGGAAAATGAACAAAACCGTCGCCGAGGCCCGCGAACTGGTCTCGACGATGGGGCAGGGTCTCAAACTCGTCAAGGGCGTCGAAAAAGTGCTATGCCCGCCGTTTATGTCGCTGGTGGCGGTCGCCAACCTGCTGGGCGGCACCGACATCGGCCTGGGCGCCCAAAACATGCACTGGGAAGACAAAGGCGCCTTCACCGGCGAAGTAGCCCCCGGCATGGTCAAGGAATTTTGCAAATACGTCATCCTGGGCCACTCGGAGCGCCGTACCTACTTCGGCGAAACCGATGAAACCGTCAACAAAAGGCGCTGGCCGCCCAAAAGCACGGATTAATCCCGATTGTTTGCATCGGCGAAACCCTGGCGCAGTACGAAGCCGGACAAACGGCGGAAGTCGTCCGCCGCCAGGCGCTGGAGGGGCTGAAAGGCCTCGACCCGGCCTTCGCGCCGCAGGTTGTGGTGGCCTACGAGCCAGTCTGGGCCATCGGGACCGGCAAGGCATCCTCCGCCGAGAACGCAGAGTCTGTCCACCGGGATGTCGTCCGGGCTGCGCTCAAGGACCTGTTCGGGGAAGAAACCGCCCAGGCCATCCGCATTCTATACGGCGGTTCGGTGACGGCGGCCAACGCTGCCGAGTTCTTCGCCCAGCCAGACATCGACGGCGCGCTGGTGGGCGGGGCCAGCCTGAAGCCCGAGGAATTCGTCGCCATTGCGCAGGCGGCGTCCAAATAATCTACAGGAGGTTGGCATGGTCAAATCAGGTTTAATTGTCGGCGCGGTCATGTTCCTGCTGGTACTCGGCATGGCGGCCATCTTGAGCCCGTTTTGCGCCCTGTGCATCCCGCTGCTGACCGGGCTGGGGGCCGGCTACCTGGCCGGGGTGTTCGATAAACCCATCTCGAACGGCGATGCGGCCAAACGCGGGGCCGGGGCCGGGGCCATTGCCGCAGGGCTGGCAATTTTCGCCCAGATCATTGCATCCATTATCAATTCGCTGGTTTTGCAAAACCCGCAATACCAGTTGGGGCAGATTTGGGGCGCGGATGCGGTCGACCCGGCGATGGTCTGGGCGCTCCAGATTGCATTTGCCCTGTGTATTGGCTTGATGAACGTGGGTCTTACGGCCGCTTTCGGCGCGGGCGGCGGGGCCATCTGGTTCGGCACAGGCGGCAAGAACCAGGCAGCGGCCGTTTAGGGCTGCCTTGCCGCTTTCGTATTTCCTCTCCCGAAGGTTTTCCGTTCCCCCGTTGACCTTCGGGAAATTTTTTATTCTATGCTCGCTACGTTCGACGGTTTCTTTTGGGCGGTCGCGGCTCTGGTGGCGCTCTTGTTCTTGCAGCGCGCCCTGCACCGTGAAATCCAGGCCATCTTCCTGATAGCCACCCGCAACCCCGGCATCACCGTGCTGGCCTTTTCGCTTATCTTCCTGCCGGGAGTCTTCCTGCACGAACTCAGCCACCTGGTAACGGCCAAACTGCTGGGGGTGCGCACCGGCAAGTTTTCGCTGCTCCCAACCGTCCTGCCGGATGGACGCCTGCAACTCGGCTACGTGGAGGCTGCCCACAGCGACATCGCGCGCGATTCGCTGGTCGGCCTGGCCCCGCTCATCAGCGGAATTCTGTTCGTCGCCTACGTAGCCGTCGAACGCCTGTATCTGGTCATTCTATGGGACACCCTGCGCAACGGGCAGTGGGAACTTTTTTCGATGGGACTGCGCATCCTGCCGACCCTGCCCGATTTCTGGCTGTGGTTCTACCTGACCTTTGCCGTTTCCAGCACGATGATGCCCTCCGAATCCGACCGGCACGCCTGGAGGCCGCTGGGCATCGTCAGCGGGGTACTGCTCGGGTTGGTGCTGCTGGCCGGGGCCGGCCCCTGGATGTTGCAAAACCTGGCCCCGTTCCTGAACGAATTCCTGCGCGGCACGGCGCTCATCCTGCTGGTCAGCATCCTGGTGCATATCCTGTTGGTCTTGCCGCTCCTGCTGATTCACCGCCTGCTGGCGCGCCTGACCGGGCTGGATATTGGCTAAACGCGCGGTTTTGGGATTACAATCACCAGTGGAGTCAAAGCCATGAAATCATCCCAACTGCGAGCGCGCTTCCTGCGAATTTTATGGTTCTTTGCGGGCGTGATTGCCCGCTTTATTTTTTGGGAGCTGCTCCTGGCGCAGGCCGGCCTGCGGGGCGCGGTACGCCGCACCCGCCCGGAACGCTTTCGCAGGGAAGCAGAACGTTTTCGCGCCCTCGCCATTCGCATGGGCGGGGTCATGATAAAGGTCGGGCAGTTCCTCTCCTCCCGGCTGGACGTGCTTCCGCCCGAAGTGACCGAGACCCTGGCCGATTTGCAGGACGAAGTGCCAGCGGAGAAGTTTTCCGACCTGCGCAGGCTGGCCGAAAGCGAGTTGCAGGCCCCTTTAACGGAACAATTCTCCTGGTTCGACGAGTCCCCGCTGGCAGCCGCCTCGCTCGGCCAGGTGCACCGCGCCCGGCTGAAGGGCGATTCCCCCGAAGCGGAGCAGTTCCAGCGGGTGGTGGTCAAAATCCTGCGCCCGAGCATCGAGCAAATCGTCGAAACTGACCTGGCGGCCCTGGGCATTGTCGGCGGCTGGCTGATGCGCTACCGCCCCATCCGCGAACACGCCGACGTGCCGGCGCTGCTGAAGGAATTTTCGGCCACCCTGCGCCAGGAAATCGACTATCGCCTGGAAGCCGAACACGCAGAAACCTTCGCCGAAAACTTCAAGGATGACCCGCTGGTGCATGTCCCGCGCGTCGTCCGCAGCCGCTCGACCCGGCGGGTGCTGACGCTGGAGGACGTTTACGCCATCAAAATCACCGATTACGAGGCCATCACCGCCGCCGGGATAGACCGGGGCGAGGTAGCGCGGCGGCTGTTGGATGTGTACCTGGAGCAGATTTTCGACGACGGCTTTTTCCACGCCGACCCGCATCCGGGCAACCTGTTCGTGACGCCCCTCCCGGCGGAAGCCGGTTCCCCCGGCTGGAAGTTGACCTTCGTGGACTTCGGCATGGTCGGACGCCTGCCGGAAAACCTGCGGGCCGGCCTGCGCGAGACGGTCATTGCCGTCGGCACCCGCGACCCGGCCCGGCTGATTAAATCCTACCAAACGCTGGGTTTTTTGCTGCCCGGCGCCGATACGGTCGAAATCGAAAACGCCTCGACGATGGTCTTCGACCGCTTCTGGGGCCTGTCGATGAGCGAACTGCGCAGCGTCGACCTGCGCGAGTTCCACGACATCGGCCACCGCATCCGCGATGTGATGCTGGAGATGCCCTTCCAGGTTCCCAACAACCTGCTGATGCTGGTGCGCACGGTGGCGATTCTCTCTGGAATGTGCACCGGCCTCGACCCGAACTTCAACCTGTGGAACCAACTGGAACCCTACGCCAAAAAACTGGTGGCCGAGCAGGGCGGTTCCAGGCTCGATATGGTATTGGATACGCTGGAGGAACTGGTCAAGACTCTGGCCGCCCTGCCCTCGCAAGCCAGCCGCGTCCTGGCGCAAACCGAGCGCGAGGGACTGCTCATCCGCGCGCCGCAGGTCAATCGGCAGATTGGCGCGCTCGCAGGGGCGGTCGACCGGCTGACGGGCAGCGTCCTCTTCGCCGCGCTCCTGCTGGGCGGGATTTTGCTGTTCAACGCTGGGAATCTGTTATTCGGTCAGGGTTTGATGGGATTGGCGGGGATTGCCCTGCTGTGGGTTTTGCTGGCCCCCCGCAGGCGCAGGTGATTGCGTGACGCGGGATGCTCTCCCGCGCAATGATGGAAAAAAAAGACACAGAAACAACCGGCCAGACCGGCAATTTCGTGTCTTGTGGTTTATACAATCCCCGCGCGATGGGGTTGCGGAATTTATTCCGCAGTACGAAAATCACTCAGGCGCGTTTGTCGATACGGTCGATGGCCGCATCAATCATGCTGCGCCAGGCCAGCAGCATTTCCTTGTGCGCGGCGCGGCGGTGTTCCATGAA
>DAOUAZ010000053.1:0-4270 GCA_034432975.1 Anaerolineales bacterium | reverse complement strand
CCTTTTCTTTTTGGGACAATCTGCCGCGTTTTACGATAGAATCACCCCAAATTCCCCCTCAACAGTTCGGAGGCACAGGAAACCTATGGAACCCAAACCCGACACCATCAAAATCAGCGCCGCGCAGCGCGAAGAAGTGCAGGCCACCTTCGCCGATTTATTCGTTGCCATCAAAGGCGCTTCCCTGGTCAGCGGCGACTCGGCCCTCAAGAAAGCCCGCGAAGTCAGCCAACTAGTCGAGGAACTGACCCGCTTCGGCCTGCCCGCCGAAGCCATTCACCTGCAATCTGTCCACACCGAAGCGGCCAGCGGCGGCCTGCTGCGCACATCCAGCGCCACCTACCGGCTCAAAATCCGCTGCGAAAAACTCGACCAGTTCACCGACCTGCTCGGCATCATCGGAAACCAGAAAAACGCCACATTCGAACGCGTCGAATGGAAATACCCCGACGAAGCCATCCAGACCATCGCGCTCGAAAAAGCCCTGGTCAAAGCCGCCGATAAGGCCCGCAACATCGCCGAAAAACTGGGTGTCAAATTGCTCGGAGTGTACAACTTAACCGAGACAGCCCTCGATTTCGAAACCCCCGCCCCGCAGTCGCTTTTCGCCGCCCAGGCCAAAGGCCCGGCGTCGCGCTCCGCTGGTTTTGCCCCCTCGCCCGACCTGGGCATGGACATCCAGCACAGTAAACTCATCGAAGCGCGCGTCGAGGTCGAATACCGGATTTCCGCGTTTGATGTGGCGGATGAATAAGGTGGCCTTTTCGTCGAACGGCTCCAATGGGTGATGGACGGGAAGTTGTACGAGAAGTATCCTGAAGAGAAACCAACCGTGACGTAGCACATGATTAATCTCGCATTACATTATGAAACCGCGCCTCCACCCTCGCATCATCCAATATCCATTCGCCGCCGGTTTGCAAGGCGCGCGGCTCGAAAGTTATCGGGAAGAAACGCGCAGCAAGCGAGTGGAAATTGTCATCGATTACCTGGCTTTCGAGCGGCATTCGTCCGAGTTATCCAGGCCGGATGGGAAAATCATCGAGCGGGTGACGGGGCGGTTCGTCCCCAGCCGGGTACGGTTTGAAGGCGTTGTCGACCTAAAAAATGGCGATTATTTCAAAACCATTCCTGAAGAAGCCCGCACCATCGGCGACCTGTTCTCGTGGCGGCAAACTGACCGGAATGATGTTTTTCACCTGCTGATTCCCAAAGCCGCCGAAGCGCCCGACCTGGAATTTTTCGCCCGCCGCGCCTCTTACGAACGCCTGCCGGGCGAGCCGATTCCAATCAGCCTGGAACGGGATTGGTGCCCGCCGCCCTCCATGCCCGCCGGGTTGGCGCCCAGGCCGAGGGCAGTCCACGCCCAGTTTGGCGGCGACCCGCTGACAGTGCGAATCGGTTCCCGCTCCTCGCGCCGCACCTTGTTCATTGGCGGCACCGACATCCAGCCCGCCACCCGCCCCTCGGTCGATTTTGTCCTGAACCTGGGCGAGGAGCCGAGCAAATGGGCCCCAGACGGCCCGACCGACCCGCGCGACCGTTGGGATAACAAAGGCGAGGGCCGCGATGGAATGAGCGTGGAAATACTCCGCGAGGAGGCCGGGTGGGTCATCGAGCGGCTGGAGGCCGGGCAGCGCGGGCTGGTGCATTGTGTCGCCGGAATGAACCGCTCCGCGACGATTTGCTGCGCGGTCCTGATTTTATTGGAGGGGCTGACGGCGGAAGCAGCTCTGGCGCGGGTGCGCGAGACCCACCCCTGGGCGCGGCCCGACAGCCGTCACTGGCTGGCGCTACGCTGGCTGGCGCAATTTAATCGAAATTCAACTTAATTTTGCCCGCTTTATTGTATGATAGGAAGAACAAGTTGCGAACCGTCCCGAAGGCTTTTTCAAGACGATGCGCGGCGCAACCGATAACCTTCGGGACGTTCAACGGTTCAGCCAGAGGCCCCCATGAAAAACACCCAGGCGCGTGGAAAAATCATCCGGCACCCCTTTGCAGCCCTGATGCAGGGCGCGCGGGTGGAGACGTACCGCGAAGAGCAAAAACCAGACGGGTTGGAAGTCGTGCTGGATGTACAAGGGCTGGAAATTGAAACTTCCACCCTATTTGAGCGCGAAGGCGTGCTGCACGAGCGCGTGAGCGGGAGATTCGTCCCGCTGCGGCTGCGCTTTATAGGGGTCGAAGCGCTGCGCCAGAATGGATTCTTCTCGAACCTTGAAAATGTGTCGTCGGGCGACCCGGCGCGGATACTCCGCGATATGTTGTGCTGGGTGCAGCCGGGCAAGCCAGAGCCGTTCTACCTGTTTTACATGAATGCGCCGGTCTCGGGGTCGCTGCGCTTTTACGCCAAACGCGTCAGGCAGGAGAAGCGCAAGGGCGAGCCAACACCCGCCAGCGTGGAGCGCGACTGGTCGCCCGCCCCGCCCATGAAAACCGGTTTCGTTCCAGAGCCGCAGGACATCCACCAGAAATTTGCCGGGGACCCGGTGACGGTCTTCATCGACGGCAAGCCGCGTCATCGCCTGCTGTTCGTGGGCGGCGTGGAGACGCAGTCCCGCCAACGCCCGGAGGTGGACGCGGTGCTGAACCTGGGCGAGGAACCGAGTATTTGGGCCAAGGGTGGCGAGACTCACCCCGCAGACCGCTGGGTGCAAAAAGGCGAGGGCAAGGATGCCATGACCATCCCTGAAATCCGGGGCGAGGCGCAGTGGGTCATCGACCGCCTGCGGGCCGGGAAAAAGGTGCTGGTGCATTGCGTGGCCGGGATGAACCGCTCGGCAGCGGTGGCCTGCGCGGTGGTCATGATGCTGGAGGGCGTCAGCGCGGAGGAAGCGTTGGAACGGGTACGCGCCCATCATCCCTGGTCACGGCCTGACCCGGCGCACTGGATCAGGATGAAGGCCATGAGCAAGAAAAACATCCCCAAGCCTTGATTTTGCCATCCAACCCGGTTTTCGGGAGAGCCTTCGGGACGCTCGAAACGCTTACAAATGCGGCGCAGACCATTTCTTGATGGTCTCAGCCCCGGGCGGGGGGATTTTCTTCCCGCGAAACGGGAACCAGCCCAACTCGGCGCGGACAGCCTGCTCTTTGAGCTCGGTCGAACCCCAAACCAGCGACGCGCCCACCGCGCCGACCAGCCCCGAAGTCCAGTCATTCGAGAAAAACAGGGAGGCGATCGCCAGGATGACGCCCAGCGTCATCACATACGGCCACCACAGGTAGCCAAAAGTACGCTCACCCCGAATGACCCAGACAAACCCCAGGCCAATGATGAAAAAAGTCGCAATGCCGATGAAAATGCCGAAAAAGTTCATGTCGGTATCCAGTAATCAGTGTTCAGTAATCAGTATCCAAGTCATCAGCAGATGGTCGAGTAGCCCTGAGTGACAACGAAGGGCGTATCGAGACCCGCAGCCGAAGGGCGGTTCTCAATGTTCGGCAACCAGCCGGGCCGCTTCCTCGACGCTGACCGGACGCCCAACCGGGTTGCGGTTGAGCAAATCCAGCGTCGTCGCGGACAGGTACTCGGCCAGAATACGCGCATGGCGCGGGTTGTTTGGGTTGGCCGGGGCATGACCGATTTTGATGCGTTTCTCCTGGCGATGGAACTCATAGCCATCCCACAGCAAGGTCACACCGAAAATGCCGAGCGCGGCTGAAAGCGGCATCCAGTCCGTCAGCAGCGCGCCCGTCCACATCCCCATCCCAAGCAAAACCGCGATTATCATCGCCGGGCGAATATCGGCCAGGCGCGCTTCGAGTACGCGCACCGCCACATGCCCCCACCAGATTCCGAGAAACGTCGCCAGGGCGGCCGCCGGGCCAGTCAGGTTGATTTCCATAACGTTCCACTTTCGCTAATGTATTTTTTACAATTATAAAATTCCAACCTGAATTTTCCCAAACTCTCAACAAACTCTTAACAAAACTTATCAAAACCTACATTAACTATTTGCCGCGCTTCTCATAAAATGAAACTATCCTGTCAGAGGGAGCCATCCTATTTTTACGGAACGGCTTTTTTTATGTTCGATGTCATCATCATCGGCGGCGGAATCACCGGCCTGAGCGCGGCCTGGGAACTCCAGCAAACCCGGCCCGAAACAACCTACGTCCTGCTCGAAGCCTCGAACCGTTGGGGCGGCAAAATCATCAGCCGCGTCATCGAGGCCGAGGGCAAAACCTTTCTCGTCGATGGCGGCCCTGACACCCTCATCACCCGCAAACCCGAAACCTGGCAACTGACGACCGAACTCGGCCT
>DAOUAZ010000052.1:0-4748 GCA_034432975.1 Anaerolineales bacterium | reverse complement strand
CGCCAGCATCACGAAGTCCCGCGCTAGCGGGGCGAAGTCCCGCGCTAGCGGGGCGAAGTCCCGCGCTAGCGGGGCGAAGTCCCGCGCTAGTTTGGAGTCCGGAAGCTTGCTTCCGGGCCTGACGGAGAAAAAATGCAAGATTATAAAGAATTCCTGGGCGAAATCCTGATAGACGAGGCAACCCTGCAAAAGCGCATCCGCGAACTGGCTGATGAAATCAACCACGACTATGCCGGGGAAGAACTGCTGCTCATTTGCATCCTGCGCGGCGCGCTGCCCTTCCTGGTGGACCTCATGCGTCACGTCACGGTCCTGAACGCCATCGATTGCATGGCGATTTCGTCTTACGGCACGGGCGCGCGCTCGGCGACCGGCAATGTGCGCGTCACCTACGATTTGCAGACCAATATCGAGGGCCGGCACGTTCTTTTGGTGGAAGACATCGTCGACAGCGGTCACACCATCGCCCACGTGTTGGAAATGCTCCATACCCGCCGGCCAAAATCCCTGCGCGTCTGCGCCCTGCTCGACAAAGAATCCCGGCGCGAGGTGGTCGTCCCCATCCACTATCGTGGATTCGTCATCGAAAACAAATTCGTCTTCGGCTACGGCCTCGACATCGACGAATACTACCGCAACCTGCCGTTCGTGGCGGTGGTCGATTTGGACAAATACAAACCGGAGTGACCCCATGCAAGACTACACCGACTTTATCGACGAAGTCCTCGTCAGCGCCGAGGACATCGAAACGCGCATCGCCGAATTGGGCGCGCAAATCAGCCGCGACTATGAAGGGCAGGATTTGCTCGTCGTTTGCCTGCTGCGCGGCGCGATTACCTTCACCGCCGACCTGACCCGTCACCTCACCATCCAGCACGAACTCGACTGCATGTCGCTTTCGTCGTATGGCCGCGGAAACTATGCTTCCAGCGGCAACGTGCGCGTCAACCTCGACCTGATGACCAACATCGAAGGCCGCCATGTCCTGCTCGTGGAAGACATCGTGGATAGCGGGCGTACCCTGGCGCATGTCCTCTCCATGCTGCGTACCCGCGAGCCGCTCAGCGTGCGGGTCTGCGTCCTGCTCGACAAGAAAATGCGCCGCGAAGTGCCTGTCCAGGTCGATTACATTGGCTTCGATGTGCCGGATAAATACGTTTTCGGCTGCGGCATCGACATCGACGAGCGTTTCCGTCACCTGCCCTTCATCGGTTCTGCTGATTTGTCGAAATATATTCAACCTGTGTAACCCGTAACGCGGAATTCATTCCGCAGTGAATCCACCAATCAACACTAATCTCCACTAATCTCCACTAATTTTTCCTGATTCTGCTGTTCTTTGTGGTTGCGCTGATTTTCCCTCGCAATACCCTGACGGGCACGCGAGCAGCCAAGAACGCCAGGTTTTCGACCTTTTTGCGGCTTTGCGTGAACTCTTGATACACCCCTATCGGGGCTGCTCGACCAAAAAATTCGTGAAGATTAGTGGACAGAAAAGGCGACCCTTGTCCAGCCCAACCGAACCCGCGCAAGAAACCCCCGAAAGCCTGCTCTACGCCGGGCGCTGGGTGGCGCTGGTGCGCGGGAAAGTGGTCGCCCAGGGCGCAACGCGTGAGGAAGCCCTGCTCGCGGCCCGCCAGGCCCGCCGCAAAGACCGTCTGGAAATCAGATATATGCCCGAAATGCCCGTCCAACCACCGTTAATCGACCGCGCGCGCGCCCTGCTGCCCGCCGGCCTGCCCGTTTACCTGGTGGGCGGCGCAGTGCGCGACGCGGTGCTGGGGCGCGAGACCCACGACCTCGACTTTGCCACCCCGCCCGGCGCGCTCAAACTGGCCCGCAAACTGGCCGATAAACTGCGCGGCGCCTTCTTCCCGCTCGATGAGCAGAACGACACCGCCCGCATCGTCCTGCAAAACCCCGACGGCTCGCGCGAGATTCTCGATTTTGCCGGTTTTCGCGGCGACTCGCTCGAAGCCGACCTGCGCGGGCGCGATTTCACCATCAACGCCGTGGCGATGGACATCCACACCGGCCAAATCCTCGACCCGTTGGGCGGCGTCAGCGACATCCGCGCCAAACGCATCCGCGCCTGCGCCGGGACCGCTTTCAGCGACGACCCGGCCCGCATCCTGCGCGCCGTGCGCCAGGCCGCCGCGTTTGGCTTCAGTATCGACCCCGAAACCCGCAAGTTGATGAAAGCCGCCGTTCCCCTGCTCGCCAACATCAGCCCGGAGCGCCAGCGCGACGAACTCTTCAAAATGCTCGAAGGCCCCAAACCCGACGCCTCCATCCGCGCGCTGGAAATGCTCGGCGTTTTTCCCGTGCTCCTGCCCGAACTGCCCGTCCTGAAAGGCGTCGAACAATCCGCGCCGCATGTCCATGATGTCTGGACGCACACCCTGGCTGTCCTGCGCCATCTCGAAGGACTCCTGGCCGCCCTCGCGCCCGACTATGACGAAAGCAAAGGCAGCGCCGACCTGTTCAACGGCCTGCTCGTCCTGCGCCTGGGGCGTTACCGGGAGCAAATCGGCGCGCATCTCGGCCCCACCCTCAACACCGACCGCTCGGCGCGCGCCTTGCTCTTTTTCGCCGCGCTCTATCACGATGTCAATAAACCGCAGACCCAATCCAGCGAACCGAATGGCCGCATCCGCTTCCTCGGCCACGATGAACAGGGCGCGCTGACCGCCCTCAAGCGCGGCATGGCCCTCCACCTGAGCAACGACGAACTCGACCGGCTCAAACTGCTCGTCCGCCGCCACATGCGCGTCCACTTTCACGCCAGCCGCAAGGCCGAAAACGCCATCGACCCCACCCGCAAAGCCATCTACCGTTTCTTCCGCGAAACCGGCGAAGCGGGCATCTCGTTGATTCTCCTGGCCCTGGCCGATGTCCGCGCCGCCTACGACCACACCCTGACGCAGGAGTATTGGGCTGCCAACCTGGATGTAGCCCGTACCCTGCTCGAAGCGTACTACGAAAAAGCCGAGGAAATCGTCCGCCCGCCGCAACTCCTGAACGGCGACGACCTCATCAGCGAACTGAACATGAAACCCGGCCCCGAAATCGGCAAACTGCTCGAAGCCATCCGCGAAACCCAGGCCGCCGGGAAACTCGCCACCCGCCAGGAAGCCCTGGCCTTTGCGCGCGGCTGGCTGGTCACTTGTCCCGAGAAACGAGGGAAAGGACGTGAAAAATGACAAAACTCGCCTATCACCGCTCCGGCCGGGGCGCGCCGCTCGTCCTGACGCATGGCTTCCCGCTCGACCGCGCCTTTTGGAGCCCGCTCCTGCCGTACCTCGAAGCCCATTTCGACTGCATCGTGCCTGATTTAAGGGGATTTGGAGAGTCTCCGGCGGCTGAAACCAGGTACAGTCTCGAGGACATGGCCGTTGACCTGGGCTCGCTCCTCGCCGGACTCGGACTCCCCGGAGCCTTTGTCGCCGGGCATTCGATGGGCGGGTACATCGCCCTGGCCTTTGCCCGCCGCTTTGGCGCTCAACTGCTTGGCCTGGGCCTGCTCGGCACCCAAACCGCCGCCGACACCCCGGAGAAAAAAGCCGGGCGCTACGATACCCTCGCCCAGGTGGAGCGCGAAGGCCTCCGCGCCGTCCTCGGCATGGCCGAAAAACTGACCGCCGACCCGCGTCACGCTCCCGTCCTGCGGCAAATCATCCAGCGTCAGCAGCCCGCCGGGGTGATGGGCGCGCTCCAGGCCATGGCCGAACGCCCTGATTCATTATCCACTCTCTCAGCCCTGACCGTTCCCGTCGTCATTGTCCACGGCCTCGAGGATACCCTCGTCCCGGTCGAACGCGCTCGCGAAATGAAAGCCGTTCTCCCATCTGCTCTGCTGACGGAATTACCTGGCGTCGGGCACTCCCCGCCCTTCGAAGCGCCGGAGCAAACCGCCGCCGCGCTGAAAATGCTGCTTTGAATAGACATTAATAGCAACAAACGTCCCGAAGGCTGCCGGAAACGGCCAAAACCACTCCCGAAAACCTTCGGGACGGTGTTTTCATCGAAAATGCTGCTTAAAATCAAAAACCGCGCGCCAGGTTTGGAATGGCAGGCGGTTCCTCGTTTTTTCCGCAGTTCAACCGCGGAAAAACAAGCGGTTAAGGGTAAATCTCGTTCAACACTGGCGCATAATTGCAGCGGCAGCCCTGCGGGTGCGAACAGCCCTCGTGGGGCAGGGTCGGCGCGGCATCCTTCTCGAACGTGCCGCGCGATTCATAGCATAACGGGCAGGCATCGTGCGCCACGCTGATTCGAATCGAAGTCACGCGCGGATTCTCGCGGAATTTCTTGAGCGCAACCGCATTCACGGAAAACATGCCCAGGTCGGCATGGCAATGGACGCAATGTTTGGCAGTGTCAGGGGATGAAGCGTTACAACGCGAACAGGTTTGCAAGGCTGGCCTCCTTGGAAGCATCGTCCCGAAGGTTGTTTGGAATGATTCGCGCATCTGATGATAACCGCTCGGCTGAGCGATCGCGGCGAAGAAGACTTGGGGAGTATCTTCTCATCAATATTTTGGGGAGAGAAGCACCGTCCCGAAGGTTTGAACGGCTCAACCAGGTTTTTCAAGCAAACCTCACCTGCACTTGTCGCGCAGGCGCAAGTGTCGGGACGCTTCCCCCTAATTGTACTCTGGGCGATTAAGCCTGCAAAGGTTTTTTATTCAGCGCGGCGGGTGGGTCAGGCAGTGGGCTGAGCGGACTGGTATGCCGCATCATGGCAT
>DAOUAZ010000051.1:0-2857 GCA_034432975.1 Anaerolineales bacterium | reverse complement strand
AAATCATTTGTGGTAAACTTCACTTGTTATGCTGGGAACGGTAATCATGCTATCATACTTTCTATTTTAGGAGGCCATCAATGGCAAAGAAATGGGTGTATCTTTTTGAAGAAGTTGCGGCGGCTGAAAAACAGGCTGGGGATTGGGAAGGCGTGCGCTCCCTGCTGGGGGGCAAAGGCGCTGGCCTGGCAGACATGACACGCGCCGGGGTTCCGGTTCCCCCCGGTTTTACGGTGACGACCGAGGCCTGCAACGAATTTCGCAAGGCGGGCGGTTTTCCGGCAGGCCAGTGGGAGCAGCAGCTCGAGGCGATGAAGGCCGTGGAGCAGGCGACCGGCAAGAAGTTCGGCGACCCGACGAATCCGCTGCTGGTGTCGTGCCGTTCTGGGGCGAAGTTTTCGATGCCGGGCATGATGAACACCATTCTCAACATCGGTCTGAATGATGAAGTGGTGGAGGGGCTGACCCAGTTGACGGGCAACGCGCGTTTCGCCTGGGATTCGTACCGCCGCCTGGTGGAAATGTTTGGCACGACCGTTTTCAACGTAGACGATGAAGTCTTCGAGCATCCGATGGCCGAATACAAAGCCCAAAAGGGCTACAAGCTCGATGTCGAAATGACGGCTGAGGATTGGAAAGCCCTGGCAGCCATCTTCAAGGAAGAATACAAGCAGCACATCGGCGCGGACTTTCCGCAGGATGTGTACAAACAGCTCGAACTGGCGACCAAGGCCGTGTTCGAATCGTGGATGGGCAAGAAAGCCATCGACTACCGCAAGGCGGCCCACATTTCCGATGACCTGGGCACGGCCGTCAACATCGTGACGATGGTTTTTGGCAACATGGGCGAAGATTCTGGGACTGGGGTTGCCTTCACCCGCAACCCTTCGACGGGCGAGAAGAAGATGATGGGCGAATACCTGCTCAACGCCCAGGGCGAAGATGTGGTGGCGGGTATCCGCAACGCCGACCCGATTGAGCACCTCGTCACCCAGATGCCGGAAGCCTACAACGAGTTCATGGACATCACTGCCAAACTCGAAAAGCACTACAAGGACATGCAGGATGTCGAGTTCACCATCGAACGCGGCAAACTGTGGATGCTCCAGACCCGCAACGGCAAGCGCACCGCCAAATCGGCCATCAAGATTGCAGTCGATATGGCGAACGAGGGCCTGATTTCCAAAGAAGAAGCCATCCTGCGCGTCACGACCGAAAACGTCGATACCCTGCTGCACCCGCAGTTCGATGACAAGGCCAAGAAGGAAGCCGAAGCGGCAGGTAAGTTCCTGGCCAAAGGCGTGAACGCCTCGCCTGGCGCGGCCGTCGGCCAGGCTTACTTCGACGCCGACACAGCCGAGAAGATGTCCAAGGAACACAAACAGGACACCATCATGGTGCGCCCCTTCACCAAGCCGGATGACGTTCATGGCATGATTGCCTCGAAGGGTGTTTTGACCAGCGAGGGCGGCGCGACCTCCCACGCGGCCGTGGTGGCCCGCCAGTTTGGTATCCCCTGCGTGGTGGGCGCTTCCGCCATCAAAATCGATATGGAAGCCCGCGCGCTGACGGTCGGTGAGATGACCGTCAAGGAAGGCGAGTGGATTTCGGTGGATGGCACCACCGGCCAGGTTTTCGTCGGGAAAATTCCGACGACCTCCCCGTCCATCGAAGAACAGACCGAACTGCTGACCCTGCTGGGCTGGGCGGATGAAATTTGCGCCCGCGACGGCATCCGCGCCCTGCCCGATGGCCGGAAGGGACGCGGTTTGCAGGTCTGGACGAATGCGGACTATCCCAAAGATGCCCGCCGGGCCCGCTCGTATGGCGCAGTTGGGATTGGGCTGTGCCGCACCGAGCACATGTTCTTCGAGCCGGAACGCCTGCCGATTGTCCAGCGCATGATTTTGTCCAAGACCAGCGCGGAGCGCACAGCGGCCCTCGATGAGCTGCTGCCCAGCCAGCGTTCCGATTTCGACGGCCTGTTCGAGGCGATGGACGGCTATCCGGTCATCATCCGCCTGATTGACCCGCCGCTGCATGAGTTCATGCCCGACGAAGAAAAACTGCTGGAAGAAGTCATCACCATGCGCGTCAAGGGCGAGACTGCCGGGCTGTCGGAAAAGGAAACCCTGCTGGCTTCCATCAAGTCCCTGCACGAATCGAACCCGATGATGGGTCTGCGCGGCGTGCGTCTCTCCATCGCCATGCCGGAAATCGTGGAGATGCAGGTGCGCGCCATCTTCGAGGCCGCCGCGGACTGCGCGCTGCGCGGCATTGTGGTCAAGCCCGAAATCATGATACCGCTGACCGGGACGGTCAAGGAACTGGAGTGGATTCAGCCGCGCCTGGAGCGCATCGGCAAGACCGTGCTGGCCGAGAAGAAAGCCGCCAAGCTCGATTACAAATTCGGCACGATGATTGAAATCCCGCGCGCGGCTGTTACTGCCGGGGAAATTGCCAAACTGGCCGAGTTCTTCTCCTTTGGCACCAACGACCTGACCCAGATGACCTTCGGCTACTCGCGCGACGACGCCGAACGCAACTTCCTGGTCACTTACGTCGAACAGGGCATCCTGCCGAAGAACCCCTTCCAGGAACTCGACCGCGAGGGCGTGGGCCGCCTGATGCAGTGGGCGGTGAACGAAGGCCGCAAGACCCGCCCGGAGCTGGAAGTGGGCATCTGCGGCGAACACGGCGGCGACCCCTCGTCCATCGAGTGGTGCCACATCATCGGCAACAACTACGTCTCCTGCTCGCCCTTCCGCGTGCCGATTGCCCGCCTGGCGGCGGCGCATTCGGCGCTCAAGTACAGCGGCAAGGCCATTGCGGAAGATAAGTAAACAACAGAGAATAA
>DAOUAZ010000050.1:0-19773 GCA_034432975.1 Anaerolineales bacterium | reverse complement strand
CAGCATATGAGGTGCAAATGAATGCCTTGATGGTGTAAACATTCTCAAAACAGGCAGACACCTGCAGGGTAAAAAGTGCCCTGGCGGCAAGTTGCCTGAACTTCCTTACCCGCAGCCGTCTTGATGGTCGGTTTGTATGGTTCAATTTCGTCCCATGAAAGGGTTTTTCATAGCACTCCTAATGTGACATTGTCAAAGTAGATACCCCGGTCGAGATGCTGGAGGAATTCCAGTCTGAACTGCGCGAACTCTCGGCGGGCAGGTCGCAAGCGGAAATTATCGAAACGACCGGGATGCTGGTTCTGGTCGAGAGCCAAAAAGGAGTTGCCTGATGACCCCAGACGAAACACCCGCCTCGCTGCCTATGACCGCTTGCGGCGGATTCCTGAAAGATGCCGCAAATTACCCCAGCGCCACCTATCAGGGCAGGCGGGTCTATTTCTGCACCAAAGCCTGTCTGCGCGCTTTCGAGGGCGACCCGGACCGCTTCATGGCCGGGGAAATCGAGCATCCGATGGACGAAGACTGAAAATTGTTCCAAACTCTTGTCAGTTTTCAGTAAATTTGCGGTATAATACCGCCTCGCTGTAAAGGATACAGCATGGGCTTCAATCGGGGCGTGGCGCAGCCCGGCTAGCGCGCTTGCATGGGGTGCAAGAGGTCGAAGGTTCAAATCCTTTCGCCCCGACTGAATAAAAATCACCGACTTGGTTCGGTGATTTTTGTTTGGGTCGAAGGTTTCCCCCTTAAGGGGACTTCGCCATCCTTTCGCCCCGACTCGCAGACTTGTTATTCTCTTTCTACATACCGCGCCGCCAGCACGGGGCAGGGCGCGGTTTCGGCAATTTCGGCGGTGATGTTGGCGGTTGCCATTTGCCGCAAACTATGGGAACTGTAGGGTGACCCCATGCAAACCAGGTCGTAGCCGCCCTCGCGGATTTCGGCGCGGATTTCCTCGATGGCGTCGCCCTGGCGGGTGATGACTTTGGCCTTGACCTGCGCCTTGCGCGCGATTTCCGCTGCCTGGCGCAGGGTGCGCCCGGGCAAAGTATCGGTGGCGGCCAGGTTCTGCCAGTTCTCACGGATGGCGCGCGCTTCGGGGTAGTCGAGGTCGATGGACGGGACGACCGTCAGCAGGGTCAGGGAGGCCCGGAAGGCTTGCGCCAGCCGGACGCCCATGCTTTCCGCCGTCAGGCCGTAGCCCAGCCCGCCCAGGCAGACCAGTATCTTTTGGACGGGGATTTTCGCCGCCGGGACGTATAACAGGGGTTTTTCGACCCCGGCCAGGATGTGGCGGAAGGAGCGTCCGGCAAAGAAGCGCCGCAGGGGAGGGCGTCCCAGCGGCCCAATGACGACCATTCCAGCCGCCTCGTCTGCCGCTTTGCGCGGAATCACGGCTTCGGCCTGACCGGTTTCCAGCTGCAGGGTGTACTGTATCCCTTTTTGCTGGAATATGGTCACAGCGCGGCTGAATATCTCTTCCACCGCGTCATTGTCGCCCCGATTTTCCAGGATTCCTGCCAGCGTGAGCGGCGTATCCAGTTGCGACGACACCCAGGCCGAGAATTCAATCGACGGCCAGGTGGTCTCATTGCCATTGGTCAGCACGAGCAGTGATTTCATCGGAATAAAATGACTCCCAGGATACCGGCCCCTATCAGCACCATTGGGGCGGGGACCTCGAACCAGAAGGCCAGGGCCGCGAGCGCGGCGATGACCAGGGCGCGGGTTTTGACTTTTTTGCCTGTCCCGGCCCGGAAGAGTTCCCAGCCGACCAGCACCATCAGCGCGGCCACCGCCGGACTCATGCCGCCGACGAAGCGTCCCAGCCAGTCTTCCTGCTGGAAACGTTGCAGGATGGCTGCCACGACCAGCATCATGACCGTCGGCGGCAGGATGGCGCCCAGCAGGGCCGCCAGCACGCCAGGGACGCCTGCCGCCGCGTGACCGACGAACATCGCCAGTTTGAGGGCTTCGCTGCCTGGCAGGACGTTGGAAAACCCCACCGCTTCCACAAAGCGTTCCTCGCTCATCAGTTTTCCCGCCGCTTCTTCGTATAGCAGGCCGATGGAGGCCGGCCCGGAGGGGGAAAGCAGGTTGACCTTCAGGAACATCCAGAACAGTTTGAGCCAGGTCGAAACTTGGGGATGGTTCATCGCAGCAACACCACGCCCAGGATACCGGCGACCAGCACCACAATCCGCGCCGGGATGTCGCGGGCCATGACGATCAGGCTGACAAGCGCAATGCCCCAGCCAAACAGGCCGGTTTGGCCGCCTTTCTCGAAAATCTTCCAGGCGGTAAACAGCATGAGTACGGAAATCGCCGGGGTGAGACCCTCCACGAACCGCCCGACCCAGGCTTCACGCCGCAGACGGTGCAGGATGGTCACGACGCCGAAAATCAGCACGGTGGGCGGCAGGATGGAGCCAAGCATGGCGGCCAGCCCGCCGGGTATGCCCGCCGCCGCGTAGCCGATGTACATGGCTAATTGGATGGCGTCGCTGCCCGGCAGGACGGCCGAAAAGCCGACTGCCTGCACGAATTGACTCTCGGTGATGAACCGCCCGACCGTTTCGCCGTGCAGCAGGCCAACCGAGGCCGGGCCGGAGGTGCTGAGCAGGTTGACCTTGAGGAAGGTCAAAAAAAGGGGAAGCAGGTCTGGCATACTGCTTTTTGAATTCTTTTCTAGATTGAATCTGGCAAACAACCAGTCCAAATGGACTAACCTGATTGAGATACTTACGCAGTACACAGTAAGATTGCGGTATTGTAGCCGGATTGTCCCGACTGGCAAAGGGCAGGAGGTGGAGTCCGAAGTCTCCTGACGTGAATTCGAGATAAAGATTTCGAGTCTGATTGCGCTAAAAATTTTTCACGCAAAGCCGCAAAGACCGCCAAGTTTTTTTATTTTCTGTAACGGTCACAAAAATGGTAAACACAAATCTTGTACACGGACACTTGCGCCTGCGCGCAGCGCAGGTGACACACGGAATTCGCGGAATCTCACGGAAAGTGCCTTGCCAAAACGTCTTTTTCCGTGTTTCTCCGTGTGTTACGTGTCCTAATGTTTTCCATTCAGCCTGTTTGCATCCCGGTGGATGGGCGGCCTCTTGATTTAGTCTAAAGGTCATCATCCAGCCGGATTTCGACGCGCCCCTGCCGGAGTTCGAACTGTGAAAGCCTTGCTGGATACGCATACGTTCCTGTGGTGGAATATGGACGATGGGCGGCTTTCGGCCTATGTCCGCGAACTGATTGCGGATGGCCGCAATGAAATTTATTTTTCCGCCGCCAGCGCCTGGGAAATTGCAATTAAAGCCGCGCGCGGCAAACTCATCCTGCCAGAGGAACCCGCTGACTATATTGCCAGGCGGCTCGAAGCCAATCATTTCCAGCCTTTGCTGGTGCAAATCAGTCATGCGGGGCAAGTCTATGGCTTGCCCCGCTATCACGATGACCCTTTCGACCGGGTGTTGGTCGCCCAAAGTCAGCTGGAAAACCTGCCCTTGTTGACCGTCGACCCCGAAATCCAGAAGTATGACGTAGAAACAATCTGGTAGGAATAAACACCGCCCCGGAGGGTTTGGGCAGCCTTCAGGACCTTGTTTGCGCAAGCGCGTTTACCACTCGCCCGCGCGCAGGTACTCGTCGATGGCGGCGGCGGCGGTTTTGGCCTGTCCCATTGCCAGGATGACGGTCGCCCCGCCGGTGATGATGTCGCCCCCGGCGAAGACGCCGCGCTTGGAAGTTTTCATCGACTCCTGGCTGACCACCACGGTGCCGTTCTTGGCGGTCGAGAGTTCGGGGGTGGTCTTGGCGATGATGGGGCTGGGACTCTGCCCGATGGCGATGACCATCACATCGGCGTGGATGTGGAAGTTGGAATCAGGGACCGGCACCGGGCGGCGGCGGCCCGAAGCGTCCGGCTCGCCGAGTTGGTTCTCCAGGCATTCCAGCGAGGCCACGCGCCCGTTTTCGCCGTGGAAGGCGACCGGGGTGGTCAGGAAGTAGAATTTGACGCCTTCCTGCTCGGCGTGGTGGATTTCTTCGGCGCGGGCAGGCATTTCGGCGCGCGAGCGGCGGTAGACGATGATGGATTCTTTCGCGCCCAGGCGCAGGGCGGTGCGGGCGGCGTCCATGGCCGTGTTCCCGCCGCCGATGGTGACGACCCGCTCCCCGATGGCGATGGGCGTGTCATATTCCGGGAAGCGGTAGGCGCGCATCAGGTTGGCGCGCGTCAGGTATTCGTTGGAGGAATAGACGCCTCCCAGGTTTTCGCCGGGGATGCCCAGGAACCAGGGCAGGCCGGCGCCGGTTCCAAGGAAGACGGCGTCGAAGTCTTGCAGCAGCTCGTCGACGGTGGCGGTGTTGCCGACGATGAAGTCTTTGACGACCTCGACCCCCAGCGCGCGGACGTAATCGACCTCGCGCCTGACAATCTCTTTGGGCAGGCGGAATTCCGGGATGCCGTACACCAGCACCCCGCCCGCCTCGTGCAGGGCCTCGAAAATGGTGACTTTGTGTCCCATCCGCGCCAGGTCGGCGGCGACGGTGAGACCTGCCGGGCCAGAACCGGCGACAGCCACTTTTTTGCCGGTCGGTTGAGGCAGTTCATGGGCGGGTGGCGGGCCTTGCCGGGCTTCCCAATCGGCCACGAAGCGCTCCAGGCGGCCAATGGCGACCGGCTCATATTTTTTGGTCAGCACGCACACACCTTCGCACTGGGTTTCCTGCGGACAGACCCGCCCGGTGATGGCCGGCAGGGCGTTGGTTTGCTTAATCAGGTCGACCGCTGCCTGATAATTGCCCTCGTTGATATGGCGGATGAATCCCGGAATATCGATTTTGACCGGGCAGCCCGGCATACAGGTTGGCTTGGCGCAATCGAGACAGCGGGCCGCCTCGGCCAGGGCTTCTTCGATGCCGTAGCCGTAGGTCACTTCTTCGTAATTGTGGGCGCGAACTTCGGGTTCCTGTTCGCGCATTGGGGTGCGGGTGGGGATGATTTTAGCCATGCGCAGACTGCCTTTCTACAGAATCGGCGGCTTTATCCAGCCGGCACTGGTGGTTTTTCCACTGTTCGAGGGCGCGTTTTTCATCGGCGCGGTAGAACGACATCCGCTCCAGCAGCAGGTTCCAATCGACTTTGTGGGCGTCGAACTCCGGCCCGTCGACGCAGACGAACTGCGCCCCGCCGTCGCCGAACGTCACCCGGCAGCCGCCGCACATGCCGGTTCCGTCGATCATGATGGTGTTCAGGCTGACGATGGTCGGAACGTCGAAGGGCTGGGTGGCAGCCGAGACGAACTTCATCATAATGGCCGGGCCAATCGCCCAGACTTTGGCAATCTCGGAGTTCTCCTGTAGGATTTCCTTGAGCGGCTCCGTGACCATCGCTTTTCGTCCGCGCGAGCCGTCGTCGGTGCAGACAATCAACTCGTCGGAGAATTCGCGCATCCGCTCTTCCCAAAACAGCAGTGACTCGTTGCGCGCTCCGATGATGGAGATGACATGGTTGCCGGCCTGTTTGAGCGCGCGCGTGATGGGGAAGATGGGCGCAATGCCCACGCCGCCGCCGACCATCACGACCGTTCCATAGTTTTCGATTTCGGTGGCGTGTCCCAGCGGGCCAACGACATTGGCAAACGAGTTCCCAACTTCGAACAAACCCATTTGGGCGGTCGATTTGCCGACTTCCTGAAAGATGATGGTAATTGTGCCTTGTCCGGGGTCGTAATCGGCAATCGTCAGCGGAATCCGTTCCCCTTTTTCATCATTACGCACGATGACAAACTGGCCTGCCTGGGCCTTGCGGGCCACCAGCGGCGCTTCCACAATCATCAGTTTAACCGTCTCGCTCAACACTTCCTTGCGCAGGATTTCGTACATGCCATGCTCCTTCCAAAGGGCGAATAATCCTCCCGGGTTATTCGTTAATGATAATCAAGGCAGTTTATACATCACAGCAACTTATGTCACCAAACCAGACGACATTCATCACCTTTCAGCGCGTTAGAGTTGCATAAACCTGCCCGCCTGGGAACTTTGCCGCGCGAGGAGCGTAGATTACAATGTTTACCCAAAAAATATGTAAACTCCCAAGAAGGCGGCTGGAAGCAAGAAACAGCCAGGGGATAATGACCTGACAGGATTCGAGAGTGCCATCTCTGTAAACTGGCAAAAATTGGAGGTTCCATGAAGGGCAAAAACATTTTGTTTATGATTGGTATTCTTGTTTTGGCGGGCCTGGGGGTCGCCTACTACCTCAACCAGAACGCCAGGAACGCCGAAGGCCAGTACCAGACCGTTGTGGCTGAAAAAGGCGACCTGCTGGCGGTTGTGGGGGCAACCGGCACGGTGCGCGCCCGCCAAAGCGCGCAACTGTCCTGGCAGACGACCGGGACGGTCGACAGCGTCAGCGTCAAAGCGGGGGATTCGGTTTCAGCAGGTGATAAACTCGCCAGTCTGGATATGGCTTCCGTATCCCAGAACATCATCCTGGCCCAGAGCGACCTGCTCAGCGCCCAGCGTTCTCTCGAAGATTTGCGGGCATCCAACGTAGCGCGCGCCCAGGCCGAGCAGGCGGTTGTCGCGGCGCAAAAAACCTATGATGACGCCAAGACCCGTTACGATGGAATCAACTTCCAACGGGCGAGCGACTCTTTCATCGAGAATACCAAAGCGGAACTCGACCTGGCAAAGCAGCAATTGACCCTGGCGCGCCGGTTCTATAAACTGGTCGAGAATCTCAACGACGGCAACCCGCGCAAAGCCCAGGGGCTTGCCAATCTTACTGCGGCGGAAATGCGGGTCGACCAGCTAACCGCCCAATTGAATTATGTCACCGGGCGGCCTGACGAACTGGAAGTTGCCCAGCGTAAAACCGCGCTGGATGTCGCTACCGCGCAATTGGAAGAGGCCAAACGGAGCCTGGAACGCATTAAAGACGGCCCTGACCCGTTGGACGTGGCCGCTTTGGAAGCGCGCATCACCGCTGCGCAGGCCACCCTCAACCAGGTTCACATCACTGCTCCTTTCGACGGCGTGATTACTACCTCCGAGCCGCTGGTTGGCGACCAGGTTTCTCCTGGGAAAGTTGCCTTCCGGTTGGATGACCTTTCGCGCCTGCTGGTCGATGTGCAGGTTTCGGAAATCGATATCAACAGCATCCAGGTTGGGCAGCCCGTGACGATGAGTTTCGACGCTGCCCTGGGAAAGGCGTATGAAGGCGTGGTGGTCGAAGTGGGCCGGGCGGGGTCGGTTGTGCAAGGCGCGGTCAACTTTACCGTAACGGTGGAATTGACCAACCCCGATGAATTTGTCCGTCCGGGCATGACGGCTGCCGTGAATATCCTCGTCAGGGAAGTGAAAGATGTTTTGGTGGTGCCGAACCGCGCCGTGCGCGTTGTCGATGGACAGCGCGTGGTGTACGTTCTCAAAAACGGCCTGCCTGAAATGGTCAAAATTCGCCTGGGCGCCACCTCCGATACGGTTTCAGAAGTCATCAACGGTGACTTGAACGTGGGCGACCTGATTGTCCTCAACCCTCCCACCACCTTTGGCGGCCCAATGGGCGGTGGACGACCCGGAGGCAACTGATGAATGAGCCAGTGGTCCGCGCCGAAAACCTGACCAAAGTCTACAAGATGGGCGATGTGGAAGTCCATGCCCTGCGCGGGCTTTCCCTGCAAATTTTCAAAGGTGAAGTTGTTTCGATTATGGGGCCATCCGGGTCGGGAAAATCGACCCTGATGAACATCCTCGGCTGTCTCGACCATCCCACCAGCGGCAGCTACCTTCTCGATGGGGAAGAAGTCTCCAACCTGCGCGACGACCAACTGGCCGAGATTCGCAACCGCAAGGTGGGTTTCATCTTCCAGTCGTTCAACCTGTTGGGACGGCAGACCGCCCTTGCCAACGTGGAATTGCCCCTGCGCTATGCCGGCCTCGCCAGCGGGCGCAAGGAAAAAGCCCGCCAATCGCTGATTTCGGTCGGCCTCGAAGACCGAATAACTCACAAGCCGACCGAACTTTCAGGCGGCCAGCAGCAGCGCGTCGCCATTGCGCGCGCGCTGGTCAACAACCCGGCCATCATCATGGCCGACGAACCAACCGGCAACCTCGATTCCAAAGTGGGCCAGGAAATCATGGATTTATTGTTCAACCTCAACCGCGAACTTGGCACCACGCTGATTATCGTCACCCACGACCCCAAGGTAGCCGCCCAGACCCAGCGCGTCATACGCATCCGCGATGGCGTGATGGATACGGAGGCCGTATGACGCTTTTGCAGGCATTCATCGAAGCCCTCGAAAGCCTCAACTCGAATAAATTGCGCTCCGGCCTCACCATCCTGGGCATCGTGATTGGCGTGGCGGCGGTGATTGCCATGCTGGCAATTGGGCGCGGCGCGCAGGATTCGATTACCGGCGCCATCAGTGGCATCGGCACGAATCTTCTGTTCGTATTTTCGGGCAACGAGCAGGCCAACCTGCGTAATGTCCGCCCGCTCACCATCCAGGATGCCGAAGCGATTGCCGACCCCTTCCTCGCGCCGCACGTCGCCGCTGTTGCTCCCTTCATCCAGGGCAATAACATCAATGTTGCCGCGGGCGGTGAACAGACGCGCACAACCCTGGGAGGCGTAACGCCTGACTACTTCGGGGTGCGCAATTTCAGGGTGGCCGAAGGCGAAGAAATCAACCAGGAACACCTGCTGGGACGCGCCTCGGTGGCCCTGCTCGGCGTGGAAGTGGCCGAAAAACTCTTTGGCCGCCGCGAGGGGCTGGCAGGCGAGACCGTTCGTATCGAGGGCCAGCCTTTCCGCGTGATTGGCGTCATGGAAGAAAAAGGCGGCGGCTCGTTTGGCTCCGAGGACAATGTCGTTTTTATCCCGATGACCACTGCCCGCACCCGCATCATCCGCCGTTCCACCATCGACCGGGTTGACCTTATCTTCGTCCAGGCCGCCTCCGCCCAGGATGTGCCGCTGGCGACTGACGAAATCGCCAACATCCTGCGCGCCCGCCATCGCACCGAGGTCGGCGCGGATGACTTTACCATCCTCTCCCAGCAGGACTTCCTGCAAACGGTACAGACCGTGCTGGGCGTCTTCACCACCTTCCTGGGCGGCATTGCCGCCATTTCCCTGTTGGTGGGTGGAATCGGCATTATGAACATCATGCTGGTCTCGGTCTCGGAACGCACGCGCGAAATCGGCCTGCGCAAAGCCCTCGGCGCGCGCAAGAGGGATATCCTCATCCAATTCCTGACCGAATCCTCCCTGCTCAGCCTGATTGGCGGCCTGATTGGCATCCTGCTCGGCTGGGTGATTGCCTACATCGTCGGGCAGGTTGCAACCGCCACCGGCAACGCCTTCACCCCGGCGGTTGGCCTGGACGCCATCCTGCTGGCGACCATCACCTCCACCATTATCGGCCTGTTCTTCGGCATTTATCCTGCCAACCGCGCCGCCAGCCTCGAACCGGTCGAAGCACTGCGGTACGAGTAGAATTTGCCTGCCGATTAAATTCGCGCAGGTTGGCGAAGAGTAGCGGATAAACCCATGCACATTCTCGAAATCACCCCCGAACGGATTACGGACTACGAATCAGTTTCCATCGCCTTCAAAGTGTGCGAAACCCTGGCCGTCTCCACCCCGGCAAACGGCCTGGGCGGGGTTCAACTGACCCCGCAAGTCGTCGCCAGGCCTTACATCAAAGACTACGATACCTTCGGCCCGCCCCGGCTTTGGCTGGCGGAGTTCAACACGGCCAACTGGGGATTTTTCTTGGCCGTCGAAGACGATGTCCCTTTGGGAGCCGCCGCCGTCGCCTGGAACACCAACGGCGTCAACATGCTCGAAGGCCGCCACGATATGTCCGTCTTGTGGGACATCCGTGTCAGCCCGGCCCAACGCGGCAGGGGCATTGGCAAAGCCCTGTTCGCTTACGCCGCCGGTTGGTCGCGCCAGCGCGGTTGTACGATAATGAAAATCGAGACCCAAAACGTCAACATCGAAGCCTGCCGCTTCTATGCCTCGCAGGGATGTGTACTCGGGGACATCCGCCGCTACGCCTACCGTGATGTCCCTGCCGTTGCCGATGAAGTCCAACTCAATTGGTACCTCACGCTCAAACCCCAGCCCTGAGCGGAGCGGTTTCCAGCGCAGTCGAAGGGCGGTATTGGGAGCATCGTCCTTCCACCGAACATCTTTCACTTCGACTATTATCTAATACTCCAAGATAGGGTAAAATCTAACCATCTTCGCCCCACCCATGTTATTCGATGCAAAACTACCCCGGAGACCTCGATGAACGAAACCTGCAATCAACTCAAAGCCCGCCTGGCCGAAATTGCCGACCTCAACCACGCCGCCGCCCTCATCGGCTGGGACCAGCAGGTCTACATGCCGCAGGGCGCCGCCGAAGAACACGGCAACATGCTCGGCACGCTCGGAAAAATCGCCCACGAAAAATTTACTTCCGATGAAGTTGGCAAACTGCTCGAAGAGCTGAAAAAAGAAATGCCCGGTCTCGACCCTGACTCGGAAGAATATCGCCTCATCAAAGTCACTGCCAAAGACTACGACCAGGCCACCCGCGTCTCCGCCGATTTCATCGTCGAGCAGGCGCAGGTCACCGCCATGGCGCACCAGGCCTGGGCCGAAGCCCGCGCCAAAAGCGAATTCCCCCTCTTCCAGCCACATCTCGAAAAAATCCTCGAACTCGTCCAGCGTTACATCACCTTCTTCCCGCCCGCCGACCATCCTTACGACACCCTGCTCGACAACTTTGAACCCGGCATGAAGACCGCCGATGTCAAGGCCATCTTCGAGGCCTTGCGCCCGCAGCAGGTCGAACTGATTCGCGCCATCAGCCAGCGCCCGCAAGTCGATGACTCGTTTATGCACGTTGCTTATGACGAAAAGACCATGTGGGACTTCAGCAACGAAGTCGCCACCGCCTTCGGTTACGACTTCAAACGCGGGCGACAGGACCCCACCGTCCACCCCTTCTGCACCTCCTTCGGCCACAACGACGTGCGCATCACCTCGCGCTGGGTTCCCGACCTGCCCTTTGCCCTGCTCTTTGGCACCATGCACGAAACCGGCCATGCCCTCTACGAACAGGGAATCGGCAGCGTTTGGAGCCGCACCCCGCTCGAAAACGGCGCCTCGCTCGGCATCCATGAATCCCAGAGCCGCATGTGGGAAAACCTGGTGGGCCGCTCGCGCGCCTTCTGGCAGCACTTCTACCCCAAACTCCAGGCGCGCTTCCCCTCCCAACTTGGCAATGTCAGCCTCGACCAGTTCTATCGCGGCATCAACAAAGTCCAGCCATCCTACATCCGCGTCGAAGCCGATGAGGCCACCTACAACCTGCACATCATGCTGCGCCTCGAACTCGAAATCGACATGCTCGAAGGCAAAGCCGCCATCAAGGACCTGCCCGAAATCTGGAACGCGAAAATGCAAGATTACCTGGGCGTCGTCCCGCCCAATCACGCGCTCGGCGTCCTGCAAGATGTTCACTGGTCGGGCGGCATGATTGGCTATTTCTCCACCTACGCCCTCGGCAACATCATCTCGGCCCAACTCTGGGACAAGTTCAACGCCATCCACCCCGACCTCGAAGACGAAATTCGCGCGGGCGACTTCTCGGCCCTGCTCTCCTGGCTGCGCGTCAAAATCCACCAGTACGGGCGCAAATACGAACCGCAGGAACTCGTCCAGCGCGTCACTGGCTCCAAAATCGACTCCGCGCCCTACATGCGCTATCTGCAAAAGAAATACACCGAAATTTACGGCCTGTGACCCAAACGTCCCGAAGGTTTTTGGAAAGCCACGAAATTTCCCCAAAACCTTCGGGACGGTCTTGTGGGAATGCCCCTGCCGCCATGCGAAAATTCATGCCGCTCCTCTTGATTTTGGCCCTGCTCGGCTGTACCCGTTTGGAACAAGCCGCCGCAGTGCCTTTGCCCACGCTCGAACCTTCCCCCGCGCCAGAGACCCCGGCCCCTGCCCAAGCGGAGAGCCTCCCCACTGTCACCTTTGTCCCGTTGAACGGACCGACCCTCACTCCATCATTTACCCCCACCCTCAGCGTGGAAGAGTTTACTCCCACGCCCGTCCCGCTCACGCCGTCTCCCACCTCCCGCTGGCGCAGAACCTGGACCCCCTCGCCGACTCCCACCATTACCCTGACCCCCACGCTGGATGTCGTCACCAAAATCCAGCTGCGCATCGTCTCGCCGGGGCCGCTCTCCAAAGTCATCTCGCCTATCCAATTCGTTGCCCACATCGACCCCAACTATGCCGGCCTGACCCGCGTCGAACTGATTGGCGAAGACGGGCGCGAACTGTACCGCAAAGTCTTTCGCACAAATTCGAACGTCGGCTACTTCACCCGCGTCGATGAAAAAGTGACTTTTGAACTGAAAGGCGCCGCTGAAATGGCGCGTCTGCAAATCAGCACATACGACGCCAAAGGGAACATTCTGGCCTACAACTCGGTGCGGCTGATGTTATTCTCCGCCGGGGAAAACCAGTTCAACCCGCCCTACCCTGCCCAGGACCGGGTTGGCCTGCGGCTCAAGCGCG
Source organism: Anaerolineales bacterium (assembly GCA_034432975.1). Classification (GTDB taxonomy): domain Bacteria; phylum Chloroflexota; class Anaerolineae; order Anaerolineales; family Villigracilaceae; genus UBA5195. The sequence goes on along the minus strand of DAOUAZ010000050.1, from coordinate 7,169 downwards.
AAGCCGAAATTACGGGCGGCGCGCTCAACCTCGAAGGCGAAATCAACCCGATTAACGACACCCCGCTCATCATCGAACTGTTCGACGAACAAGGCCGCATCGTTGGCTCGCGCTTGCTGCAACTCGCCCCCGCCGACGGCAAATTCCAGAGTTTCACGACCTCCATCCCTTACCAGGTATCAGAACGCACCCCCACCCGCCTCGTCCTGCGCCAATCTGACGACCGCATCAGCGGCCTGGCCTACCTCTACAGCCTCCCGATTTTCCTCAATCCGTGATATTTTGGAGTGTGGCAGCTTGCTGCCGTATTCTCGCTTCTGCAAATTCAGCGGCAAGCCGCTGGACTCCAAAAAAATCGCGCCTAATCAGGCGCGATTGCTGTTTCAGCGTAATACCCGCGATACTCCTCCGGCAGCAGCCCGGCAATATGTGACATCACCAGGTCGGTGTTGCGCTGGCGGCATTCGCGCCGCGCCTCGCCCCGGCCATCCACGGGCGGCAGGGTAATCGGTTTACCGATGGTCATCGTCAGTGGGGGGCGCAGGCCGCGTATGGCTTTTTTGAAGAAATCATCCGTCGTGCCGGTGATTCCCACGGGGACGACCGGCATATTCGTCATCTCGACCAGGAAAGCCAATCCTGGTTTGGCCTGCCGCATGGCGACCGAATGCGTCCGCCCGCCTTCGGGCGACATCAAGAGCGGGTAGCCGGATTTCAGGACATGCGCCACCCGCTCCAGCGCCCGGCGGTCATACTCGCCGCGCCGGACGGGCGTCGCGCCGAACAGCCGCACCAGCAGGTTTTGCCCAAAGCCGGCGCGCTCCCAAATATCCGAAGCGCCCAGGGCTTCGATATCTTCCGGCCAGAAGGCCAGCGCCAAGGGCGGGTCGAAGGTCGAGATGTGGTTGATGACGGCGATGTAGGGTTTACCATAAGGGACATTTTCGACGCCCTGGATACTGACGCGCGCCAGCAGGTGGAACAGACCGCGAAAGACCGGGCGCAGCAGGGCGCGGCTGATACGGTTGCGGAACGGGACACGGTAAGGCGCGTTCATGCTTTGCACAAATCACAGGCTTTTTCGAAAACATCGTCGGCGTCGAGCGCGTCAGAATCGAGAATCACCGCGTCAGCGGCGGGTTTGAGCGGGGCAACCGCGCGGGTCGAGTCAATCCGGTCGCGGTCGCGGACTTTCCCCAGCACATCCGCGTAATTGGCGCGGCCTCCGCGCCCTATGATTTCCCTGTGACGGCGGTTGGCGCGTTCTTCAGGCGAAGCATCCAGGTAGATTTTCAAGTCGGCTTCGGGCAAGACGACCGTACCGATATCGCGTCCCACCATCACCACCCGCCCGCGCATCCCAATCCGGCGCTGCTGGGTGCTGAGCGCTTTGCGCACGCCCGGATAGGCCGAAACGACCGAGACGTTGGCATCCACTTCGGGTTTGCGAATCTCCCAGGTAATGTCGTGTCCATCCACGACCACGTCGCAGGCCCGGCCGTCTTCCAGCGAGGGCGCGGTCACTTCGATGGGAACGTCTTCTGCCAGTCGGGTGACAGCGGACTCGTCGTTGACATCAATGCCCTGGTTGAGGGCCAGCCAGGTGACGGCGCGATACATCAAACCGGTGTCGAAATATAAATAACCAAGAACTTCCGCCAGGCGGAACCCTAGCGTAGATTTGCCCGACGCGGCAGGCCCGTCGATGGCGATGATGGAAGGAAGGGGCATGGAAAAATGCAACCTTTCAGAGATTATGGAGTCGGACGGCTTGCCGTCCGGATTTATCGTCTATTGGCTGCGGAATAAATTCCGCGTTACGGAATCTGGTTTTGCGAGTCAATGAACAAGTCGCCTCGCACCCACAGGATAAACGCTTCCTGTCCTTCGGTGGCCTGGTGATGGAATATCCATCGCAGCCAGTCGGCGGCTTGGAATTCATCCCAGTAAGCCTGGGCGCGCCAGATGAAATCCTGACCACGGTAGTTGGCCTGGAGTTCGGGGCTGCTTGCCCCGCGCTCCCCAGCGGGGTCGGTGGCTGCCGGTACAATCAGCACTTCCGGGTTTTCGGTCAGCGCAACAGCGTTGGTGTAGGTGACGCTCCAGTCACGCAGCGTCCAGCGCAGGGCAGGGGAGTCGATGCCGGAGACGGTAATGGTCAGCGGCTGGGCTGGTTGCAGTTTCCAACGTTCGATTTCGCGCAGTTGCGTGGCAAGATAGCCGGAATAGCGGGCGGGCAGACCCGGCGGCCACATTTCGGCGGTCTGGTAGATGCGCAGTCCGCCCGCGGCCATAGCAGTGGCTAAATTCCAGACGAGCAGGATGACCAACCCGCCCCACACGCTGCCCTGCGCAGCGACGGAAACTGACCAGCCATAGGCCACGAGGAAGATGCTCAAGGCCAGCAAAATCAGCGATGTGCCTAGCAGCAGCAAGCGCGGTTGCACTTGTTCAGGAGCAAATGTGTTCAGGGAAAGGCCGGTGAAATTCAGGCCTGCAAACACGAGGATGAGGATGGTGAAGGCCATCATGCCGAGCGTTTCCCAGGTTTCACCCTGGATGGGGTTGAGATGCCGGGCTGCTTCCAGCGCGGCCAATGTCCACAGCGGGAGCAGCGCCCAGGCCAGGTCGAACACTTGCCGCCCGGGGTTGGCCAGGGCAAGCGCCAGCGCGGCCAGCAGCCACAATCCCAGGGCAATCGTCAGGTCGTCACGGTCAATGATGCCGCGAACCAGCGAGACGGCGGCCAGGAGGAGCGCCGGGAATTGATAGACGAGGAGCGCAATCAGCAGACGCCGGGCAGGCACGAAATCCCCAAAGTAGGGCAGGGCGGTATTGTTGAAGTCAACCCAACTGCCGAAATAAGCCGCCAACGACTGCAGCCCCGCGCCCAGGCCGCCCGGCGCGAGCAGGAACAGGCTGCCAACTACCAGGAAGGTCCCGGCGGCGTAAATCAGGGCGCGGGAGAGTTCGCCGCGCTCGAACCGGATGATTGCCAGGTTGGGGACGACGCGGGTGGATAACCCCCACGCAACGGCCAGGCCAATCAGTCCCGGCCACAACTGCGGCCCGCCCAGCAGGGACAGGCCGGCCAGCATCCCGGCGGCGCGGGTCTTTCCATTTCTCCATGCGCCCCAGGCCAGAACCAGCGCGCTGACAGCGAGGATGGGGCTGCCCGCCAGTTTCGACATCGCCAGGAAACCGGGGTCGAAGGCCAGCAGGAAGGCCAGCACGAGGGCGGCTTTCTCGCCCAGCCGGTCGCGGAAGAAGCAGGGGGCTAGCACGAGCGCCGCGCCAAACAGGGCAGGGACGAGCCGCGCCGTGAATTCACCGGCCTGCAAGACGAAAAAAGCGAGCGAGGTCAACAGCACGTAGCCGGGCTGCGGGCCGATTTCGGGGCGCAGACCCTTTGCCAGGTCGAAGGATTGCATGGCCCAGCGGGCTTCTTCATCGGTCAGCGGCCAGGCATCCAGGCGCAGCAGGCGCAGGGTCAGCGCCAGCGCGAAGGCCAGGGCGTAGAGCCAGAATTGGAGTTGACGGGATGTTTCAAATGGTTTCATTGCTTTGCTCCATGCCCAAGACATTCCGGCAAATTTGCTGCCAGACTTCCAGGTGTTCTCGTTTGATACCGTTGGGGCGCCGGTGTTCTGCTTTCAAAATTTGCGTGTAAACTTCAATTATCTTGCTGGGATTGTCTATCATGCGCAGGTAGTAGTTGAGTGATGGGATGACTCCGTTGATGAGTATCTGGCAGCGGTTCAGGGCTGCGTATTGTTCGATTTCGCGCATCACGGCGTCTGGGTCTTGCGTGTTAGGTTCGTAGGTCGTCAGGATGTAATACCGCTCGACATTTGAGTTCTTGATTTTCCTGTAAGCTGTTTTCACCATGACAGGCGTAATCGGCTTTTCATGTTTTATTTCGACCGCCTCGAAACAGGACTGGTCAGGGTTGTTTATTTCAATGTCGCCAAAGGCTCTCGCGCGCGAATCTGGGCTGGTATGCGCTTCGAGTGGGGCGAGGATTTTACCATCGTATCTTTTGATTTCGGGGATAAGAAGGCGGTAAACCGAATAAATTGCCAGCACTGGCAGCCGCGCTGTCCCACTCCCGTCTTTCCCGTAATCGTGGTCAATGTGTTGGTGAATGGCTTCCACGATTTGGGAAATCCACAGATTTAACGTGGCTGATTTTACCTTATTCGGCGGAATCTCTTTGTGCATCGTGATTTTACCTTCGGTACTCGAAATTTATCATTCATCACTCATCATGGCACTTCATAAATCACCACCTGCCCCTGGCGGTAGATTTCGCGCAGGAAGATGCCGAACTTTTCTTCGGACACCATATAAGAGCGACGTTCCAACTCGCCGATATAGACATAGCGGATATTATATTGCGTGATGATGGCGCGCGCGGTTTCCCAGTCGGTCGTCTGGTAGAGGGCTGCGATGTCGTCTCCGCGCGTGCCTTGTTCCTTGTACCCGCCGCGCCACTGTCCTTCGTGTCCCGGCCAGTTCAACACGTTGGGGTGGCCGGTGTGGGTGGCAACCCGCGCGAACTCGCTGTAACTGCCGCCGACCGCCTCGGCCACCACGCCCAGCGGCAGGGTTTGCATATACTGAATCGCCATGTAGTCATCGGGATGATAATTCATCAGGTAAGCCGCGCTGTCGAGCGTGCGCGCCGCCGGATTGCTGGCATTGAAGTTGTTCGTCTTGTTGGGCAGCGACAGGATGGGATAGGCCAACCCCACCATTAGCGTCACTGCCAGGATGACGCCGCCGACGGCCAGCCGCAGTCCGCGCGCCTCGCGCAGTAGTACCACCGCGCCAAAGGCCGCCGCAATCGACCACAGCGCCCAGGCCTGGTAATAAAATTTGAAGATGGTATTCATGCGCGTCCCGAACTGGTCGCGCAGGTAGACGAATTCGGGGGCGAGGACGAGCAGGCCGCCGAACAGGATGAACATCCACGCAAACGGGAGCGGGTTGCGGTTGGAATCAGACTCGGCTGGCTCCTGCCTGACCGCTAAATGAGCAATCGCCGTCCCGATGAGCAGCACCAGCGTCAGCAGGCCGCCGCCAAAAGCCAATCGCCGCGCGAAGGCCTCGCCCAGCACATTGCCGAGCGAACTGACGCCCTGTGAACTGATAAGCGCCCGCCCGGCATCGGTTTGCGCCGCAATCACGGTGATTCCCAATGAGAACAGCGAAAGCAGGGCAGTGAATCCGGCCGCCAGCAAGAAACCGGTTTTCCAGTTGGCGGCGCGGCTTTTGGCAGCGTGAATCAGGAACAGGAAGAGCGGCGCGAACAGCGTCCCGAACATGACCCACAGATGCGCGCCGCGCGTCGGGAAGATGACATTGGGCAGGATGCCGCCTGCCTGCGAGGAGAAGGTCACGTAAAAGGGCAGGTACAGCGCGATGCTGGCAATCCCCAGCGGGATGGAGAATTTCAGGAAGTCTTCGAGCAAATTCCAGCCCCAGCCGCGTTCCTGCGCCAGCGAGAGAATCAATGCGCCTGCCGCAACCGCCAGGTAGATGGGAAAATCCCAGGTGTTGAGGAAGGCCAGCCCGCCCAGCACAATTGCCAGGGTGATGAATCCCTCGGCGCGGAGGGGCAGTTTGAACCATTTCAGGTTGACTTCTCCCTGCCAGCCGCCCAGGAACAGGTTGAGGGCCAGTCCCGCCGCCAGCAGGCCAAAGGGCATGGCGAGAACGTGCGGGTGCAGGTCGCCGAGCAGGTAGGAGAAGAAGGGGAACTCGTCGATGACCTCGACGAAGTTGCCCATCAGGTCGTAATCCTGCACCACGCGCGAGGCGCGCCACCAGAACCAGAAGCGCGGCTCGCCGGTCAAGGATGGAATTTCGCGCAGGTCTTTGATGTCGAGCCAGGTCCAGAAGTTGTAGGCCCAGAGATTGGGCCGCGCCAGTCCGCCGAGCGTTGTCCACAGGTTCGAGTCGCCGGGCTGACCCGTCCAGCCGATTCCGCGCGCGTGCAGGAATTCGAGAAATCCCTGCACATTGCTGAGGATGAGCAGGGAGAACGGCCCCAGCAGCGAGGCGAGCGCCAGAAGCGGCTTTTCGGGCGCGGACTTTTTCCAGTAAGCGGCCAGCAGGTTGTAGAGCAGGCCGAATGCGCCCAGCGCGCTCAAGGCAAAGACCAGGGCGAGCATCAGGTTGAAGGCCACGCTCCCACTGGTGAATGTGAATTTTGCCAGCATGGCGGCCATGACATAGCCGAAGTAGTAGTATGAAATGGCATAGCCCGATAGCCAGGGGTCGTGTGGCGGGAAGGTCGGCGAGCGCAGGATGGCGTTGATGAAGGCCAGTTCCATCGGCTTTTCGGTGCCGATGTTTTCGGGATTGTTGGCGCGCGCAAAGGCCATGAAGGCGAAGGCGGCCAGGAACAGGATTTCGACGGTGATGACGAGGGCGCGGTTGGCTTTGAACCAGGATTTCAAGGAGGAAAGATGAAAGATGAAAGATGTTGGTTGACCTTCTTCTCTTTCATCTTTTGCTATTTCATCTTTCACCTTTCCTATTGCCCATGCGGAAACCCCGGCCAGCACCACCAATGCCAGCAGAATCCCGCCGCTGTCGTTGCGAATCAGGCCGAAGGAAACCGCCAGCCAGAAGATGAAAGCCCACAAGAGCAGGCCGAGCGCGCGGCTGAAACTATAGCCCCGGTCGGCCAGGGCCGGGAACAGTCGCCAGGCCAGCGGGAAGGTCAGCAGGCCGAGCAGGGAAATGGTGAGATACCAGAGGAAGAAGGAGAACATAGATGCTCGATAGTCGTTATTCGGATGTCGAAATGCTCGTATCTTCTCAAAAAAATGGGGAAACGTCCCGAAGGTTTGCTTGAAAAACCTGGTTGAGCCGTTCAAACCTTCGGGACGGTGCTTCTCTCCCCAAAATATTGAGAAGCTGCAAATGCTCGAACGCTGGAAAACCGGAGAACCGGACAACCAGGAAACTGGAAAACCAGAACGTTCAGGGCAGGCTGAAGAGGCCGTCCGCGCCGGGGGTGAAATCAACCACTTCGAGAACGGCGTCCATGTTCAAGGGGCCGTAGAGATGCGGGAATTGATTCTCCGGACCTGGGGCGGATGAGGAGACCGAGGGGTGGGCCGGCGCTTCGTAACGGAGTTCCGCTTTCAGGCGGGACG